>JAEZCR010000054.1 GCA_023433465.1 Pseudomonadota bacterium | reverse complement strand
GCAGGTCGCGCGCCCCGAGCATCGCCGGCAGCAGCAGGATGCCGATCGCCTCGACGACGGGCACGGCGAACAGGAACATCATCACGGTGCCGTGCATCGTGAAGAGCTGGTTGTAGGTGTCGAAGTCTACGAAGTCGTTGTCGCCCACCGCGAGCTGGGTGCGCATGAGCAGCGCCAGTACGCCGCCCAGAACGAGGAACAGCAAGGCGGTGCCGATGTACAGGATTCCGATGTACGTGTTGTTGACCGCCGAGAAGATCCGCCAGCCGCGCGGCGCCTTCCAGACTTCGGTCAGCTTCTCGAGCTCGCCGGGCGGACGCGGCAGCGGATTGGGCAGCGGCTCGCGCGGAGTTTCAACGTTGGCCATATAGCAACACCAGGCCGGCGGCGTAGGTCAGGATCACGGCGATCGAGTCGTATCCCATGCGCAGGAAAGTTCGGTCGCGGCGCTCGAGCATTCCCGCGAGGTAGATGGACGTGAGGACCAGCGCGAGCAGCGCCGCAGTGGAGGCGAACGGTCCCGCCTCGACCATCACCGGGCCGCCGCGATGCAGCGCGTCGACCAGCACGATGACGTTCACGTTGAACAGGTTGGTTCCGAAGATTTCCGAGATCGCCATCGTGTAGCGCCGCCGCCGCACGGCCTCGAGCACGGTGCTCAACTCCGGCAGGGATGTCGCGAAGCCGAGAGCCACCGCACCGAAGAAGCTGGTGCCGAGCCCGGTCTTCTCGGCCAATGCTTCGCCCGTACGCGCCAGCAGGAAACCGGCCACGAGGATCACGGCCGCGCACAGGACGGTGTACCCGATAAGCCTGCCCAGGCTGCGATCGTCTTCGCGATCCTCCGCGGCGTCTTTCTCGTTGCCTTCCGGTTCTGCGCGCCAATGCTGGTCACTGCGAGACCGGGTGAGCACGCGAATGCAGATCGCGTACGCGAGCAGGATGAGCCAGCTCCCCCAGCCGATGCCCAGCAACTGCCGGTCGCCCAACGTCTCCGAGACGGCGACGAGGGCCAGCACGATGATGCCCACCACGCCCTGCAACGCCACCTTGATCGACGGCACGTTCGACGTCAGCGCTTCGCGCCGGTATGCCGCATCCGCGATCGCGAGGATCAGCAAGTTGATCGAAGCGCTTCCCAGCACGTCGTTGATCGTCAGGGTCGGCGCGCCGTCCAGCGTCGCGGTGATGGCCACGGCGATTTCCGGCAGCGAGGTGATCGCAGCCAGCAGCACCAGCCCGATCGCCGCCTGCCCGATGCCGGTCTTGCCGGAAATCCCGTCGGCGAACCTCACGAGCCGCGTGCCGGCCAGCCACACGGCGATCGCCGCGCCGACGAACACCGGGACGAGCACCCAGAATGACGCGGACTCGAATTTCATTCGAGGCTTTTCAGCCAGGATGCGACCGCGCGCAGCTCCGGCCCGTCGAAGGCGCGCGTGTCGGGCATCAAACTACCGGGCTTGATCGCCTGCGTGCCGGCGATCCAGCCCGCCATCGTGCCGATGTGATTGTCCAGCACACCCGCGCCCAGAGAATGGCGGCTGCCCACGTGCGTGAGGTCGGGTCCGTCATCGCCGCGCGCCGCGGTACCACGCACGGTGTGGCATTCGCCGCAGCCGCCGCGCATGAAAGCCGCGCGGCCGCGCGCAAGGAAATCGTCGGTGGGGTCGGGCGCGTCGCGCGCCTGGCGCGAACGCCAGCGTTCGAAATCCTCTTCCGGCTCGACGATCACGACCAGCGCCATGAGTGCATGCTGCCCGCCGCAGTATTCGGCGCATTGCCCGCGGTGCACGCCCGGCGTGTCGGCCTTGAGCACGACCTTGTTGCGATGGCCGGGGATCATGTCGACCTTTCCGGCGAGTGACGGCACCCAGAAACTGTGGATCACGTCTTCGGTGACGAGCTCCACCTCGACGGTTCGTCCCACGGGCACGTGTATTTCGTTCGCGAGCTCGAAATCTTTTCCCGAGCCGCTGTACCTGACCTCCCACCACCATTGCCGCGCGTTCACCTCGATGCGCAGGTCGCCGTCTCCCGCGCTCACGCCCAGCGCACGCGATACGTTGCTGACGCAGTCGAGCAGGAAGCGCAGGGCTCCCTCGCCCTGGAAATTGCCGAGTGCGTTGCTCACCGCGAGTGAATAGAGCAGCAGCGCCGAGAGCACCGTGCCGGGAAAAATCAGCCCGCCGCCCGCGAGCCAGCGCCGTTCGCGGATCGGGCGTGCGGGCGAGAACACGGCGTAAAGCAGGAGCGCCATCACGAAGACGAAAATCAACCCGCAGGCTACGTACATCGTGATCGACAATTCGTGGACGAGCGCCGCGCCGCTGCCCTCCGCCGGTTTCCAGGTCGGGTCCACTTCTCACTCCAGCGTGTACAAGTAGGCCGCGATGTCGCGGGCGGATTGCGAATCGTGCACCAGGGCGGGCATCGCGGTCAGCGGCGCCATGGCGGGCGGATCACGCAGCCACGGCTCGAGGTAGTCCGGCCGATTGGGCCATTTACCGGCTAGATAGACGCGGTGCGCGAACCCCGCGAGCGGGGGACCGACGCTGCCGCGCGCCGCGCGCACGCCGGGAATGTCGTGACAGGCGCCGCATTGCAGGCGTGCGATCTCGATGCGCCCGCGTTCCGCATCGCCGCCGTCGACGACGACGCGCGGCATGTCCGTTTCCGCGCAGCCGAGAAGGACGATCGCGGCCAATCCGAGGGTGCGTGACAACGAGACGCGCTGGCTCATTGCGAGAAGAGAAAAGCGGCCATGGCGCGCGCGTGCTCGGGCGCGACACCCAGGTCCGGCATGAGCGTCTGGGGACTGATCGCGGGCGGATCCATGATCCAGCGTGCGAGATTTCCTTCGGTGTTCGGCAATACGCCCGCGATGTAGGCGCGCCGCCGCCAATCGACCAGCGGCGGACCGGTGTCGACTCGCGGGCCGACGACGCCTTCGATCCGGTGGCAGGAATGACAGCCATACTGGCGCAGCAATACGTCGGCACCTTCTTCGCGTAGTGGAACACTGCTGCGCGGCTCGCAAGTCGCCTCGGCCGCCGATCCCATCGCGGCGCGATAACCATTCGCGTCGAGATCCGGAAGTGTTTCCAGGAACGCGACCACGGCCCACAGGCTGTCTTCGGAGAGCCGGTACTCCCACGCCGGCATGCCCGTCATGCGCACGCCCTTGCGTGTGACGTGATGGAGCCATTCCGGCGGATGCGTCGTCGCCGTGTGCGCGAGGCTTGCCGGTACCGGCAGCATGCCGAGAGCGAACGACTCGGGTGCGACACCGGGCGCGCCGTGACATGAAACGCAGTGCTCGCGGTAGCAGGCGGCGCCGCGCATCCGCATTCCCGGCTCATCGAGCGGAGGCGGCGCCGAGTCGTCCGCGGAGGCATTCACCGAATATTCGAGCCCCACATCGAGTACGCGATGCGTCAGACGAAAATGCTGTTTGGTCGCGTCGGTGCTCAGTGCGCCCGAGAGCAGCAGGGCGACGCCGGTGATGCCTCCGAGCAGGATCAATCCACCGGCGCCGAGCAGTACTAGCAACAAATGACGACGGGGATGATCGGACATCCGACGAGGTTAGGCCCTCGCGCGGATCGATTTATGTAGGGATGTGCTGCTGTCGTTGTGGCGGGGATGCCGACGCGGCGTCTGCGACGTGTGCGTTGCATCAGAGGTCGTGGCAGCGTGGACGTCGCGAGTTCCGCCGCAACCGACGTCCAGGGAAAGCCGCCCGCGGCACCTTTGTACCGCGGGCGGGCCATGTCACGGACTCATCGTCCCAGATAGTTCATCAGCCACGTCATCGCCGGACGCGGTGTGCCGTTGGGCTGTATCAGCCCGCTGCCATTGACCCACGTGCTGCCGACCACGTACCCCCATAGCGTGATGCCGACGACCGACGGATGATCATGCAGCATCGGGAACTGGTTCTGCATGATGTTCAGCTGTTCCTGGTCGTTGGTCCGGGCGACGTCGTACTCGGTGATGTAGATAGGCAGGCCGAGCGCGGCCACGCGATCCAGTCGTGAACGGATGTCGTTCACCGACCAGCTCTCGAGTCCGTGACCCTGCGCGCCCAGCGCATCGACCACGCCGGCCTGCACGACCGGCCGCGCCAGGTTGATGAACGCGTCGGTGTCCCAGCTCAGCACGTTGTAATCGTTCAACACCAGGATCGCGTTGGGGCAGTACTGCCGCGCGAGCTGGAACGAACGGATGATCCAGTTGTTGCCGAACGCGTTCTGCGCGAACGTCGCCGGCGCGTGACTCGGGATCGCCTCGTTCACCACGTCGATGATCTTCGTGTTCGGGTAACGCGCGCAGAAGTCGCGGATCCATTCCTCGATCTCGGCGGCCTGCTCGGACGCGCTCAGCCCGTGGATCCAGCTGGGAGCCTGGTTACCCCAGATGAACGTGTGCTGCTTGAACGGGATGTTGTGCTGCTGCGCGTAGTTGTACGCCGCATCGAGGCCGGCCCAGTTGTACTGGTCGCGGTTCGGTTCGACCTGGCCCCACTTGCCTTCGTTCTCCGGCGTGATCTGGTCCCAGTACTGGATGAAGTCGGACCGCACGCTGCCGTTGGTCGTGATGTTGCCGACGAAGAACGCGGGCAGTTGCGGACCGCTGCCACCGCCGCCGCTCACGTTGCCGAAGCCGATGGCGCCGTTGCAATGCATCCATTCGCTCAGGCTGCCGCCACCGCAGGCGCCGTTGGCCCATAGGCCCGTGTTGTAGGTCTGCGCTTCGGCCTGGCGAGTCGTGCCGTTGACGGTGATGTAATCCACCTGCACGTCGCGACCACTCGCGTCATTCGTGAACGCCACCGTGATGGCGCCGTTGAGGTTGGTGGATGCGCTGTAATTCTGGAAGCTCGTCGTCAGCGTCCACGTCGCCACGTTGGTGTTGTCGAGTCGCAGACTGATGGACTCGCTACCCGCGGTGCCACGAGCCCGAACCACGATGCTGTTCGCCGAGTTGGACACGGGTCCGTATGAAATGGCGCCGTTGCAATGCATCCACTCACTGTTGGAGCCGCCGCCGCAGGCGCCATTCGCGTAAAGCCCCGTGTTCGAACTCTGGTTCTCGGACTGGCGGGTCTGCCCGTTGACGACGATGTAGTCCACTTGCACGTCGCGGTTGGTGCCGTCGTTCGTGAAGGCAACGGCGACGGTGCCGTTGAGATTCGTCGTCGCGCTGTAGCTCTGGTAGCCGGTGCCGAGCGTCCATGTCGCGACATTGCTGTTATCGACGCGCAGCGTGATCGATTCGCCGCCGGCGGTACCCCGGGCGCGAACGACGATCGTGTTGGAGCCGGTTTGCGCAAGCGCTTCCGCGCCGAATCCCGCAAGCAGCATCGCCGCGAGGGCGAGCGCCGTGAAGCGGTTTCGGGCTGAAGGTCCTTTCCCTGTTTCCCTGACCATGACCATGATTGATACTCCTTTGGTTTCCCGCCGCCACATCCGTGGCGAACCGCGCACAAGGTTAGTCACACGCGACCGCGGCTTCCCTACGTGGTTTACGCAACCCATATCGAACAGCCAGCGATATGGGTTTGTGCATCGCGCGCGTGGCCTAACCATATGACGCGCAGCCGCGTAAGTCGGGAGACGCGCTGCCATTACAGAAAGTACGTTGCCTTGGTGAAAGTGCGCTGATACGTTGCCGGACAGAGCGCGATAGTTAGAACAACATAGAGGGATATTCATGAAGATTCGACTACGCATGTGCGCCGCGGCGCTGGGGGCCATGGCCTGCATTTCCAATGTGGGTTTCGCGGGCGCCGGGCACGACAAGGGTCCTGCGAAACACGCCGGGCCGGGGCACTTGTCCGGCGAGGTCATCCCGGTCGACATTTACGATCCGCTCGGCCTGGTGAGCCGCAATGGGAAACTCGTGATCATCGAAGACGGGTTCAGCTTCACCGAAGGGCCCGCCGCCGACAAAAACGGAAACGTGTATTTCACCGATCAACCCAACGACCGGATCTGGCGCTGGGATGCGGGTACCGGCAAGGTCAAGCTGTTCCTGGAAGGCACCGGTCGCGCGAACGGCATGATCTTCGACCTCGACGGCAATCTGATCGCCGCCGCGGACATGTACGGAGAGTTGTGGAAGATCCGCCCGGATGGCAGCCACAAGGTGCTGATCGACAACTACAAGGGCAAATTGCTGAACGGGCCGAATGACGTGTGGGTCAACCCCGTCAACGGCGGCCTGTACATCACCGATCCGATCTTCCCCCGGGGGTACTGGGAGCCTGGTGATCCGCGCCAGCAGGGATGGGAGCCGACTCGCTCCGAGCAAGCGCCGCAAGGCAAAGGCGGTCACGTCTACTATCTACCGCCCGACGGGCGGAAGCTCGTGAGGGTTACGTCCGATGCGCTCGGTTGGGAATCCGACGCGTGGCCCAACGGTGTCGTCGGCACGCCCGACGGGAAGAAGCTCTACGTCAACAAGTGGTACTACGACAACAAGGGCGGAACCTGGGTCTTCGACATCAAGCGTGACGGCACGCTCGCGAACATGCGCAAGTTCACCGACTGGGGCGGCGACGGCATGTCGATGGACGAGCGCGGAAACGTCTACATCAGCAACGGCCAAGGTGTGATGGCGTTCGATCCGAACGGCAATCACATCCTCACCATCCCCACCGGCGGCGGTGCGACCAACAACACCTTCGCGGGCCGCGATGGCAGGACGCTGTTCATCACCGGTCCCGTCGACAAGGTGACGGCCATCAGGATGAGCGTGAAGGGCGCGCCCACCCGGGCACATCCGCACAAGAAGTGATTCGTTGAATACGCCCGCGGCACGCACGGACGTGCCGCGGGCTCCTCCGAAGATTCCGCCGCGCGTCCATCGCGACGGCGCGCGCGAGCTGCTCGTCCGGAACGGCTCGCCCACACACTGCGGCTAACTAATCATCGCGGCTTGACGGCCTCGCGCAATTGTATCACTGTACCCATACACTTGAACTGAAGAATTCGCAGCCAGGGCCCAGTGGACATAACCATCAACGTCACCGACGGCGTGCCGATCTACCGCCAGATTGTCAACCAGGTCAAGTACTTGGTGGCCTCGGGACTGCTGCTGCCCGGTGAGGAGCTGCCGCCGATCCGCACGCTGGCGCTGCAACTCAAGGTCACACCGAACACGATCGTGAAGGCGTACGGCGAGCTGGAAGCCGCGGGTGTCGTTCACAAGCGGCAGGGCTCGGGCACGTTCATTTCGGAGGGGAAGCCTCGGCAGGTGGCGCTGCGGGAACGCCGCCGTGTGATCGAGCAGCGCATCGACGCGCTGCTGGCCGAGGCGCATCAGCTGAGCTTCTCCATGGAGGACGTTCTCAAGATGGTCCGGGACCGCAAGACGGCGATGGACGAGAGCTCCGCCGAATCGGCGGAAGCCAGGAAAGAGGCGAATAGCTAGATCGGAGACGGAGGGAGAAGAACATGGAACAGCCAGTTGTCGACGTAAGTGACCTCTCGCGGACCTTCGAGCACAAGAAGGCACTGGACGGCGTTTCGTTTCGCGCCACTCCGGGCCAGGTATATGGGCTCGTGGGCTCCAACGGCGCCGGCAAGACCACGATGCTCAAGCATCTGCTCGGCCTGCTGCGAGCCGAGAGCGGAACGGTGCGCGTGTTCGGGCTGGACCCGGTGCGCGATCCGGTCGGCGTGCTCGGCCGCGTCGGCTATCTATCCGAGGAGCGCGAGCTGCCGGAGTGGATGCGCATCGACGAGCTGCTGCGTTACACGCAGGCTTACCATCCGACCTGGGATGCCGCCTATGCGAACGAGCTGCTCGAGACTTTCGCGCTCGATCCTTCCAGGAAGATCAAGGAGCTTTCGAAGGGCATGCGCGCGCAGGCGGGCCTCATCGCGGCGGTGGCGTACCGTCCCGAACTGCTCATTCTCGACGAACCGTCGTCCGGACTCGACGCGATGGTCCGGCGCGACATCCTCGATGCCGTCGTGCGCGCCGTCGCCGACGACGGGCGCACGGTTATCTTCTCCTCGCACCTGCTCGACGAAGTGGAACGCATGTCGGATCACGTGACCCTGATGCTCCAGGGACGCGTGACGCTGAGCGGCGCGCTCGACGACGTTCGCCGCGATTACCAGCGCAGCCGCGTACGCTTCGTCGAGTACTACGATCAGCCGCCCGTGCTCGACACCGCGCTGGCCGTGGAAGGTGGCGGCCGCTCGTGGAGCGTGATTCACAGCGGTTCGCCCGAGCAGTTCCGCCACTCGGTCATCGCGCGCGGTGGTGAGGTCGTCGAATCGCGGGACGCCACGCTCGAGGAAATCTTCCTCGCGCGGGCCGGACGCGCGCGCCAGCAGGCGGAGGCCGCATGAACCGCGCGGCGCCCATCGTCGCGATGTTGTGGGAGAACTGGCGGCTCACTCGTGTCGAGGCCGGACAGCGCCTCGCGCTCGGAATCGTCGTCGGCTCCGTTGCGATGACGCTTTCCGGCAATGGCGCGACGGCGGCCTTCTGGATGATCGTCACGATTCACTCGATGATCTGGTTCTCGATCGCGAAGCTCAACGGCGGCCGCTTCGCGGACGGGTACAAGCCAGGCTTCCCGTTTCATCTCTGGTATTCGAAGCCGCTCTCGACCGTCATGCTGGTCGGCGTCGCGATCCTGTACGACGCAATCACGAGCACCGCGCTCTATCTCTTGTCCGCGGTGGCCCTTGGAGTGGCGTTCGGCAAATGGTTGCCGATGTCGTCGATGATCCTGATCCTGGTGTCCTACCACTTCGCATACGCTTGCTGCCAATGGTCGACGCGCAACCGCATCGTCCAGTGGATAGGCTCGATCGTCTTCAGCGCGCCGATGTTCTTCATGTTGTACTACAACGTGGAGCAGCCGCTGAATGTCGAGTTCTCGTGGGGCGAGAACGCGGTGCTCGTCGCGATCGGCGCCGCCTCGTTCGTGCTGACGGTGCTGGGCGTAGCGCGGCAGCGTCGCGGAGACTTCACCTCTTTCGAGCCCCGGAAGGGCACATCGGGCGGGTTTCCGGACTGGTTGATCCGCGGCCCCCGGATTCCGTGTCCGACTTCATCTCCGACGAAGGCTCAGTTGTGGTTCGAGGTCAGATCGAGCGGGTTTCCGGTGCTGATGATCGGGCTGATCATCGCGTTGCTGAATTTCGCGTTGTACGCGATCAGCATTCCCATTGCGCACATCCGGCCCATCGCCATCGCGGCAACGATGTTTTCCGTACCCATCGCGCTGTTCGGACTGGGCAACAATGCGTTCGGCGTCCGGCGCAAGCAGGGGCGGACGTACGTCAGCGCATTCGAAATGACACAGCCGTGTGACACGAGGCAGGCGGTCGCGCTCAAGGTGATGATCCGCACGGCCTGCGTGCTGATCGCGTTCATGCTGATCGGCGTGGGCATATCGATCTCCGTGCTGCTCATGAGCGCCTGGGGCGAATACAGGATGCTCGGCGGCACGGAAGACCTGCTCCCGAAACTGCTGACGTTCCGCGAAAAGGTGGCGGGCAAGCTGACGGGATTGACCGGCCTCGCTTACGTCGCATCGGTCCTCATCGCCATCATCGGCACCGCCGCGGTGGTTGCCTGGCAGGCGTCGCGCGAAGCGCTGCGGGCGCGACATCCCCGCCTGCTGTTCTCGGTGCAGTGGCTTCCCGTTGCCTGGTCCATCGTGCTGATGCTGGTGTTCCTGGCGCAGCGAAAGGGAATTGCACCGGAAAACCTGCCGCGAATGTTCGCCCTGGGGACTTTCTGGGTTTCAGGAATCGCGATGGCGCTCGCCGCCGCCTATCTCGCCTGGAACGGCTTCGCGCAACGAGTCCTGAACACCCGTTACGCGTTCGGTGTCCTCGCGATTGCGGCAGCGTTCGGCCTGGCCTTGTGGGCCGGGACGCCGGTGACGAGCTTCGCCGGCATCGCGTACTTCGCTCTGGGCATCCTGCTCATCGGAGTCCTGCCTCCCTGGGCGCTGAGCCGCGCCCGGCATTCATGAACCACAACTAACTAACCCATTTCCGTGGTATGAGGTCTCCCATGAACAACCTTGCCGTCTCGCTGGCCCTGCCCACCGCGCCCTCCAGTGCCTTCGCCGAGCTGCGCGAGCGGCCGCGGTTCTGGTTCCCCCTCGTGCTGCTGGTCGTGTCCACCGCCGTGATGGCCTGGTGGTACTACAGCGTCGTGGACATCGAATGGTTCAAGGACCTGATGTTCAGCAACAACCCGGACATCCAGAAGCTGCCGGAGGCCGAGCGGGCGGCGGCGACGTCCATGCTCACGCGCACCACGTTGTTGTGGTCTTCCGTGGTAGGTTCGGTCATCGGAGTGCCGGTCGTCCTGCTGCTGTGGGCGCTCTACATGCTCGTGGCCGCGAAGGTGACCAAACTACCGCACGAGCTGAAGTTCAAACACTGGTTCGCGCTGAGCTGCTGGACGACGCTGCCGCAGCTCATGAATACCGTGGTGGGGGCGATCCTCCTGCTCATGAGCGGGACCACGCAGGTAAGCCCATCCGTGCTGCAGCCGTTGTCGATCAACGAGCTCGTGCTGCATCGGCCCTTCGGAAGCCCGGGGCACTCTTTGTTCGAATCGCTCGGCATCCCGACGGTGCTGGCCTGCGTCCTCATGATCATCGGTGTGCGGGTCTGGAGCCAGCGCTCCTGGACGTTCAGCGCGATCTTCACCCTGCTGCCGACGGCCGTGATGTACGGCGTCTGGTCATTCCTTGCCTTCCGGTAGCGCGCGATGACGAGGAAACAGTGGATCTCCATCGGCGCCATCGCCGCGCTCATCGCGCTGCCGGTGGTGCTGAAACTCACGCGTGACGACGCCGGCAAGACGGTCGACGTCGAGAATGTCAGCCTGCGTGCATTGACGCCCACCGTGCTCGCCTCGGGCGCGCTGACCTACGAGAGCCAGGTCACGCTCGCGCCGGAGGTCACGGGCCGCGTGACGGAGATCCTCGTCGAAGAGGGCGACCAGGTGAAGCGCGACCAGCTGCTCATGCGGCTGGATCCACGCGCGCCGCAGGCGGCGATCGAGCAGAGCGAGGCGCAGGTGCGCCAGGCGCGGCTCAGCATCGAGCGCCGCCAGGTGGATTTCGACACGCTGGTCGCGCGGACGAAACGTTTCGAGGCGCTGCGCGAGCAGGGGATGGTGGACGCCAACAGCCTCGAGGAGCTTGTGTCGGCGCGCAATCTCGCCGAGGTGGACCTGCGCACGAGCCGCGAGCAGCTCTCGCAGGCGCTCGCGCAGCTTCGGCAGGCGCAGGAGCATCTCGCGAAGACAGAGATCCGCTCGCCGCTCGACGGCAAGGTGACGGCTATCTACGTGAAGGTGGGTCAGACCGCCGTACCTAGCTTCTCGGGCATCGCCGGCTCGACGCTGGTCGACGTGGCCGACACGACCAGCATCGATGCCGAGATCAACGTGGACGAAACGGACATCGCGCGCGTGCGGGTCGGCGCCGAAGCGCGCGTCGTACCCGCGGCGTTTCCCGACAAGACGCTGACGGGAGTCGTCGAGCAGGTGGCGATCGCGCCGCGGCAGTACACCGGGCAGAACAAGAGTTACCCGGTGCGCGTGCGCCTCACCAACGCCACCGGCGTCACCTTCCACCCCGGGATGAGTTGCCGCGCGGAGGTGCTCACGGGATCGGACGGCGACGAGAAAGTGCTCGCGGTGCCCGTGCAGGCGCTGCGTTACGAAGACAATCCCGAGAAATCCTCGAAGGCGGAAAAGTCCATCGCGAGTGTTTTCGTCTTCGACGCGGGCCGCGCCGTCAAACGCGCGGTCTCGACCGGAACCGCGGACGACAGCCACATCGCGATCACGGCCGGCTTGAAGGAAGGTGACCAGGTCATCGTCGGCCCGGCTAAAACGCTGCTGTTCCTGCTGGACGGCGAAAAGGTGGGCATCGACGTCAAGCCCGAACTGGCCGCCAACAAGTGATCGAACTACGCGGCATCGGCAAGACGTACCGGATGGGTGAGACGGAACTGGTCGCGCTTGCCGACATCGATCTTTCCATCGCGCGCAACGAATTCGTGGCGCTGATCGGGCCGTCCGGATCCGGCAAGTCGACGATGATGAACGTGCTCGGCTGCCTGGACCTTCCAACGACCGGGACCTACACGCTCGACGGCGAAGTCGTCGGCGGACTCAGCGAGGATCAGCTCGCGCGCGTGCGCAACCGAAAGATCGGTTTCATCTTCCAGAGCTATTACCTGATGCCGCGCACCAGTCTGGCGGACAACGTCGCGCAGCCGCTGATCTATCGTGGGCTCGCGCCCGCGGTGCGTCGCGAGCGCGCGGTCGCGGCACTGGCGCGCGTGGGGCTCGAAGCTCGCACGCTGCACAAGCCCAACGAGCTCTCCGGCGGTCAGCGGCAGCGCGTCGCGATCGCGCGGGCCCTGGTGGGTCGCCCGGAAGTACTGCTCGCCGACGAGCCGACCGGCAATCTCGACAGCAAGACCGCGCGCGAGATCATGGGCGTGTTCTCCGATCTGCATCGGGAAGGCATGACGATCATCATCGTGACACACGACCCAGCCATCGCGGCTCATTGCCATCGAGTCGTGCGATTGCACGACGGGCGCATCGTCGAGGATCGGGCGCAGGCCGCATGAAACAGGACAACGCACCGATCGACGATGTCAACGGCCTGCAGGCGCTGTTCTACGCCGTGCAGGAGTGCGTGCGCTCCGCGCTCGGCAGCATCCGCTCGCATCGCATGCGCAGCTTCCTCACGATGCTCGGCGTCATCATCGGCGTCGCGTCCGTCATCTGCATCGTCTCGCTGCTGCAGGGACTCACGCGTTCCGTCATGAACGAGTTCCAGGGCTTCGGCGGCAACGCGCTGCAGATCCAGTCGCACACCTCGCGCGAGGACTGGCTGATCGGCAAGTGGAACAAGCTCACGCCGGTCGATCTCGAGCTCGTAAAGTACCGCATCGCGGGCATCAGCAACGTGACGCCGATGTCCCAGCTCAACCTGCCGGGCGGGGTGACTCACGCCGGAAACAGCAGCGGCGCGCAGGTGTTCGCGACGACGAGCTGGTTCCAGCTCGTCAACCAGTCCTATCCACGCAAGGGACGTTTCATCACGGACAGCGACAACGACACGCGGCGGCGCGTCGTCGTGCTGGGCGACAAGGCGCGCGTCGACCTCAAACTACCCGAGGATCCGACCGGCACGTTCATCCAGGTGGGCGGCGAGTGGTTCAAGGTGGTGGGGACGATGGAGCCGCGCGGCGAGATGTTCGGGCAGAGCATGGACAACTACGTCGTCGTCCCGTTCGAGACGGGCCTCGCGCTGGCCGGTCCGCAGCGCCAGCCGGACATGGCGATCATGCTCACCGTCGACGATCTCGACGCGGTCGACGACGTCACCAGCCGCATCACCGCGCTGCTGCGCCGCGCGCACAAGATAGGCCCGAAGGCTCCCGACGACTTCCAGGTCATGACTTCGCAGTCGCTCACGGAGACCATCGAGCGCGTGTCCGGCACCATCACGCTGGTCATTTCCGCGGTGGTCGGGATCTCGTTGCTCGTGGGCGGTGTCGGCATCATGAACATCATGCTGGTGTCGGTCACGGAGCGGACGCGCGAGATCGGCATCGCGAAGGCGCTCGGCGCGCCGCGCAAGTTCATCCTGATGCAGTTCCTGATCGAAGCCATGGTGCTCGCCGTGATCGGCGGCATCATCGGCATCGGGCTTGGATGGTTGTTAGGTGTGCTCGCGTCGAAGGTGATCCCGCACTTCCCGCCGCCGGCCGTGCCCTGGTGGGCAATCATCGGCGCCACGGGATTCTCGGCGCTGGTCGGCATGTTGTTCGGAATCCTGCCCGCGCGCCGCGCAGCCAACCTCGCTCCCATCGAAGCACTACGCCACGAATGAAGACGGTGCCTGGCACGGAAAAGCCGGGAGAAGATGCCTCACCGG
>JAEZCR010000038.1 GCA_023433465.1 Pseudomonadota bacterium | reverse complement strand
CTTCACACGGAAAGTGGTGTTAGGCAGAGTCTCGACGACTTCGCCTTCCATCTGAATCGCATCTTCTTTCGACATCCGGAACCTGTGGCACCCTGGAAGGCCGCGAATTCTGCCAGAAAAGTGCTGCGGGGGAGCAATTTTCAGGGGGTGGTGAACAGCGGCACGTCGGGACCGGTCACCGCCTCGGCAACCAGCGCGCTGAATACCCGCCGGCTGACCGGCTTGCTGCCCAGGGAGCGCAGATGCGGGGTAGGTAGCTGACAGTCGATGAGTGTGAGTCCTGCAACAACCCCACGTTCCGACAGACGAGCGAGCGCCGCCTTCGACGCATCGCGTTCGCGGCTGAACATGGATTCGCCGAAAAAAACCCGGCCCATCAAGACTCCATAGAGTCCGCCCACGAGTTCTCCGCGCAGCCTCACCTCGACGCTGTGCGCATGACCCTGTGTATGCAGGAGGCAATACGCGGCATGCATCTCGGGCGTGATCCAGGTGCCCGTCGAATTCTCGCGCCGCGCCGCGCAGGCGCGGACCACCGCCGGAAAGTCCCGGTCGAACGTTATCTCGAAGCCGCGATTCCGTAATGTTTTCGCAAGGCTACGAGAACATTTGAATTCTGCGGGAAGCAGGATCTCGCGAGGATTCGGCGACCACCACAACACGGGTTGCCCGGCCGAATACCAGGGAAAGATGCCGCGCCGATAGGCAGCCAGCAGTCGCGTCGGTGAAAGGTCTCCTCCCGCGGCGAGCAAGCCCTCCGGCTCGTCGAGCGCATGGTCGATCGGGGGAAACCATTCCCGGTCACCTTCGGGCGCCAGCCATGTGATCGTCTTGTTCACGGCCCGTCATTCTGAACCAGCTCGCCGCGCCGCGCGTCGTCCGTCGCGATAGGGCACGTGCAGGGCGATTTCCCGTGCGTAGTTCTTCACATGGGGGTCTTCGCGTCTCAGGGCGTCGGCAATCGCGGCCCGGAATCGAGGATCCACGATCCAGTGCGTCGACCAGGTGTCCACGGGCACGAAGCCGCGACTCACCTTGTGTTCACCCTGCGTGCCCGGCTCGAACCGCGCGATGCCGCGCTCGATGCAGAACTCGATGCCCTGGTGGTAGCAGGTTTCGAAATGCAGGCTGTGATGGAGCTCGTTCGCGCCCCAGTAGCGGCCGTACAGCGCCTCCTGACTCCAGAAGAACATCGCCGCCGCCACCGTTTCACCGCCGGAGCGTGCACGCTTGAGCATGAAGGAATCGCCCGCCGCCTGCGGCAGCGATCGGAAGAATGCGCGGTTGAGGTAGGGCTCGTTGCCGTGCCGCAGGAAAGTGTCGCGATGCAGGTCGAATGCCTCGTCGATGGTGGCGCGATCGAGATCGCCGCCTAACAAGGTTTCGAACGTGATGCCGTCTTCGGCGACCCGGCGTCGCTCGCGCCGCGCCTTCTTGCGCTTGTCCGCCGTGAAGCTCTCGAGGTAGTGCTCGAAGTCGCGATAACCCTGGTTGTGCCAGTGGAATTGCACGTCGCGGCGCGCGAGCCAGCCGTCCGCACCGAAAACCTCGCGATCCGCCTCGGACACGAACAAGCCGTGGATCGAGGAAAACTCGCGTTCCTCCGCGAAGGCGCGAATCGCGCCGATGAGTTCCGCGCGGATCTTCTTCGCATCGAGACCCGGGCGGATCAGCAGCCGTTCGCCGCTCGCGGGCGTGAACGGCACGCCGAGCACGAGTTTCGGGTAGTACTCGAGCCCGTGATGCGCATAGGCCTGTGCCCACGAGAAATCGAACACGAACTCACCGAAGGAGTGGGCTTTGACGTAGGCGGGCGCGGCCGCCGCGAGTCCGTGGTCATCGTGCAGGGTGATTGGAGCGGGCTGCCAACCGGTCCGCGGACCGACGCAGCCACTCGTCTCGAGCCCCGCCAGGAACGCATGTCGCAGGAAGGGTGAGCCGCCTGCGTCGAGCGCGTCCCAGGCGGCCGGGTCAATGGCCGAGATGCTGGTCGAGATACTTGTCCGCATCGAGCGCCGCCATGCATCCGGATCCGGCGGAAGTAATGGCCTGACGATACACATGATCGGCCACGTCACCCGCGGCGAAAACGCCGGGCACGCTGGTCGCGGTGGCGTTTCCGTCGCAGCCGCTCTTCACCTTGATGTAGCCGTCGCGCATGTCGAGCTGGCCCGCGAAGATGCCGGTGTTCGGCGTATGGCCGATCGCGATGAACGCGCCGGTGACGTCCAGTGTTTCGATCGTGCCGCCGTGCTGCGTGGGTTTGATGTGCACACCCGTGACGCCCGTGTCGTCGCCGACGATTTCATCGACGGTGTGATTCCAGGCGATGCGCACCTTGCCGGTCTTCTCGAGCGCGAACAGACGGTCCTGCAGGATCTTCTCCGCGCGGAACTTGTCGCGCCGGTGGACGACCGTCACGTGGCTCGCGAGATTGGATAGATAGAGGGCCTCTTCGACCGCGGTGTTGCCGCCGCCCACGACGACGACGCGATGGCCCTTGTAGAAGAACCCGTCGCAGGTCGCGCAGGCCGACACTCCCTTGCCGCGGAATTTCTCCTCGGAAGGGATGCCGAGATACTTGGCGGACGCGCCGGTCGCGATGATGAGGGCGTCACAGGTATACGTGCCGTAGTCGCCCGTGAGCGTGAACGGCCGCTTCGAAAAATCCACCGTGTGGATGTGATCGTTGACGATCTCCGTCGAGAATCGCTCGGCATGCGCCTTCATGCGCTCCATGAGCACCGGGCCCGTCAATCCATGGGCGTCGCCCGGCCAATTGTCCACTTCCGTGGTCGTCATCAACTGGCCGCCTTGCTCGACGCCGGTGATCAACAGGGGTTTGCGGTTGGCGCGCGCGGCGTAGACAGCGGCGGCGTAACCCGCAGGGCCGGAACCGAGGATGACGAGGGAATTATGGCGAGGGGTGCTCATGTATAATTTTGATCAATCAGGTGGCGTTTAGCCGGTTATTTTGCGCGCACGGCGCTGCTTTCAAGTTTCAATTCAACAATTGCATCGACCAGGCCAGGCGGAGCGCGCCGTCTTTCGGCCGGGCCACATGTTAACGGACACCCCATGCGTATTGGCATTCCCCGTGAGTTGAAACCCCGCGAGGGGCGAGTCGGATTGATTCCCGCGGCCTGTATCGAACTCCTGCGCGCCGGACACGAGGTGTTCGTCGAAACGCACGCGGGCGAGAAGAGCGGTTATAGCGACCAAACTTTTCGTGATGTGGGCGTGACGGTGCTGCCCGGCGCGGACGACCTGTTCGCGAAGTCGCAGCTCATAGTGAAAGTGAAGGAGCCGATCGAGGCGGATCTCGCGCGCCTGCGCAAGGATCACCTGCTGTTCTGTTACCTGCACCTGGCCGCGTTGCCCGAGCTCACGCGGCGCCTGTGCGACATCGGCCTCACCGCGGTCGCATTCGAAACCGTCGAGGATCGCGTGGGCCGACTGCCGCTGCTGGCGCCGATGAGCGACATCGCGGGCAGGCTCTCGATGCAATACGCGACGACGCTGCTGCACCAGCCGCAGAACGGCAAGGGAATCTTGTTAGGCGGCGTGCCCGCCGCGAAGCGTGGGCGTGTCGTGGTGCTCGGTGGAGGCGTGGCGGGCGGCAACGCCGCGCTCATCGCCGCCGGTCTCGGCGCCGAGGTCGTCGTGTTCGATACGGATCGCGACAAGCTCGTCGCGGCCCGCGCGCTCGGCCCGAACGTCACGGGCCTCTATCCACACGTGTCCGATGTCGCCGAAGCGGTGCGCGGCGCGGACGTCGTGGTCGGAGCCGTGCTCGTCACCGGCGCACGCGCGCCGCACGTGGTGTCGTCGGACATGGTGCGCTCCATGGAGCCCGGCAGCGTCATCGTCGACATCAGTGTCGACCAGGGCGGCTGCATCGAGACCACGCGGCCGACCACCTGGGAAGCGCCGACGTTTCAGTGGGAAGGAGTGACGCATTTTTGCGTCACCAACATGCCCGGTTCGGTTCCACGTACGTCTTCCCAGGCCTTGTCCGCGTCCATCGCGGCGTATGTGGGTCGGCTCGCGGATGACGACTGGAAGGCAGATCCGGGGCTCTTGCGGGGCATCAACGTCGAAAACGGCAAGGTGACTCACCCGGCCCTGATGAGTTGAGGGTATCGTTGACCTTCATGGCGACATTGATGCGCAGAAAGCGCAGCCCGTACAATCACATAGACACAATTCCTGACGCGAGAGATCCTGCCATTGGCTGAAACCACGTACGACCGCACCAAGCCCGCGAAACGCTTCACGGCTGCCGTGTCCCGGGGTTTGCGCGAGAGCGCGGTGCTGACGATCGGGGTGATCGCGCTGGTCCTGCTGGTCGCGCTGCTCTCCTACGACCCGAACGATCCGGGCTTTTCGTACACCGGGAGTTCGGAGCAGGCCGTCGCGAATCGCATCGGCCGGTTCGGCGCCTGGCTTTCCGACACGCTGTTCTTCCTGTTCGGCCGGCCGGCCTATCTATTCCCGATCATGCTGGGCGTCGCCTGCTTCGTGATGTTCCGACAGCGCGATGAAGAAGAAGGCCGCACGCGCGTCAACACCGCCGTGCGTATCGGCGGCTTCATGTTGATGCTGTTCGCGAGCTGCGGTCTCGCCACGCTGCACTGGAGCGCCGAGCCGCTGCGGCAGAGCGCGGGTGGCGTGCTGGGCCAGTTCATCGGCAATGGCCTCGCATCGAACTTCAACTTCCTCGGCGCCACGCTGTTCATGCTGGCCGCGTTGATGGCCGGCATCTCGGTCGCGTTCGGCGTTTCGTGGCTCACGATCGTCGATGGCATCGGCGCCGGCATCTGGAACGGCATCGCGTGGATCCGGGCGCGGCGCAGTGTCGCGCGCGACGTCGCCGTGGGCGTCGAGGCCAAGAAGGCGCGCGTCGAGGCCGCGAAGGTCGAGGAGAAGAAGGCCGCGGCGAGAGTCAAACCACGCATCGAGGCGCCCGCGCCCGTGGTCGAGAAGAGCGAACGCGTCGAGAAGGAGCGGCAGGTGCCGCTGTTCGACGCGCCGAAGTCCGGAGAGCTTCCGCCGCTCAAACTACTCGACGATCCGCCGGCGCGCGAGACCGGGTACTCGTCGGAAGCACTCGAGGCTATGTCGCGCCTGGTCGAGCTCAAGCTCAAGGATTTCGGCGTCGATGTGGAAGTGGTCGCCGTGCAGCCCGGCCCCGTCGTCACGCGCTTCGAGATGCGTCCGGCGCCGGGCGTCAAGGTGAGCCAGATCACCGGCCTCGCCAAGGACCTCGCGCGTTCGCTGTCCGCCATCTCGGTCCGCGTGGTCGAGGTCATCCCCGGCAAGTCGGTGATGGGCCTCGAGATCCCGAACGAGAAACGCGAAATCGTGACGCTCGGCGAGATCATCAAGTCGAAGTCCTACGACGAAGTGCAGTCGCCGCTCGCGCTCGCGCTGGGCAAGGACATCGGCGGCGCGCCGGTGACGGCGGATCTCGCAAAGATGCCGCACCTGCTCGTGGCCGGCACCACCGGCTCCGGCAAGTCGGTCGCGATCAACGCGATGATCCTGTCGCTGCTCTACAAGAGCACGGCCGAACACGTGCGGCTGATCATGATCGATCCGAAGATGCTCGAGCTTTCGGTCTACGAGGGTATTCCTCATCTGCTCGCGCCCGTGGTCACGGACATGAAACACGCGGCGAACGCGCTGCGCTGGTGCGTGGCCGAGATGGAGCGCCGGTACCAGCTCATGGCGGCGCTCGGCGTGCGCAACATCTCCGGCTTCAACCGCAAGGTGAAGGATGCGATCGACGCCGGCAAGCCGATCCGCGATCCGGTCATGACGGCCATGGCGTCCAACGACCCGACGCTCGACCAGTCGAAGATTCCGGACCTCACGCCGCTGCCGTACATCGTCGTGATCATCGACGAGCTCGCCGACATGATGATGATCGTCGGCAAGAAGGTCGAGGAGTTGATCGCCAGGCTGGCGCAGAAGGCGCGTGCCTCGGGTATTCACCTGGTGCTTGCGACCCAGCGCCCGTCGGTCGACGTCATCACCGGCCTCATCAAGGCCAACATTCCGACGCGTATCGCGTTCCAGGTTTCCGCGCGCGTCGATTCGCGCACGATTCTCGACCAGATGGGCGCCGAATCGCTGCTCGGCCACGGCGACATGCTCTATCTACCCGCGGGCACCTCGGTGCCGACGCGCGTGCACGGCGCGTTCGTGGCCGACGCGGAGGTGCATCGCGTGGTCGAGGCGCTCAAGAAATCCGGTGCGCCGAACTACATCGAGGACATCCTCGAAGGCCCGAGCATGCCGCTGGCCGGTATTTCCGGCGAGCCGGCCGCGGCGGGCGAGGGTGGCGCGGACGGCGAACAGGATGCGCTGTACGACGAAGCGGTGAAGATCGTCACCACGGAACGCAAGCCGTCCATCTCCTACGTGCAGCGCCGCCTCAAGATCGGCTACAACCGCGCCGCGCGCCTGCTCGAGAGCATGGAGATGGCGGGCGTCGTCGGGCCGCTGCAGCCGAACGGATCCCGCGAAATCCTCGCGCCCGCGCCCGCGGGAGGCGAATGAGAAAGTCTCTCCGTTCCATCGGCGCTTTCCTCGCGCTCGCGCTGACCCAGGTTGTACAGGCTCAGACTCCGCTCGACAAATATCTCGAGCAACTCAAGACGCTGCGCACCGAGTTCTCGCAGGTCGTCACGGACGGCGGCGGCAAGCAGGTGCAACAGGCAACGGGCAAGCTCGTCATCGTGCGGCCCGGACGTTTTCGCTGGGAGCTCACGCCCGATGGCGCTGATGAGTCGGCGCAACTCATGATCTCGGACGGGAGGAATCTCTGGTTCTACGACCGCGATCTCGAACAGGTTTCCGTGAAGCCCGCGGCCACCGCGCTCACCGCGACTCCCGCGAGCCTGCTGTCCGGCGAGGGCGACATTCGCGAATTGTTCACGGTGAAATCCGCCGGTCGCAAAGATGGGCTCGAGTGGGTCTCGGTCGTGCCACGCAGCGCCGATGCGGACTTTCGCGAAGCCAGGCTCGGATTCGCGAAGTCCGACCTCAAGCGCATGGTGCTCAAGGACAAGCTGGGCCAGACGGCCGAGCTGGATTTCCAGGTGAGCCAGCGCAATACGTCGGTCGCCGAAACGGAAGTCACGTTCGCGCCGCCGGACGGCGCAGATGTGATCGGGACGCCGTTGCCATGAACCTGCGGCGGTTCTGGTGGGCGGCGGGCATCGTGCTCGTCCTGGTAGCGACATACCTGTGCTTGACGCCACGAGTCCCGATTTCGACGCCATTCCAGATAAGCGACCTGCTGAACCACTTCGTGGGCCATGGCGTTCTCGCCATCTACTTCGCGGGGCTCGTCACGCGTGCGCGGTGGTGGCTGATTTTCGTCTTCCTTTTGTTGTTTGGAGTTGCGGTCGAATTCGCACAGTACTCCATGAACGTGGGCCGCCATGGCGAATTCCGGGACGTAGTCGCGAACGCCGGCGGGGCGGTGCTGGGACTGCTGGTCGCTCGCCTCGGTCTGTACCGCTGGCCCGATTGGGCGGCCCGGTTGTTAGGGCGCCAGGCGGCCTGACGTGACCCCGCGATCCGGCTCATCCAGCTCCGGAAAGGGCCAGTCGGATTTCCTGCGCGACCCGCGGCCTGACGACGGATTGCGACCGCTCGCAGACCGCATGCGTCCGCGCACCCTCGACGAGTTCGTCGGCCAGGAACAGATCATCGGTCCCGGCAAACCACTGCGACGCTCGCTCGAACAGGGGCAGCTCCATTCGCTGATCCTCTGGGGACCGCCCGGCACCGGCAAGACGACGCTCGCGCGGCTCATCGCGAGCCAGGCGGACGCGGAGTTCATGCAGCTGTCGGCGGTGATGGCGGGTGTGAAAGACATCCGCGAGGCGGTCGAGCGCGCACGCACCGCGCGGGCAGAACGGGGCCGACGCAGCGTGTTGTTCCTCGATGAGGTGCATCGATTCAACAAGACGCAGCAGGACACGTTCCTGCCGTACGTCGAGGACGGCACGCTCACGTTCATCGGCGCGACCACGGAGAATCCTTCGTTCGAAGTGGTGAGCGCGCTGTTGTCGCGGGCGCGCGTGTACGTGCTGCGCGCGCTGCAGGCCCACGACATCGTCAAACTACTGCGCCGCGCGCTCGAGGATCCCGAACGCGGTCTCGGCGGGCGCCGCATCGAGATCTCCGACGAGGCATTGATTGCGCTCGCGCACGCCGGCGACGGCGACGCGCGGCGCGCGCTGGGCATGCTGGAGGTCGCCGCCGACCTGGCCGAACCGCACGGCGACGTCGCCACCATCACGCTCAACGACGTGCGCGAGGTCGCGGCGAGCGGCCGCCGCCGCTTCGACAAGGGCGGCGAACAGTTCTACGACCAGATCTCGGCGCTGCACAAGGCCGTGCGCGGCACCGATCCCGACGCCGCGTTGTACTGGTTCGCTCGCATGATCGACGGCGGCTGCGATCCCCACTATCTCGCGCGCCGCATCCTGCGCATGGCGCACGAGGACATCGGGCTCGCCGACCCGCGCGGCGCGCAGATCGCACTCGATGCATGGGCCACGTTCGACCGGCTCGGCAGCCCGGAAGGTGAGCTCGCGCTCGCGAACGCGGTCGTGTTCCTCGCGGTCGCCCCGAAAAGCAACGCGACCTACGTCGCGTATGGCGAGGCGCGTGCGGACGTCGAGGAGTTCGGCACCCTGGACGTGCCGCTGCGCTTCCGCAACGCGCCCACGAAACTCATGAAAGGTCTCGGATACGGAGCGGGATATCGCTACGCGCACGACGAGCCGGGCGCGTTCGTCAAGGGCGAGCGCTATCTACCGGACGAGATGCCCGACCGGCGTTACTATCGACCGACCGAGCGCGGACTCGAGATCCGCATCGGCGAGGCGCTCGCGCGATTACGTGGCGAGACACCGCCGCGTGAACCGCCGAACGAGGAAGAAAAATGAGCTGGCTCCTGGTCGCGATGGGTGGCGCATTGGGAAGTGTCGCACGATATGGCGCGTATCGACTCTGGCCGATGGGTTCGAGCGGCTGGCCCGTGGCGACCCTGACCGTGAACCTGCTAGGTTCCTTCTCGATCGGACTCCTTTATATGTATGTTGCGGCGCGCGTCGGCAGCGCCGACAATGCGCGCCGTTTTTGGATGACGGGCGTGCTGGGTGGTTTCACCACCTACTCGGCGTTCGCGATCGAGACGGTGTTGCTGGGATTCTCGATGACCGCACTGGCGTACGTCGCCGCCACGGTTCTCGGGTGCCTCGCCGCCGCGATTCTCGGTGTGAAAATCGGCGGCGCGCTCGTTTCGATGTATTAGTCGAGGACTTCGTGATAGATCCCAAACTTCTCCGTTCCGATCCGCAGGGTGTTGCCGCCAATCTCGCGCGCCGCGGCTTCAACCTGGACGTGGCCGCATTCACGGCGTTCGAAGAGCGCCGCAAGTCCGCGCAGGTCGAATCGGACCGCGTGCGCGCCGAGCGCAACGCGAACGCGAAGGCCGTGGGCATGGCGAAAGGAAAGGGCGAGGACGCGAGCGCGCTGCTCGCACGCGCCGAAGAGCTCACGAAGCAGCTCGCCGCGAGCGATGCGGCGATCGCGGCCGTGCAGACCGAGCTCGATGCCTGGCAACTCGGACTGCCGAACCTGCTGCATGAATCCGTGCCGGAAGGCCGTGACGAGTCGGCCAACAAGGAAGTCCGCCGCTGGGGCGAGCCGCGCAAGTTCGATTTCACGCCGAAGGATCACGTCGATCTCGGCGAGAAGCTGGGTGGCCTCGATTTCGAGTCTGCGGCGAAACTCTCCGGCGCGCGTTTCTCGGTGATGAAGGGCGGGATCGCGAAGCTGCATCGAGCGCTCGCGCAATTCATGCTCGACCTGCACACGCAGGAGCACGGATACACCGAGGCGTACGTTCCCTATCTCGTGCTGGGCCAGGCGCTGCAGGGCACCGGCCAGCTGCCGAAGTTCGAGGAGGATCTGTTCCGCGTGCGCAGCGAGCAGGGATTCTTCCTGATCCCGACGTCGGAGGTTCCGCTGACGAACCTCGTGCGCGACAGCATCGTCGAGCCGGTCAAACTACCGATGAAGTTCGTGGCGCACACGCCGTGCTTTCGCGCGGAAGCCGGCGCCGCGGGCAAGGACACGCGCGGCCTGATCCGCCAGCACCAGTTCGACAAGGTCGAACTCGTGCACATCGTGAAACCCGCGGATTCTTACGCGGCGCTCGAGGAGCTCACCTCGAACGCGGAGAAGGTGCTGCGGAAGCTGGAGCTGCCATACCGGGTGGTCGCGCTGTGCGCGGGCGATATCGGCTTCGGCAGCGCCAAGACCTACGACATCGAGGTCTGGCTGCCCGGGCAGGACAAGTACCGCGAGATTTCCTCCTGCAGCAATTGCGAGGCGTTCCAGGCGCGGCGCATGCAGGCGCGCTGGCGCAATCCGGAAACCGGCAAGCCAGAGCCCCTGCACACGCTGAATGGGTCAGGTATCGCCGTGGGCCGCGCGCTCGTGGCGGTGCTCGAGAACTACCAGAACGCGGACGGCTC
>JAEZCR010000284.1 GCA_023433465.1 Pseudomonadota bacterium | reverse complement strand
ATCGAAATGTCGATCAAGGACAAGGAAACGGTGAACGTCCCCGTGTGGGCGGGCGTCGGCGCGATCGTGATCGGCGCCGGGCTGCTCGTCGCGGGCGGGCGCCGCGCCTGAAAGGTACCGGTAAGGGTTGGCGTGGCATAACTTAGTTAGCCGCCGACCCAGTTGAGCCAGAAATCGGCCCCGCCTTGTGGCGCGGGGCCGGTTTTTTTTGTGCGCCGGTGCCGGGCGCGGGCCGTGCCGCTCTGGCATAACGGGCGCATGAAAAAACTCGCGTGGCTCGCAGCTTTCCTGTTCGCGACAACACTCCAGGCCCAGGTGGTCGAACCGATCGTCGATCGGCAGGCCATGGAGGTTTTTGGTGAATCGATCGCGCGCGCATTCAATGAGCGCGACCTGGAGGCCGCGTCGGCGCTGATCGATGTGAAGGGTCTCGGCGTGCGCGCCGCCCGTTTCATGGAATTGAAACCGTCCGACGAGGCCGACTACGTGCGCGGCCTCGAATCGGTCGGCACGGCGCGCCTGCTGGGCGGGTTATTCAAGAGTCTCGAGGCCGGCGAGGGGTCGGTGCAGTTCATGCGGGTCACCGACACGCGGCCCATGCGTGCGCTCATCCGGTTCGACCTCGGCGATAACGGGTTCGACTATCTCGAGTTCGTCGTCGACGGTCGCTCGGGTCGCCCACGAGCCGTGGACTGGTTCCAGCTTTCCACGGGTCAACTCCTTTCCGTCACGATCGGCGGCATCGGACAACTCTTCACGACCAGCGATCCGAGTCTTCTCGGCCGGCTTCTGGACATCAAAAACGTCGACAAGGCGCAGGTGGCGACCCTGCGACGTATCGGCGAATTGCACCGCGCGAACAAACATGCCGAAGCCGTGGCGCTCTTCCACCAGCTTCCGGAACAAACCGCCAACGCGCGCATCATGCTGACGCTTCGCGCGCAATACGCGGCATTCGCCGAAATGCAGGCGGAGTACGAGAGCACTCTCGCCACGATGGCCAAGAGGTATTCCGACGATCCGGCGACGGCGTTCATGCTCATCGATCACTACTTCACCGTGAAGGACTATCCGAAGGCGCTCACCGCGCTCGAGGCCGTCGAAAAGCGGGTGGGCAAGGATGGCGTTACGACCATGCTGCGCGCGACCGTCTACTTCGTTTCGGGCGACTTCGCGAACATGCTCAAGTACTCGGAGGAGTCGATCGGGCTCGAGCCAGACCGGATACAGGGTTACGACACTCGTGCCACGGCGCTCGTCGGCCTGGAGCGTCACGCCGCTGCCGTCGCGGCCTATCGCGACATGGAGAGCCGCTTCGACCTCAAGTTCACGCGCGAGATATTCGCGGCGGATCCGGCCTTCGGGAAGTTCATGGCGTCGGACGACTTCCGGAAGTGGCTGCCGCGCTGAGCGTCTCCCGAACTAGTTCTTGAGCTTGTATCCCGTCATGAACATCCAGACGATGATGCCGAGGCAGATAGCCAGGAAGCTGAGCGTAATGCCGAAGCTCACCCACACGTTCACGTCGGCCTGGCCGAAGAAACTCCAGCGGAAGCCGTTGACCAGGTAGACGACCGGGTTGAACAGCGTGATCTGCTGCCACAGCGGCGGCAGCATGGAGATCGAATAGAAGCTCCCGCCGAGAAACGTGAGCGGCGTGACGATCATGGTCGGCACGATGCTGGTCTTCTCCCAGCTGTCCGCCCAGATGCCGATCGCGAAGCCGAGCAGGCTGAAGGTCACCGAGGTCAGGATCAGGAAGCCCAGCATGAAGAACGGGTGCTGGATCTCGAACGGCACGAAGAGCCGCGCGGTGGCCAGGATGATGGCGCCGAGCATCACGGATTTCGTCGCGGCCGCGCCCACGTAACCGGCCAATACCTCGAACACCGACACCGGCGCGGACAGCAGCTCGTAGATGGTCCCCGAGAATTTCGGCATGTAGATGCCGAAAGACGCGTTGTTGAGGCTCTCGGTAAGCACCGTGAGCATGATGAGTCCCGGCACGATGAACGCCCCGTACGAGACGCCATCGATGCTCACCATGCGCGAGCCGATCGCGGAGCCGAAGACCACGAAGTACAGCGAGGTCGTGATGACGGGCGTCGCGATGCTCTGGAACACGGTCCGGAACGTGCGTGACATCTCGAAGTGGTAGATGGCCTTGATGGCGTGCAGATTCATTGCCGGCCCCTCACGAGGCTCACGAAGATGTCCTCGAGCGAACTCTCCGCAGTGTGCAGGTCCTTGAACTCGATGCCCTGCTCGTTGAGCCTGCGCAGCAGCGACGCGATGCCGGTCTCCGCGGCCTGCGTGTCGAACGTGTAGAGCAGCTCTGTGCCGTCCTTCACGAGTTCGAGCGGCAGGCCCGCGAGGGCCGGTGGAATCGCGGTCAGCGCGCTCTGCAGGTGCAGCGTGAGCTGCTTCTTGCCGAGCTTGCGCATCAGCGCGTGTTTTTCCTCGACGACGACGAGCTCACCCTTGTTGATGACGCCGATGCGGTCGGCCATCTCCTCGGCTTCCTCGATGTAGTGGGTGGTCAGGATGATCGTGACGCCGCGCTCGCGCAGGCCGCGCACCATCTGCCACATGTCCCGCCGCAGCTCGACGTCGACGCCGGCGGTGGGTTCGTCGAGGAACAGGATCGTCGGCTCGTGCGACAGCGCCTTCGCGATCATCACACGGCGCTTCATGCCGCCCGACAGCGTCATGATCTTCGAATCCTTCTTGTCCCAGAGCGAGAGGTCGCGCAGCACTTTCTCGATGAACGCCGGATCGCGCGGCTTGCCGAACAGTCCCCGGCTGTATTGCGTGGTATTCCACACCGTCTCGAACATGTCGGTCGCGAGTTCCTGCGGCACGAGCCCTATCTTCGTGCGCGCCGCGCGGAAGTCCCGGACGATGTCGTGACCGTCCGCCGTGATCGTGCCGGCCGACGGCGTCACGATCCCGCAGGTGATGTTGATGAGCGTCGTCTTGCCGGCGCCATTGGGCCCGAGCAGCGCGAAGATCTCGCCGCGGCGGATCTCCAGGTTGACGTTCTTGAGGGCGTTGAAACCCGTCGCGTAGGTCTTGGACAGACCCGAGATGGTCAGGACAGACATGGGGCCGGTACGTTAGCGATCCGTGCCGTCCGACTCAATCGCTCGGAAGGGCTAGATCCCTGATAGATTCTTGCGGTGGAGTTAGTTTTGCTTCAAAGAGCCGCCGTCGGTGTCGCGCGGGTCTGCCTGTTGCTGGCGGTCGGCGGCGCCTGGGCGAGCAGCCCCGACATCGCCGCGGCGGCCCGCGCCCAGGTCGGCGTGACGCTGCACTACGACCCGGCCTATCGAAAGCTCGCCTACCCGGGTGGCGATGTGTCGCCCGAGCGCGGCGTGTGCACCGACGTCGTCGTGCGCGCGCTGCGCAGCGCCCGGTCGATCGATCTGCAGCGAAGCGTGTACGAGGACATCTCGGCGAACTGGGACGCATATCCGAACCGGGCGCGCTGGGGCCTCTCGAAGCCCGACCCGAACATCGATCACCGGCGCGTGCCGAACCTCATGACCTGGTTCGAGCGCCGCGGCTATTCGCGCCCGATCACGCGGGAATCCGCGGACTATCTACCGGGAGACGTGGTCGCCTGGGATCTCGGCCGCGGCATCCTGCACATCGGAATCGTGAGCGACCGGAAGCCGGACGGCGTGCCGCTCGTGATCCACAACATCGGCGCCGGGACGCGCGAGGAGGACATCCTGTTCCGGTACACCATTATCGGCCATTACCGTCTGCCTCCCGGGAGCGCGCCCTCCGTCAGGGCTTCTGACCCCGCATCTGTCGCCGGACGCTGACGCACCTTCACACCGATTTCACGTTAGGCTTAGGCGGTTCACATGAGTGCCAAGCCTCGCATAGCCAAAGCCCCGGATATTCACGGGGAAGCCCTCAACTCGCCACGCCAGTTCTTTGGCGTCTTCAAGTACAGCAAGCGCGCGCTCGAACTGGTCTGGACCACGAGCCGCAAGCTCTCGTTCCTGCTCGCGTTCGTCACGCTCCTGGCCGGCGTGTTGCCTTCGGCCGTCGCGTGGGTCGGCGCGCGCATCGTCGACAGCGTGCTGGCCGCGGCCGCCACGCGGAACTCGCCGGGCGGGGCCGATTACTCGACGGTCGTCATGTGGGTGCTGGTCGAGGCGCTGATCCTGGTGGCCATCACGGCCAGCCACCGCGGGATCACGCTGTGCCAGTCGCTGCTCAAGGCGAAGCTCTCGCACCGCGTGAACGTGATGATCCTCGAGAAGGCGTTGTCGCTCGAGCTCACGCACTTCGAAGACTCCGAGTTCTACGACAAGCTGACGCGCGCGCGGCGCGAGGCGTCGAGCCGGCCGCTCTCGCTCGTGATGCGCACCTCGGGCCTGCTGCAGAACGCGATCGCGATCGTGAGCTTCTCGGTGCTGCTCGCGCAGTTCTCGCCGATCGCGGTGATCATGCTGCTGCTCGGCGGATTGCCGGCGTTCTTCGCGGAGACGAAGTTCTCGGGGGACGCGTTCCGGCTGTTCCGCTGGCGCGCGCCCGAGACGCGCATGCAGTCGTATCTCGAAACGGCGCTGGCGCGCGAGGATCACGCGAAGGAGGTCAAACTATTCGACCTCGGGCACCTGTTCCTCGGTCGGTACAAGGGCATCTACGAGGGCCTGTACCAGAAGGACCGCAACCTCACGATCCGGCGCGAGAGCTGGGGATTCGCGCTGAGTCTCGTCAGCATCTGCGCGCTTTATGGCGCGTATGCGTGGGTCGCGATCGCCGCCGTGAGGGGGACGATCACGCTCGGCGAGATGACGATGTACCTGATGCTGTTCAGGCAGGGACAGGCAGCAGTGACCGCGAGCCTGGGCGCGATCGGCGGCATGTACGAGGACAACCTCTATCTCTCGACGCTGTACGAATATCTCGAGCAGCCGGTCGAGCCGACCACGGGAACCGCGGTGAGCGGGCCCGATCCGGACGCGGGCGTGCAGTTCGAGAACGTCGAGTTCCGGTATCCCGGCTCTTCGCGGATCGCGGTGACCGGGATCAACCTGCAGATCAAGCGCGGCGAGAGTCTCGCGCTCGTCGGAGAGAACGGCTCGGGCAAGACGACGCTGATCAAACTACTCACGCGGTTGTACAAGCCGACCTCGGGGCGCGTGCTGCTCGACGGGCGCGACCTGCAGGAGTGGGATGCCCAGGTCCTGCGCCGGCGTGTTGGCGTCATCTTCCAGGACTTCGTGCGCTACCAGCTGCTCGTGGGCGAGAACGTCGGCGCCGGGGACGTGCGCGCATTCGAGGACCGCGAACGGTGGAAGGATGCCGCCACGCAGGGACGCGCGGCGGCGTTCATCAACGACATGCCCAAGCAGTACGAAACGCAGCTCGGCAAGTGGTTCAAGGACGGCCGCGAGCTTTCGGGCGGGCAGTGGCAGAAGATCGCGCTGTCGCGCGCTTTCATGCGCCACGACGCCGACATCCTCGTGCTCGACGAGCCGACCGCCGCGATGGATGCGGCCGCCGAGGCCGAAGTGTTCGAGCATTTCCGCTCGCTCATGGGCAAACGCATCGCGATCGTGATCTCGCACCGCTTCAGCACCGTGCGCATGGCCGACCAGATCGTCGTGCTCGACCAGGGCCACATCGTCGAGCGCGGCAATCACGAGTCGCTCATGAAGGAAGACGGCATCTACTCGAAGCTCTTCACCCTCCAGGCCCGCGGCTACCGATAAGACGGTGCCTGGCACGGAAATGTCGGGAGAGACTCCGACCCGGAAGGTGGGCGTCACATAATTCAGGCTTCTCCCGGAAATTCCGTGCCTGGCACCCATCGCGGATTGCCGACACGTTGTGATCGGCCGTGGGGCTTGGTTATCGTTGTCCGCGGAGCTCCAGGGGGGGTCTAACATGCTTTCGAAGCTGGTGCGCGGCGTCTCGCTCGCGTCGTTACTGCTGATGGTTTCGTGCGGCGGTGGGGGCGGGGGGCGCGGTGGGGGGTCGACGCCCC
>JAEZCR010000262.1 GCA_023433465.1 Pseudomonadota bacterium | reverse complement strand
GAATACTTCCGCAAGGGCGCGGACAGTGGCCGCGGCAACATGCGCGACCTGCTCTCCGAAGGCCAGGAAGTCATCGTCCAGGTCGAGAAAGAAGAGCGCGGCAACAAGGGCGCGGCCCTCACCACGTTCATCTCCCTCGCCGGCCGCTTCCTGGTTCTGATGCCGAACAACCCCCGCGCCGGCGGCGTGTCGCGCCGCATCGAGGGTGAAGACCGCGACCAGATGCGCCAGGTCATGGACGAGCTCGTTATCCCCGACGGCATGGGCGCCATCGTGCGCACCGCCGGCGTCGGTCGGGCGGTCCAGGAGCTGCAGTGGGACCTCGACAACCTCAAGGGTCAGTGGGAACAGATCGACGCGGCCACCAAGGACCGCCCCGCCCCCTATCTCGTGTATCGCGAAAGCGACGCGGTGACCCGCGCGCTGCGTGACTATCTCGCCGACGACATCGGCGAGGTGCTGGTCGACGACGACGCCACCTTCGCGACCGCTCAGGAGTACATGACGCGGTTCATGCCGCCGGAAGCGCAGAAGAAGCTCAAGCGCTACACCGACGACATTCCGCTGTTCACGCGTTTCCAGATCGAGAGCCAGATCGAGTCGGCCTACGCGCAGAAGGTCGAGCTGCCCTCGGGTGGTTCGCTCGTCATCAACTACACCGAAGCGCTGGTGTCGATCGACATCAACTCCGCGCGCGCCACGCGCGGCTCGGACATCGAGACCACGGCGACCAACACCAACCTCGAAGCCGCGGACGAGATCGCGCGCCAGCTGCGCATCCGCGACATCGGCGGCCTGATCGTCATCGACTTCATCGACATGGAGTCGTCCAAGAACCAGCGCGATGTCGAAGACCGGCTGCGCGACGCGGTGAAGATGGACCGCGCGCGTATCCAGATCGGACGCCTGTCACGTTTCGGCCTGCTGGAAATGTCCCGGCAGCGCCTGCGCCCCAGCCTGAGCGATTCCAGCCACCTGGTCTGCCCGCGATGCACCGGCATCGGCAGCATCCGGTCGGTCGAGTCCATGGCCCTCGCGATCCTGCGCCTCATCGGCGAGGAAGCCCGCAAGGACAAGACCGCGCAGGTCGTCGCCCAGGTCCCGGTGGAAGTGGCCACCTACCTCATCAACGAGAAGCGCGAGTGGCTGCGCACGCTCGAAGACAAGAGCGAGGTCGAGCTGCTGATCGTTCCCAACCAGTACATCCAGACGCCCGAGTACTCGATCAGGCGCGTGCGCACCGACGAGGTCGATCTGCCCGAGAACAAGACACTCAGCTACAAGATGCCCGAGCGTCCGGCGGTGGTCGATCCTTCCGGCACGAAGCAGGAAAAGCCGCAGCTCGAGCCCGCGGCGGTCGTGCCGACCGCGCCGGCGACGGCAGCGCCCGTCATCGTGCACGTCCCCGCCCCCGCGCCGCAGGCCCCGGCCGCGAAGGTCGTCGCGCCGCCGGCCGGACTCGGATTCTGGGACCGCCTGGTCTATCTATTCACCGGAAAGTCGCCCGAAGGCGCTGTCGAGAGCAAGCCGGCGCGCGGCGATGGTCGCCGCGACCACCGTGAGCGTGATCGCGACCGCCACCGTCATGGCGGAGACCGCGACCGTGGCCGCGACCGCAGCGCGCACGGCCGGCATCGCGACAAGGATCGTGACCGCGACGGTCGCCGCGACAAGGAAGCCGGCCGCGACGGAGAGCGCAATCGCCAGCGCGATCGCGACGGCCACCGCGAACACGGCCGGGATGCCGCCCAGGGCAAGCGCGACGCGCATCGGGATGGCGGACGTGAGCAGAATCGCGAGCGCGACGCGCAGCGTGAAGCCGAGCGGGAAAAGCAGCGCGAGCGCAACCGGCAGCGCGACCAGGAAGCCCAAGCTGCGGCCAGTGCCGCGGCCGGCGCCGCGGCGAGCGCTCCGGTGGTCGCCGCCAGCGAGGACCCGGCCCAGGCCGGAAATGGCCCGGCGCAGGAAGGCGCCGCGCGTGAGGGACGCAGCCGCCGTGGCCGTCGTCGCGGACGCCGTGGCGGACGTAATCGCGAAGGCGGAACGCCCGGCCAGTTCGGGAACGAACCGCACGAGGGCGAATTCACCGGCGCCCGCGAGGCATCGCCCGAAGAGCGCGCCTTCCACGCCCAGCAGAGCAATGGCAGTCACTCGAATGCCGATGAGGTCCGGGAACCCGCGGTGCAACGCGAGTCGGCTCCCCGCGAGCAGGCGCCGCGTGAACCGGCCGAGCGTGCCGAGCCGGCGCGCGAGTCGCGCGGAGAAGGCGCACAGGCCCCGCTCGATCTGCCGCCCCCGCCGGCGCCCAAGCCGTACGTGGTCTGGTCGAGCGGCCCGAGCGACAGCTCGAGCCCGCGCCGCGACGAATAGTTAGCCGGGCGATGCGTTCAACGGGGCCCGCGGTCCGACCGGATCGCGGGCCCCGTTTCTTTCAGGAGGCGCTCGAGCAGGCCGCGCGCCCCGGACTCGCACAGGTCGATGACGCGCTCGAAATCCTCGACGCCGCCGAAATACGGATCCGGCACTTCGTCGAGACCGCATTCCGGCGCGTACTCGAGGAACAGCCCCAGCCGCGCGCTCGCTTTCGCACCGCGCAATGATTCGAGGTGCGAGAGATTCGTGCGATCCATCGCGAGCACGTGATCGAAGCGCTCGAAATCCCCGCGCGTGACGCGCCGCGCCCGTAGGCCCGCGAGTTCGTACCCGCGGCGGCGCGCCACGGCAATCGTGCGCCGGTCCGGCGGCTCGCCCACGTGATAGTCCGCCGTTCCGGCCGAGTCCACTTCCAGGTCGAGCTCCGGAAATTCGCGCGCGGCGATCGCCCGCACCACGCCCTCGGCGGTCGGGGATCGGCAGATATTCCCGAGGCAAACAAACAGGATTCGCATGCAGCCGATGGTGCCCGTTCACCGGAGTCGCGGAAACCCTGACTTTCGGTATCGCGTGGCGCGACGGCGTTCGCATTTCGCGCCAAACAAGCGTGTTGGCGCAAAATCGCGACTAAGTCCTACTCCTATCTTCTCTCCCGCGCCGGTATAAGACGACATGCGCTACAAAAGTCGTGGACCGATCCTGGCCGGCCTTACCGCGTTGCTCCTGGTCGCATGCGGCGGCGGTGGAGATGGTGGGGATCCCCCGCCTCCGCCTCCGCCTCCGCCTCCGAACAATTCCCCCGTGGCGAACGCGGGATCCGCGCAGACCGTGACCGCCGGCGACACCGTCACGTTGAATGGTTCGGCGAGCAGCGACACCGACGGCACCATCGCCACGTACGCCTGGACACAAAGCGCCGGCACGCCGGCCGTCACGCTGTCGAACACCGCGATCGCGCAACCGACCTTTACGGCGCCCACCGTCACCAGCGCGACGATGCTCACGTTCTCGCTCACCGTGACCGACAACCGCGGCGCGACGAGTACGGCATCCACCGTGACGATCACCGTGAACCCGGCAAGTACCAATGTGGCGCCCACTGCCAACGCTGGCTCCGCCCAAACCGTGACGTCAGGCACGACGGTCACGTTGAACGGCTCCGCGAGCAGCGACCCCGACGGCACCATCGCAACCTATGCGTGGTCGCAATCCGGCGGCGCGCCGACGGTGACCTTGACCAATCCTGCGAGCGCGCAGCCAACCTTCCTCGCGCCCACGGTCACGAGCACGGCCACGCTGACCTTTTCACTCGTCGTCACCGACAACCAGGGCGCGGCCAGCCCGGCCTCGACCGTGACAGTCACGGTGAATCCGCCGGCGGGCGGTAACGTCACGGTCAGCGGGACCATCCGGTTCCAGCGCGTGCCATTCAGCGCCACCTTCAGCGACATCACGGGATTGAACTACGCCGGCCAGATCATGCAACCCGCGCGCGGGATCGTGGTGCGCGCGATCGATGGGAGCACGCAGAACGTGCTGGCCACGAGTGCGACGGACCAGAACGGCGGCTACTCGTTGTCGGTGCCGGCGAACTCGAGCATCCGCATACAGGCCGTCGCCCAGATGCAGCGCGGCAGTTCTTCGCCGCTGCCACGCTGGAACTTCCGCGTGCTGGACGCGGACCAGTCCCCGACGCCGCCGCCCTACGAATACACGGACCCGGCGCCTTTCAATTCGAGCACCGCGGGCGCGCATGACCTCGCGATTCCGTCCGGCTTCAATGCGGCCGGCGTCGTGACCGGCACGCGCGCGTCCGCGCCGTTCGCGATCCTCGATACGATCCACCAGGCCGTGCAGACCGTGCTCTCGGTCGCGCCCAATACGAATTTCCCGGCGCTCATCCTCGACTGGGCGGCGGACAATCCCGGCGGCGAAACCTTCTACGACTCGGGAATCGGCGTCATCACGCTGTCGGCCAATCCGAGCGAGGACACCGACGAGTTCGATCAGCACGTCATCGCGCACGAATTCGGCCACTACATCGAGGACAGCTTCTCGCGCGCGGACAACATCGGTGGCGCGCATGGCCGCGGCGACAAGCTCGATATCCGCGTCGCGTTCGGAGAAGGCTTCGGCTACGCGTTCTCGGCGATCGTGCTCGACGATCCGCGCGCACGCGATTCGTACGTGGTGTCGGGCACCCAGCGCTCCAGCAATTTCAACGTGGAAACGAATCCGCCGACCGACCCTACGGGAGCGCCATTCGAAGACTATGGCTGCTTCTGCAGCGAGTCATCGGTCTGGTCGATTCTCTGGGATCTTTACGATCCGGCTTCCGACGGCGCCGACACTCTCTCGCTCGGATTCGCGCCGATCTGGAGCGTGCTCGTGAACCAGCAGCGCACGACGCCCGCGATGACCAGCGTCTTTTCGTTCATTGCCGCGCTCAAGGCCGATCGCCCGGGCGACGAGACCGCGATCAACCAGTTGCTGCAGGCGCAGAACATCGATCCGGTGGTCGATGCCTTCGCCACGGGGCAGGCACTTTCTCCGACGACCGTTCCGAGCTCGGCCGTGCTGCCGATTTTTTCCACCGCGACCATCGGCGGCGGACCTGTGATGCTTTTCAGCACCAACGATGCCGGCACGTACAACGCGCTCGGCAACCGACGCTTCATTCGCTTCGAGGTGCCGAGCACGCGGACCGTCACGATCAGCGCGAGCTCATCGAACACCAACAACGCGGACACGGATTTCGTCGTGTATCGCAACGGGACGGTCGTGGCCGTCGGTTTCGACGGCCCGGGCGAGAACCCCGAGGTCGAATCGTTTTTCGCGAACCAGACCGGCACCTACATCATCGACGTTTACGATTGCGCCAATGGCTGCGGAGACCAAGGCACCCCGGGCGATTACAACCTCACCGTGACGATCAATTGAGGTCATGACCATGGCGAATATCCGTTCGATTCGTATTGCGGCTGGCGCGGCGTTGTCGGCGATCATGCTGCTGGCCTGCGCGAAGCCCGCTCCGCCGGCCGAGTCCCCTGCCGAACCGGCAAGCGAAACCGCGGTACCAGCCTCCGAGTCCGGCCCGGTCGACTCCGCGACGTCGGATGGGGGGGGGGGGGGGGCGGGGGGGGGGGGGGGGGGCGGGG
>JAEZCR010000241.1 GCA_023433465.1 Pseudomonadota bacterium | reverse complement strand
GCCGGCATTCTGCCAGCCTCGACACCGGGGAGGGGACTAATCAGTTGAAGGAGGGCCCCGGAGGGGCCCGGTAAGACCGGCGCGGGGCTCGTCTCAGTGACGGCGGACGTTGACCGTGAGCCTCTGCCCGGGCCGCAGGATCGTCTGCTTGCTGATGCCGTTCCAGTTGACGAGGTCGGACACGGTCACGCCGAACACCTTCGCGATGCGCGACAGCGTGTCGCCGCTTCGCACCTTGTAGCTCACGGGGCGCGACCCGCTGGTGGATGCCGACTTTCCTTTGGACGGGGCCGCTCGCGTATTGAGCACGAGCTTCTGTCCGGTGCGCAGCGTGTCGCTCATGCCCATGCCGTTTATGCGCGCCAGCGTCGCGACGTCCATCCGATGGCGCTTCGCGATGCGCCACAAAGAATCGCCGCTGCGCACCACGTGCACCGCGGGACGACGACCCGTGCGCGTGTCGCCACCGTCGAATCGCGCCGCGGCGAGCATCACCTTCGGCGGGAGATTCATGACTGCCGTCGGGACGCGCAGCTCGCTGCCGATGACCAGCAGGCTCGAGTCGGTGAGGTTGTTCATGTCGCGCACCACCGTCGGATGCGTCTTGTACTTGCGCGCGATCGCCGCGACCGTTTCGCCTTTCTCGACCTTGTGCACCGAGACGCGTACACGTTGTTCGGCGGGCAGCAGTTCGAGATTGCGCTTGAACGCATCCGCGGTATCACGCGGCAGCAGCAGGAAGTGTGGCCCGGCCGGATCCGTCGCCCAGCGATGGAAACCCGGGTTGAGCTCGTAGACTTCGTCGATCGTGATGCCGGCCAGTTCGGCCGCGAGCGTCAGGTCGATCTGCCCGCCGGTGTCGACCTTGACGAAGTAGGGCTCGTTGGCGATCGGGCTGAACGCGATGCCGTAGTCCTCGGGATTCGCGACCAGGCGGCGCATCGCGAGCAGCTTCGGTACATACGCGCGCGTTTCCGACGGAAGGCTCAGGCTGAAGAAGTCCACCGGCTTTCCGAGCGCGCGATTCTTGTTCACCTCGCGCTGCACGCGGGCTTCGCCGCAGTTGTAGCCGGCGATGGCGAGCAGCCAGTCGTTGAAGAATTCGTCGTGCATGTACTGCAGGTAATCGAGAGCGGCGCGCGTCGACGCCATCACGTCGCGGCGACCGTCGTACCACCAGTCCTGCTTGAGGCCGAAACGCTCGCCGGTACCCGGCATGAATTGCCACAGGCCGTTCGCGGTCGCCCACGAACGCGCATACGGCTCGAAGGCGCTCTCGACGACCGGCAGCAGCGCGAGCTCGAGCGGCATTCCGCGCGCCTCGATCTCCTGGACGATGTGGTGCAGGTACAGACCCGCGCGTCCGAACACACGCTCGAGGTACTGCGGGTTGTTCGCATACCAGGCGACCTGCACGTCGATCGCGCGGGAGTCGACGTCCTCCAGCTTGAAGCCGGCGCGGATGCGATCGAAGACGTCGGGATACTGCTCGGGCGTGAGGCCCGCCAGGGTCTGGGTCTGGCCCGCGTCGACGGCTTCGGCTTCGGCGGCCGCGGCGTCGAGCGTCTCCGCCAGGATCTCGGCGTCCGAGGGGTTCGCTTCCGGGGTTGTCTCGGGCGCCGGATCCGGCGCGACCGCGGCCGTCTTCGCCAGGCGATTCGACGAGCTACGGCGAGGCTTTGACTTCTGGGGAGTGGATGAAGCCTCGGGGGCGGCGGACTGCGTATCGGCGGTCACCGCGTCCGTAAAGGGCGCAGGGGTCTGCTCAGAAATTTCAGCCCCGGCCTTGCCGCTGGGGGCGGTGGCGCAGCCGGACACGAAGGCTGCTGCGAACATCAATGACGCAAAGGCGCGCCATCCGGTGAATCCAACTGTCAATTCACACCCCCAAACGGAACGAGGCGAGGACCGTTTGCCGAAACAGTACGGTACTTGTTCGAGGGGGCGTATTTAAGCCGTAAGTTCACAGGATTGCTACCTTTTTTGTGATGTAATTCACGCACTTTGTGACGTACGCCACTGCATCCACCCTGATCGAATCCTGGCTCCAGACGGCGCTCGGGAAGGCCGTCTTGCAGGCCGAATCCGAACTCATGACCGAGGCGTTGGATGATGTTTTCGGCTGGGAGTTGCTTCAACTAGGTACTTGGGGCATTCGCGACTCGCTGCTCGCCGGTTGTCGCACGCGGCGACACGCCGTCATCGCAAGCGGACGAGCCGGTCTTCCGGCGGCGGACATCGCCGCGCGCCTGTCACAGTTGCCGATCGCCAATGGCGCGGTCGATGCGGTCATCCTGCCGCACACCCTCGAATTCGAAACCGACCCATACGCCGTGGTGCGCGAGGCCGATCGGGTGCTCGCGGGTGAAGGCCAGCTCATCGTGCTCGGCTTCCGGCCGTTCAGTCTCTGGGGATTCCGCAGCCGCGCCATCAGCCGCGGCTACCCACCCGGTCTCAAGCGCATGCTCGGCGCGCGCCGTATCGCCGACTGGCTCGAACTGCTGGGCTACGATATTTCGATCACGCGGAACTATCTCTTCACGCCGCCGTGGGGCGGCGTCGCGCCGCAACCCGGCGTGCCATCGTCGCTGGTGCGGCGTGGCTGGATGAAGCCCTGGCCCGCGGGCGCGTACCTGATCAAGGCCCGCAAGCGCGTCTACACGCTCACGCCCATCCGGCCGCGCATGCGCGAGCGCGTGCAGGCGATCGGCGGCCTCGAAGCCGACGACCCGGTCGAGCAACTGACGGAATGAGCTCGATCGAGATCTACACGGATGGCGCGGGTCGCGGCAATCCGGGACCCGGCGGTTGGGCGGCGTTGCTGAGATCTGGCGAACACGAGCGTGAAATCTCCGGCGCGGAGGCCATGACGACTAACAACCGCATGGAGCTCACCGCCGTGATCCGCGCGCTCGAAGCGCTCAAGCGGCCGGTGCGCGGCGACATCTACACCGACTCGCAATATGTTCGCCAGGGCGTACTCGAGTGGCTCGCGAGCTGGAAGAAGCGCGGCTGGAAGACCGCGGACCGCAAGCCCGTCAAGAACCAGGATTTGTGGCAGGAGCTCGATCTGCTGCAGCAGAAGCACGATCTGCAATGGCACTGGGTGAAGGGACATTCGGGCCACGTGGAAAATGAACGCGTCGATGCGCTCGCGAACCGCGCGATCGATGCGCTGCTCGGTTAAAGTCTCGCGATGCGCCAAATCGTCCTGGACGTGGAAACCACCGGCCTCGAAGCGAGCGCCGGGCACCGCATCATCGAAATCGGCTGTGTCGAGATCCTGAATCGCAGGCCGACCGGCCAGAAATTCCACCGCTATCTCAACCCCGAACGCGAGATCGACGCCGGCGCGCTCGCCGTGCACGGCATCGACAGCGCGCGGCTGGCGCAGGCGCCGAAATTCGCCGACATTGCCCACGAGCTCATCGCGTTCATCCGCGATGCGGAGCTCATCATCCACAACGCGCCGTTCGACGTCGGATTCCTCGATGCCGAGTTCGCGCGGCTTGCGGGCGAGGTGCGCGCGGTCGCGAGCATCTGCCGCGTGCTCGACACGCTGGCGCTCGCGCGCAGCCTGCACCCGGGCCAGCGCAACAGTCTCGATGCGCTCTGCAAGCGCTACAGCGTCGACAACAGCAAGCGCGACCTGCACGGCGCGTTGCTCGACGCCGGCATTCTCGTCGACGTGTACCTGGCGATGACCGGCGGACAGAGCGCGCTCGCGCTCGACGTCAGCGCCGGCGCCGGCGAGCGCGCGCAGGTGAGCGTGGCCGTTCCCGTGCTCCGCGCGCCGGGAGTCCAGCTCGCGGTTCCGCAGCCCGACGAAGAAGAGCTTCGCCGGCATGAGGCCCTCCTGGACATCATCCAGAAAGCCAGCGGCGGGAAGGCCGTCTGGCGGCAGGGGGCCCCGGCGGGGGTCGCGCCCAGCCCACCGGCAGTCGTCGACGCCGCCGGACAGCGATAGAACGCACAGAAATCACCGAACGGCACTTCCGGACGCTCGATTTGCGGGCCGTGGACCGGCAAGATCGCGGCCGCGCATCGGCCTAAGGGCCTAAAGAGAGACAGGAAAATCATGGATTTGAGCTTGAGCAAGTGCCGGATTGGTGTGGTCGGTCTGGGATATGTCGGGCTGCCGCTCGCGGTGGAATTCGGCAAGCAGTTCGAGACCGTCGGCTTCGACATCAAGGCGTCCCGTATCGCCGAGCTCAAGTCGGGGAAGGATTCGACGCTGGAATGTTCGCCCGCCGAACTCAAGGCCGCGAAGAAGCTGCGGTATTCGACGAGCCTCAAGGACCTCGGCAAGTGCCGCGTGTTCATCGTGACGGTGCCGACGCCGATCGATCGCTACAACCGACCGGACCTCACTCCGCTCGAGCGTTCGAGCGAGACAGTGGGCAAGGCGCTCAAGAAAGGCGACATCGTCATTTATGAGTCGACGGTCTATCCAGGCTGCACCGAGGAAGTCTGCATCCCGATCCTCGAGCGCGAGTCCGGGCTCAGGTTCAACCGGGATTTCTACGCGGGCTACAGCCCCGAGCGCATCAATCCCGGCGACAAGGAACACCGACTGCCGTCGATCAAGAAGGTTACCTCGGGTTCGACGCCTGCGGTCGCTGATTTCGTCGACGAGTTGTACCGCTCGGTCGTCAAGGCCGGCACGCACAAGGCTTCGAGTATCCGCGTGGCCGAGGCCGCCAAGGTCATCGAGAACACGCAGCGCGACGTCAATATCGCTCTGATCAATGAGCTGGCATTGCTATTCAACCGCCTGGGAATCGACACAGAAGAGGTGCTGCTGGCCGCGGGCAGCAAGTGGAACTTCCTGCCGTTCCGCCCGGGTCTCGTCGGCGGCCACTGCATCGGCGTCGATCCTTACTACCTCACGCACAAAGCGCAGGAAGTGGGATTCCATCCCGAGATGATCCTGGCTGGCCGCCGTCTCAACGACAGCATGGCTATCTACGTCGCGGGCCAGGTTGCCAAGCTCATGGCGAGCCGCAAGATCCTGGTCAAGGACTCGCGTGTGCTCGTGTACGGACTCACGTTCAAGGAAAATTGCCCCGACCTGCGCAACTCGAAGGTTGCCGACGTGGTGCGCGAGCTCAAACAATTCGGCGCAAAGGTCGATGTCTACGATCCCTGGATCGATTCCGACGAGGCCGAGCACGAATATGGCATTCGTCCGATCTCCCGCGTACGCGATGGGGTTTACGATGCGGCCGTGATCGCCGTCGGCCACAAGGAATTCCGCGACCAGGGCATCGATGCCGTGCGCAAGGCCTGCAAGAAGAATCACGTCGTGTACGACATCAAGTACGTCTTCCCGTCGTACCAAGTGGACGGGCGGCTGTGAAGATCCTGCTCACCGGCGCCGCCGGATTCATCGGGTTCCACACCGCGCGCAAGCTGCTCGAGCGCGGCGACGAGGTCGTCGGTCTCGACAATCTCAACGACTACTACGATCCGAACCTCAAGCGCGCGCGCCTTGCCATCCTCGAACGCGAGCCGAAGTTCCGCTTCGTGAAGATGGATCTCGCCGACAAGGGCGGGATGAAGGCCTTGTTCCAGCGCGAGAAGTTTCCGCGCGTCATCCATCTCGCGGCGCAGGCGGGCGTGCGTTACTCGCTCGAGAATCCGCAGGCCTACATCGACAGCAACGTGACCGGCACGCTCAACGTGCTCGAAGGCTGCCGCCACAACGGGGCCGAGCATCTCGTGTTCGCGTCGACGAGCTCGGTCTACGGTCTCAACACCAACATGCCGTTCACGCCGCATCGCGGCGTGGATCACCCGCTGTCGCTGTACGCGTCGACGAAGCGCGCCAACGAGTTGATGGCGCACAACTACGCGGCGCTGTTCAAACTACCCGTCAC
>JAEZCR010000195.1 GCA_023433465.1 Pseudomonadota bacterium | reverse complement strand
TCTGGATTTCGTTGGTGCGCTTCGACTCGTAGAGCGCGCGCAGGATGTTGCGGCCGATGCGTCCGTAACCGTTGATACCTACTTTGATCGCCATCTTTCCCGTTCCTTTTTAACGTCTTTACGTCGTAATCAAATCAAGAAGACAAAAGTTGCTCGACCTGCGCCTTGACCTCGGCGCTCGTCAGGCCGAAATGCTTGAAGAGGTCCGGGCCCTTGCCCGACGCGCCGAACTGGTCGATACCCATCACGCGGCCGGCACTGCCGACGTAGCGCCACCAGGACTGCGTCGCGCCCGCTTCGACGGCGAGGCGGCGCGTCACCGAGGCCGGCAGCACGCTTTCGCGATACGGCGCGGGCTGCGCGTCGAAGGCCTCGCAGCACGGCATGGAAACGAGGCGCACGCGTTTGCCGGCCGCCTGCAGTTCCTTCACCGCCTCGGCGGCGAAACCGACCTCGGAACCCGTCGCGATCACGATCGCTTCCGGCGGGCCATTGCTGTCGATGAGCACGTAGCCGCCCTTGCGCAGCGCGACCAGCTGCTCGGGCGCGCGCGCCTGCTGGGGTAGTCCCTGGCGCGTAAAGATGAGAGCCGTCGGACCGTTCTTGCGCTCGAGCGCAGCGACCCACGAGGCCGCCGACTCGACCGCGTCGCAGGGACGCCAGACGTGCAGGTTCGGCATCGCGCGCAGGCTTGCGAGATGTTCGATTGGCTGGTGCGTCGGGCCGTCCTCGCCGAGACCGATGGAATCGTGCGTGTAGACCAGCGACACCGGCAGGTGCTGCAGGGCCGCGAGCCGGACCGCGTTGCGCGCGTAATCCGAGAACACGAGGAACGTGCCGCCGTACGGACGGAAGCCGCCGTGTTCGGTGAGGCCGTTCATGATCGCGGTCATGCCGAATTCGCGCACGCCGTAATAGACGTAGTTGCCCCTGAAGTTGTCGACGGTGAGGTCGACCGAGTCCTTGCGCTTGGTGTTGACGGAACCGGTGAGGTCCGCCGAGCCGCCGAGCATCTCGGGTAGTTTGGGGCCGAGCACGTTGAGCGCGACCTGCGAGGATGCGCGCGTCGCCTGCGCGCCAGTGACGGCCGCGCCCGCGGCGTACGCCGCCTGCACGATCTCGCTCCAGTCCGCCGGCAGCTCGCCCTTCATGCGGCGCTCGAATTCCGCGCCCTCGGCGGGGAATTCACGCTTGTAGCGCTTGTAGATGCGGTTCCACTTCTTCTCGGCCGCGGCGCCCGCTTCCTTGTGGTCCCACGCGGCGCGGATGTCGTCGGGCACGACGAAGGGCGGATGTTCCCAGCCCAGCGTCTTTCGCGCGTTCGCGACTTCCTCGGGACCGAGCGCCTCGCCGTGCGCGGACTTCGTGCCCTGCTTGTTGGGAGCGCCCCAGCCGATGATGGTCTTCGTGCAGATCAGCGTCGGCTGATCCTTGCGCGCGCGGGCCTTCTTGATGGCCGCGGCGACGGCTTCGCTGTCGTGCCCGTCCACGTTCTTGATGACGTGCCAGCCGTACGCCTCGAAGCGCTTCGGCGTGTCGTCGGTGAACCAGCCCGCGACCTTGCCGTCGATCGAGATGCCGTTGTCATCCCAGAAGCAGATGAGCTTGCCGAGCTTCAGATGTCCGGCGAGCGAGGCGGCCTCGTGCGAGACGCCTTCCATGAGGCAGCCGTCGCCGAGGAAGCAATACGTGTGGTGATCGACGAGCGCCAGGCCTTCGCGGTTGTACTGAGCGGCTAACAACTTCTCGGCGAGCGCGAGGCCCACCGCGTTCGCGAAACCCTGGCCGAGCGGGCCCGTGGTGGTTTCGATGCCCATGTCGAGGTCGCGTTCCGGGTGGCCCGCGGTGCGTGCGCCGAGCTGGCGGAAATTACGCAGCTCATCGATGCCGACGGGATAACCGGACAGGTGGAGCAGCGAGTACAGCAGCATCGAGCCGTGGCCGTTCGATAGCACGAAGCGATCGCGGTTCCACCATCTCGGGTTGCCGGGGTTGTGCTTGAGCACGTCGCGCCAGAGCACTTCGGCAATATCGGCCATGCCCATGGGCGCGCCGGGATGTCCCGAGTTCGCGGCCTGGACGGCGTCCATCGAAAGCGCACGGATGGCATTGGCCAGCGTTCGCCGGCTCAGTGAGGGGTTTGCGGTATCCATAAAAGGGCGCGCATTGTCCGCTAGGTGGGGGGTGGGGGCAACCCGGAATCGGCGAAATCCCCGGGCGGGCGGGCCAGATCCCCCGGCGCACCATGCCGGTACAGGCATCCCTCCCGACATTGTCTCGGGACATCCGACATCGACCCGCGCGGCGGCGGCGGATGGGGGATGGCGTCAGGCGCGTTCGGAGACCACGATCCACTTGTCCGACAGCAGGGGCGCGGACACGCGGATGATGTCGCGGATCGCCAGGCCCGCCTGCCGGAACTCCTCGTGGACTTCGGCGGTCGACACACGGGACAGGGGCGTGCGGCCGATGCCTAACTTCCCGAGGGTGTGTGAAGCGACGTAACGGAACGTGTACTTGTGCCGATAGTCGACGATGACCCAGCGGCGCGAGACGCGCGCGAACTCGCGCAGCATGCGCACGCGTGTCACCGGATCCACGTGCATCATGAAGCGGATGCTCACGATGCAATCGAGCGAATCGTTGAGCAGCGGCAACGCCTCGGCGTTGGCTTGCACGTAACCCCGGATCGCGGGTTGTTTGCCGTTCTCGCCCGGCGACTGCGGAATCGAGGCCGCCTTCTGCAGCATCTCGAGCGAGATGTCGCTGCCGACGATCTCGTAACCTTCGCGCGCCAGCGCCCCGGTGAACCGGCCCGTGCCGCACGGCAGATCGAGAATGGTGTGTACGCCCGTCGTCATCGACAGGGCCTTGCGGATCGCGGCCCACTTGCGCGCATTGCGCTTCTGTCGCTCGGGCGAGCTGAAGCGGTGAAAATCGTAGTCCTCGGCGACGGTCTCGCTGCGATAGAAATCGCGCTTGTAGTCGTAGCCGTCTTTGCGCGGACGGCTCGGATCGCTCTTGCCCGGTCTTTTCATGGCGGCCGACACTTTAACAATTTACCAATGTGTCTCCCGGTCTTTTGTAAGACGCCTTCCAGAGTCGCGTTATGACGACGCCGCTTCACGTTTTTTCCGAGGTAGTTTGCGACCTGGTTCACCACCGGGAAGCACGGGGTCCGTTGCCGTGACGCGCATCACCCGCTGCTTCGCCGCATGTTTGTAGAGTTCGATCGAATGAGTGCCATCCGAGTCATCCAGTTCACCGATCCCCACCTGTTCGGCGACGCGTCGGCGACGCTGCGCGGCGTCAACACGCTCGAGACGCTCGAGCGCACGCTCGCGGATGCCTCGGGCCACCTGGCCGTGGCGGATGCGATCCTCGTGACGGGCGACCTCGTGCAGGATGACGCCACCGGCTACGCCAATTTCCGCCGGTTGTTCGCGCGCTACGGCAAGCCCGTGTTGTGCATTCCCGGCAACCACGATTTCGTGCCGCAGATGCGCGAGGCGCTCGCCGACCGGCCGTTCGAGCTCGACGGCCCGGTGGATATCGGCGCCTGGCGCATCGTGTTGCTCGACAGCGTCGTCCCTTCGCAGGCCGGCGGCCGGATCTCCGAGGAAATGCTGACCAAACTCGACGAGGACCTGGGCCGAGCGCGTCAGCGGCATGCGATGGTCTGCCTCCATCATCATCCGATCGCGATGCAGAGCCGCTGGCTCGACAAGGTCGGCCTCGCCAACGCGAACGAATTCTGGTCCGTCATCGACAGTCACCCTCAGGTGAAAGCCGTGGTGTGGGGTCACGTGCACCAGGCTTTCGAAGGCGCCCGCCGCGGCGTACGCCTGCTCGCGACGCCTTCGACCTGCGCGCAATTCCAGCCGCGCTCCGATCAGTTCGTCATCGACGCATTGCCGCCCGCCTATCGACTGCTCACGATGCATTCGAACGGCGCGATTGATACTGGCGTGCATTTTCTGACTGCCGCAGAATCCGCGGCATGAAATCCTTCCTGGCGGCGCGGCGAGGCCTGTCCTTCGGTCTCGCGGGCCTGCTGCTGCTCCAGTTGGCCTGCGGTGTCGCGCAGGCGCGCGGCGACGCGGCGGTATGGTCGGTCAAGGGCGAGCGCAACACCGTATACCTCGCGGGTTCGGTGCACGCCTTGCCGAAGGATCACGCCGAATTCTCTCCCCAGCTCGAACAGGCGTACGCCGCGGCGAAGATCGTCTACATGGAAGTCGACCTCGACGACATGAATCCGCTCGAGGCGATGCAGTTCGTGACGTCGCGCGGCACGCTGCCGCAGGACCAGAGACTCGCGGACCTGGTCGGCGCCGACCAGTACGTGCGCGTCAACCAGACGGCGCAGTCCCTCGACGTGCCCGAGATCGTGATCGATCGGCTCGAGCCCTGGGCCGCCGCGATGGTGCTCACCCAGTTCGCCTTGCAGAAATCCGGGTTCGATCCGGCGCTCGGCATCGACATGCAGCTCGTCGAGCGCGCGCGCGTCGATGGCAAGCCGATCGAGGGCCTCGAAACCGTGATCGACCAGTTGAGCATCTTCGACGATCGCAGCATGGAAGAGCAGACGCGATTCCTGATCGATTCGGTCGACGACATGGCGACTCTCGAACGCGATCTCGCGCGCCTGGTCGAGGCATGGCGGACCGGCGACATGCGCGGACTGGAAAGGGAGTTCAAGAAGGAACGCGCGCAGGCGCCCGGCCTTTACGACGAGCTGCTCGGCGCCCGCAATCGCAAGTGGCTGCCGAAGATCGTGGACCTGCTCGATGACGACCAGGACTACCTGGTCGTGGTGGGCACGCTGCACTTCGTCGGCCGCGACGGCCTGCTCACGCTCCTGAAGCGCGCGGGCCACAGGCCGAGCCCCCTGCCCGCCGCGCCTCGCTGACGCGTCGGGGCCAAGGGGAATCATGCGCAGCTTCGCGATCTTCCTCGGCCTGATCGCGCTCGCGCTCGCGGGCATCGCACTGTTCGCCTATCCAGCCTGGGAGCTCACGCAGTCGCTCGGCTTCGAGTTCAAGTTCCACCGCGTCGCGAGCCGTATCGCGATGTTGACGTTCTTCGTCGGATTCCTGTTCGTCGCGCGCCGCCTGAAGGTGACCGATCGCGTGAGCCTCGGCTACGGATTGCCCGCACGCGACTTCCTGCGGGAGCTCGCCAAGGCATTCGTTCTCGGCGCGGTGCTGATGCTGCCGGTGCTCCTCACGATGGTCGTTCTCGACATGCGCGCACTCAAGCCCACGATCGATCTCGACGCGGGTGGGTGGGTGTGGCTGATCCTCATGGCGATCGGCACGGGGCTGGTCGTCGCCCTGCTCGAGGAGACGGCGATGCGCGGCATCATGCACACCGCGATCGCGCGCGAATCGGGCGCGGTGCGCGCCATCGTGCTGGTGTCGCTGGTGTATGCCGCGTCGCACTTTTTCGCGAAGACGCGCATTCCGCCCGAGCAGGTGGACGCCGGTTCCGGGCTCGTCATGCTGTCGGGACTGCTGCGCAGCTTCGCGGATCCACTCGCCATCCTCGATGCGTTCCTGTGCCTGACCGCCGTGGGCGTGATCCTCGGCGTCGTGCGGCATCTGACGGGAAACATCGCCGCCTGCATGGGCCTGCACGCGAGCTGGGTCGCGATCATCGCCGTCGTGCGCGAGACGTCCATCCGCAATGATTCCGGTCCCGCCGCATTCCTGATGAGCGACTACGACGGCTTCATCGGCTGGATGGTGCTCGGGTGGACGATCGTGATCGGCTTCGCGCTGTACTGGTGGTACGGCCGCAAGGGAATAAAGGGGACATTCCCTGTTTCCTAGCAAACGGGGAATGTCCCCATTATTTTCCCGGCACCAGCTCCATTAGAGTCGAAAGGCGCTCGAGAGGATCGTCGAGCTCGAGCAAGCCCTGTTTGTCGCCGAGCGCGAGCGGGAGTAGTTCGGCCAGGCGCGCGCCGACCCAGGCCGCGTCGTCGAGCTTTCGTTCGACGTGGCTGTACTGGGCGGAGAGATCTTCCAGCGCGCGCCGCACGGTCTCGCGCAGGATCGAGTAATCCTCGGGCAGCGGAAGCGCCGCTTCTTCGTGTAGCCAGTCGATCTGCGCCATGTTCAGGCCGTCGTGTTCGCGCCACACACGCCGCACGCGGAACTTGCGATCCCCTATGCAGGAGATGCCCAGCAGGCCGTCCTTGAGTTTGAAGAAATCCACGATGCGGGCGCTGCAGCCTACCGTCGCCGTCGTCGCAACTTCACCAGCCTCGTCGCCCTCCTCGATGAGCACGACGCCGAACGGCTGCTGCTCGCGCATGCAGCGGCGGACCATATCGGTGTAGCGCGTTTCGAAAATCCGCAGCGGCAGCGGACCGCCGGGGAAGAGCACGGTATGGAGCGGAAACAGGGGAATGACGCTGTTTCCCGCGGCCATCGTCATTTTCTCCCGGCCAGCCCTTCGAGTAGTTTGCCGTGCAGTCCGCCGAACCCGCCGTTGCTCATGATGAGCACCTGGTCGCCGGACTTCGTGGCGCGCAGCAGGCCTTCGAGCAGATCGTCGAGCGTGCGCGCCAGATTGCCACGACGGCCGAGCGAGGCCACGACCGCGTCGGCGTCCCAACCGAGGTCCGGCGGCGCGAACATCCATACCTCGTCCGCCGCGGCCAGCGAGGGCGCGAGCGTATCCCGATGCACACCCATCTTCATCGTGGCCGAGCGCGGCTCGAGTACGGCGACGATGCGCTTCTCCCCGACCTTGCGGCGCAGCCCGTCGAGCGTCAGCGCGATCGCCGTCGGGTGATGCGCGAAGTCGTCGTAGACGGAGACGCCGTGCACTTCACCGCGCAGCTCCAGCCGCCGCTTGACGCCGCGGAATTCGGCCAGCGCCGCGATCGACTTCTCCGGCGGAATGCCGACGTGATGCGCGGCCGCGATCGCGGCCAGGGCATTCTCCGCGTTGTGCGCGCCGAGCAGCGACCAGCGCAGCCGGCCGAGCAGGCCCGGTCCGTGTATCACGTCGAATTCCGAGTAATCCAGCGGTGCGTTTCCGCCGGGCATCCGCAGCGTCCAGTTGGGCGGCGGCGGAGCGTCCACACCATCGCGACCCGGGTCCTTCGAGAACGTCTCGCGCGGTGTCCACGCCCCCATCGCGAGCACCGTCGCGAGATTCGCGTCGCGGTGGTTCCAGAG
>JAEZCR010000131.1 GCA_023433465.1 Pseudomonadota bacterium | reverse complement strand
CTCATGGCCCTCGTCATCCGCGCGGAGCTCTTCCAGCCCGGCCTGCAACTCGTCGATCCGCAGTTCTTCAACTCGATGACGACGATGCACGCGCTGATCATGATCTTCGGCGCGGTGATGCCGGCGTGGACGGGTCTCGCGAACTGGATGATCCCGATGCAGGTGGGCGCGCCCGACATGGCGCTGCCGCGTCTGAACAACTTCTCGTTCTGGATCCTGCCGTTCGCGTTCACGCTGCTGCTGTCGACGCTGTTCGTCCCGGGCGGCGCGCCGGCCGGCGGCTGGACGCTGTATCCGCCGCTGTCGCTGCAGACGGGCGATGCGTTCCCGATGGCCATCTTCGCAATCCACCTGATGGGCGCGAGCTCGATCCTCGGCTCCATCAACGTGGTCGTCACGATCATGAACATGCGCGCGCCGGGCGTCGGCCTGCTGAACATGCCGCTCTTCTGCTGGAGCTGGCTGATCACGGCCTATCTTCTGATCGCGACGATGCCGGTCCTTGCCGGCGCCGTGACGATGCTGCTCACCGATCATTTCTTCGCGACGACGTTCTTCTCGGCGTCGGGCGGCGGCGACCCGGTGATGTTCCAGCACATCTTCTGGTTCTTCGGACACCCCGAGGTGTACATCCTGATCCTGCCGGCCTTCGGCATCATCTCGGAGATCATCCCGGCGTTCTCGCGCAAGCCGCTGTTCGGCTACGACGCGATGGTCTACGCAACGGCGGCCATCGCGTTCCTGTCCTTCATCGTGTGGGCGCACCACATGTTCACCGTGGGCATGCCGCTCGCCGGGCAGCTGTTCTTCACGCTCTCGACGATGCTGATTTCCATCCCCACGGGCGTGAAGGTGTTCAACTGGACCGCGACGATGTGGAAGGGCTCGCTGACGTTCGAGACCCCGATGCTGTTCGCGCTCGCGTTCCTGTTCCTGTTCACGATCGGCGGCTTCTCCGGCCTCATGCTCGCGGTCGTCCCGGCGGACTTCCAGTATCACGACACGTACTTCGTGGTGGCGCACTTCCACTACGTGCTCGTCCCCGGCGCGGTGTTCGCGATCATGGCCGGCGTGTATTACTGGCTGCCGAAGTGGACCGGCAAGATGTACGACGAGAAGCTCGGCAAGCTGCACTTCTGGCTGTCGGCGATCTTCGTGAACGTGCTGTTCTTCCCCCAGCACTTCCTGGGCCTCGCGGGCATGCCGCGCCGCATCCCTGACTACTCCACGCAGTTCGCGGACTGGAACATGGTGTCCTCGATCGGCGCGTTCGGCTTCGGCCTCTCGCAGCTGCTCTTCCCGTACATCATCTGGAAGTGCGTGAAGTCGGGCTCGAAGGCGGAAGGCCGCTCGTGGGATGGTGCGAAGGGTCTCGAGTGGGAGCTCAGCTCGCCCCCGCCGTACCATAGCTGGACCACTCCACCGTCCCGCGAAGTCGTCGCGCGCGGCGTGCAGCACTGAGCGACATGAGCCCCCGACCGGAAATGACTCCACAGGAAGTGAGCGAGCGGCGCGCGAAGGCGCGCCGTTCGGCCATCGTGCTCGGCCTCGTCGCGCTGTCGTTCTACATCGCGTTCATCGTGATGTCGGTGACCAAGGCGGGCTGATCGTATGAGCGAGCCGGTCGCCAGAACGAACGAGAACAAGCGCCTCACGCTGAAGCTGCTCGGCTTCGCGGCGGGCAGCTTCGCGTTCGGCTTCGCGCTGGTGCCGCTGTACGACGTGCTCTGCGAGATGACCGGCTTCGGCAACCAGCGCGCGCTCGTCGAGCAGCGCGACGTCGTCGAGGCGCCGGACGAGTCCCGCCTGGTCACGGTCGAATTCGTGACCGACCTGCCTTCGGTGGGCAACTGGGAGTTCCGCCCGCTCGTCGCCTCGATGAAGGTGAACCCGGGCCGGCTCTACGCGACGGAGTTCGTCGCGAAGAACCTCACGGGACACGACACCACCGCCCAGGCGATTCCGAACATCGCGCCGGGCCGGGCCGCGGGCTACTTCCGCAAGACCGAATGCTTCTGTTTCACGCCGCAGCACTTCGCGGCGAACGAAGAGCGGCCGATGGCCGTGCGCTTCGTGATCGATCCCGCGCTACCGCGCTCGGTCGATCGGATCACTCTTTCGTACACTTTTTATGATGAGTTCACGCGAGTGGGCTCGTTGAACTAGCACCCAGGACCAACTCATGAGCGCAGAACACGCCGGTAACTATTACGTCCCTCACGAAAGCAAGTGGCCGATCATCGGCTCGTTCTCGTTTTTCGCGCTGCTGCTCGGCGCCATCTCGCTGCTCAACCACTGGACGGGCGCGTGGGTGATGCTGCCGGGCTTCGCCCTCGTCGTGTACATGTTCGTCGGCTGGTTCGGGGACGTGATCGACGAGAACCAGCGCGGCGTCTACGGGCTCGACGTCGACCGCTCGTTCCGCATGGGAATGATGTGGTTCATCTTCTCCGAAGTGATGTTCTTCGCCGCGTTCTTCGGCGCGCTGTTTTACGCGCGCACGCTGTCGGTGCCGTGGCTCGGCGGCGAAGGCACGAAGGTCATCGGCAACGAGCTGCTGCATCCCGGCTTCGAGAACGCGTGGCCGACCAGCGGCCCGAATCGTCTCGGCCCGCGTGAGGACGGCACGTTCGACATCATCCCGGCGTTCGGCCTGCCGGCGATCAACACCATCATCCTGCTGCTGTCGGGTGTGACGGTGACGATCGCCCACCACGCGCTGCGCGCCAACAAGCGCGCCGTGCTCAACATCTTCCTGGCGCTGACGTTCCTGCTGGGCTTCCTGTTCGTGTATCTCCAGGCGCACGAGTACGGCGAGGCGTACAACCACCTCGGCCTGCAGCTCGGCACCGGCATCTACGGCTCCACGTTCTTCATGCTCACCGGGTTCCACGGTTTCCACGTGACGCTCGGCGCGATCATGCTGTTGTGCATCTGGTTGCGCACGATGAAGGGTCACTTCACACCCGAGCGCCATTTCGCGTTCGAAGCGGTTGCCTGGTACTGGCACTTCGTCGACGTGGTCTGGTTGGGACTGTTCGTGTTCGTCTACTGGATCTGACACGGTAGCTTGGGGACGGACTTGAAGTCCGTCCCCTCTCGAGATCGCGGGGCGCACAGGCGCCCCGTTTTTTTTCGCACGGTTGATGCGATCCGAGGATCTCGGCGATGCTCGCGCATGGCTTCGATACTTCTGATTGGTCCCGGCGCGATCGGCGCCACGCTCGCGGCCTGGCTCGCCCAGGATGATCGTCACGACATCTCGGTCGCCGCGCGCACTCCGTTCGATTCGCTCGAGGTCCAGACACCACAAGGAGTGATACACGCGAGGCCCCGTGTGTACACGGAAGTCGCACAGGCGCAGCCGGTCGACTGGGTACTCGTGACCACCAAGGCCTACGACAGCGACGCCGCGGCCCAGTGGTTTGCCGGCGCGGTGGGGCCCGCGACGCGCGTGGCCATCATCCAGAACGGCGTCGAACACATCGCGCGCTTCGAAAAGCATCTCGACAAGTCGCAGCTCGTGCCCGTCATGATCGATCTGCCGGCGGACCGTGTCGCGCCGGGTCGTTCCATCCAGCGCGGCGCCGCGCGCATCGTCGTCCCGGCGGGCAGAAACGGGGCTGATTTACTGGCGCTCTTCTCGCACACCCGTTTCGACGCGAAGGAGACCGATGACTTCACCAGCGCGATCTGGCGGAAGTTATGCCTGAACAGCGCGGGTGCGGTTTCCGCCGTGTTGCTCAAGGGCGCGGGAATCTCGCGTCATGACGGCGTGGCGGAACTCATGAGGAACATCGTTCGCGAGTGCATCGCGGTGGGACGCGCCGAAGGCGCCACGTTGGCGGACACGATTCCCGACGAGATCGTCGCGGGCGCACGGCGTGCGCCGCCGGATACCGAGAATTCGATGGTCGCGGATCGGCGTGCCGGCCGACCGATGGAAATCGACACTCGTAATGGCGTGATCGTGAGATTGGGAAGAAAACATGGGATCGCGGCGCCGATGAATGCGCTGATGGTGAGCCTGCTCGAAGCGGCCCAGCAGAAGTGATTGTGCGAACGGCGCAGTTGTCTCCACGAGCGAAGTCAGGTAGGTTTCCCCGCATGTATCGCAACGAACAGCCGGGCCAGTCCCTTTGCCGCACCGCGGCGCTGCTTCGTTCGCTCCTGCTTCTTGCGGCCTAGCCGCAAACACACTCGCGCCACCCGTCGGCGCCTACAAGACGGGAAATCGAGACCAAACCGCGAGTTACCGCGGAAGAGTCACGTCTCACCATTCGAAGTGAAGCAGTCATGTTGAAAGATCCATCGAAGAAGTATCGCCCGTTCACGCCCGTCGAGCTGCCGAACCGGCAGTGGCCCTCCCGTTCGCTAACTACCGTGCCCATCTGGTGCAGCACGGACCTGCGCGACGGCAACCAGGCGCTGTTCGAGCCCATGAGCCGCGAGACCAAGAAGCGGCTGTTCAGGACGATCTGCAAGGTGGGCATCAAGGAGATCGAGATCGGGTTCCCGTCCGCGTCCGAGACGGATTTTCTGACCGCGCGCGATCTCATCGAACAGGACCTGATTCCCGACGACGTCACGATCATGGTGCTCACCCAGGCGCGCGAGGAGCTGATCCGGCGCACGGTCGAGTCGGTGAAAGGCGCGCGCCGCGCCATCATCCATGTCTACAACGCGACGGCGCCGGTATGGCGGCGCGTGGTGTTCGGACTCACGGTGTCGGACGTGATGAAGCTGGTCGAGAAGCAGGTATCACTGGTCAAGGAGCTGACCGACGCGCTGCCCGAAACGGAATGGGGCCTCGAGTATTCCCCCGAGGCCTTCAGCATGACCGAACTACCGGTCGCGCTCGAGGCCTGCAACGCCGCGATCCGTGCGTGGAACGCGGGTCCTGGCCGGCCGATCATCATCAACCTGCCGACCACGGTCGAAAACGCGACTCCGAACGTATACGCGGACCAGATCGAGTGGATGTCGACGCACCTCGAACGCCGCGAGCACGTGATCATCTCGTTGCACACTCACAACGACCGCGGCACGGGCGTGGCGGCCGCCGAGCTCGGCATGCTGGCCGGCGGGCAACGCGTCGAGGGATGTCTCTTCGGCAACGGTGAGCGTTCCGGCAACGTCGACCTCGTGACCCTCGCGCTCAATTTCTATTCGCAGGGCATTCATCCCGGGCTTGATTTCTCGGACATCAACGCGGTGGCGCGCGAAGTGGAACAGGCGACGCGCCTGCCGATCCACCCTCGTCACCCGTACGTGGGCGACCTCGTGTTCACGTCGTTTTCCGGATCGCACCAGGACGCCATCAAGAAGGGCTTCGCGGCGCAGAAGCCGGGCGATTTCTGGGAAGTGCCGTACATCCCGGTGGATCCCGCGGACCTCGGTCGCACCTACGACAGCATCGTGCGCGTCAACAGCCAGTCCGGCAAGGGCGGCATTGCCTATCTACTTGAGCGCGACTACGGCGTGGTGATGCCGCGGCGCATGCAGGTGGAGTTCAGCGCGCTGGTGCAGAAACACATGGACGCCGCCGAGGGCGAGATGTCCTCGCAGCAGCTGTGGGCGCTGTTCGAGGAAACCTATCTCGCGACTGACTACGACGTGACGTATCACGCGCATCACCTGTTCGAGGATGGTGACAAGCAGGGCATCGAGCTCGAAGTGACCGTCGCGGGCAATCGGCGCAAGTTGCGCGGCGTGGGCTCCGGCCCCATCGCGGCGACGGTCGCCGCGCTGGCGCTGCCGATCCGCATCGACAACTATGAAGAACGCGCGTTGCGCGCGGGCGCGGACGCCGCGGCGCTCGCGATCGTCGAGGCGGCGCGCGAAGGCGTGAACGGCGTGCGTTATGGCGTGGGCCGCCACGCAAACATCGCGACGGCGTCGGTACTCGCGGTGCTGTCAGCGGCGCGGCGGCTCGGCGTGACGGCGCACGAGCTCAAGAGCGCCAGGAGCGCATAGTCGGTCAGACCAGGAAGTCCTTCTTCGCGATCTGCAGAACACTATCGGGGACAGATTTATTTATTGACGATCTTCTTATCGTCAATAAATAAATCTGTCCCCTTTTTCATCATCGGGCGCGAGAACACGAACATCCCGATCGCTCCGGCGACGATGCAGGCGGCGGAGATGAGTTGCGCCTGGGTCACCGCCACTCCGAGAAGTTCGTAAGTGGTGTTCACGCGGATGAACTCGATGAGCAGCCGCTCGACGCCCGCGAGCAATACGTAGAGCCAGAACAACCAGCCGGCTCGATGCGTGTGTTTGCGCAGTCCCCAGAGCACGCCGAATGCGACCATGCTCATCGCGAACTCGTAGATGGGCGTCGGATAGACGCCGGGCGGGTCGATGACGACGCCCGCGATGTTGTTGGTATAGGTCTGGGCCCAGAACCATTGCGGCAACCAGTCCGGCTTCGCGGCGAGATCCGCGGCGATACCCCAGTCGCCGTCGCCGGAGATCTGGCAGCCGAGCCGGCCGATCGCATACGCGATCATGAGACCCGGCGCGGCGGCGTCCATCGTGAGCGCGATCGGCGCCTTCTTCGCGCGCGCGTACCACACGGCCGTGAGCGCGCCGACGATGAGTCCGCCGTAAATCGTGAAGCCGGAACGCGAGAACAACATCTCGGCGGGGTGCGCGAGGAATTCGCGCGGGTACTCGAGCAGATGGAACAACCGTGCTCCGAGAATGCCCGCGAGGAATGCCCAGATGCAGGCGTTGCCCATGAACTCGCGCGGCTGGTCGGGCATCAGTCGATTCGCTTCGCGCGTCGCCAGGTGCATCCCTACGAAGAAGGCGAAGCCGACCATGAGGCCGAAGGTCGGCAAGGGCAGCCAGATGTCGATGCCGGTGAGACCGCGAATCAGGTCGCTGAGAGTTGGATATGCCACTGCTGGAGATTATGCCGCGACGGGACGTTGCCGCGTGGCGACTTTCGGCGCGCGTGGCATGCGAACATGCCGGCAACGCAGTGAGGAGTCTCGAAGAATGAAGCATCGATCTGGATGGGTCGCCATGGGCATTGGAATGGCGGTGGTTCTGGGCGCGTGTGGTTCGCGCGAGGCCGCGAAACCCGATTACGTCGCGCGCGGAAAGCAGGACTGGGAGCACGTGAAGGTGCTGGCGGACGATGCGATGGAGGGTCGTCGCGCGGGCACGCCAGGACACCGCCGCGCGGCGGAATACGTGGCGAATCAGTTCAAGGAGGCGGGCCTCGCGCCGGGCGGCGACGAGGGTTACTTCCAGCGCGTGAACCTCGAGTCGCGCGTGATCCGCGAGGATCTTTCCAGCCTCGCGCTCGTCACCGCCAAGGGAGTCGAACCGCTGACGCTTGGCGACGATGCGGTCATCAGCCTGCGCGGCAACTTCGCGAGCGAGGAAGTGGAGGCGCCGATAGTGTTCGTCGGTCACGGACTGCGGCTGCCGCAGTACGGACACGACGATCTCGCCGGCGTCGACCTGAAGGGCAAGATCGTCGCGTTCTTCACGAGCGCGCCGAAATCCGTGCCGGGCGCGGCGGGCGCGCACTTCGGATCCGCGTCCGAACGCTGGAAGGAATATCACGCGGCCGGCGCGGTGGGCGTGCTCACGATTCCGAATCCGTACGCGATGGATCTGCCCTGGGAGCGCAGTTCGGCGGCACGCCTGAATCCGACGATGCGGCTCGCGGCCCCGGCGGCCGACCTGTTTCCGGATCAGAAGGTCTGGGCCGGGCTGAATCCGGCGCGCTTCGCGCGACTTCTCGAAGGCACGGGCCAGTCCGAGAAGGATCTGCTCGCCGCGCTCGAGAAGGGTGAAGCGCTGCCGCATTTCCATCTGAAGGCGCGCCTGCGCGCGAAGACCGCCGCAGACGTCTCGACCGTGGCGTCGGAGAACGTCGTCGGCGTGCTCCAGGGATCGGATGAGGCACTCGCTTCGGAATACGTGGTGCTGAGCGCGCATCTCGATCATCTTGGAATCGCCGAGAAGGGCGAAGGGGATCGCCTGCACAACGGCGCCATCGACAACGCGAGCGGGGTCGCGACGTTGATCGAGACGGCGCGCCGGTTCCAGATCGCGCCCGTCAAACCGAAGCGCTCGATCGTGTTCGTCGCGGTCACCGCCGAGGAATCGGGGTTGCTGGGCTCGCGAGCCTATTCAGAGAACGCCGCGAGCAATGGCATGAACATCGTCGCCAACCTCAACAGCGACATGTACATGCCTATCTACCCGCTGAAGCAGCTCATCGTGTTCGGTCTCGACGAGCCCTCGCTGGGCGAGGACGCGCGCGCGATCGCGGCGGAGGTCGGCGTCGAGCCGATCCCGGATCCGCAGCCGCAGCGCAACCGGTTCATCCGCAGCGATCAGTACAGCTTCATCCGCACCGGCGTGCCGGCGCTCTCGCTCAAGATCGGCTTCGCGCCGGGTTCGCCCGAGGAGAAGATCGATGAGCAGTGGTTCAAGGATCGCTATCACTCGCCCTCCGATGACCTCGCGCAGCCGGTGGATTTCGCCGCGATGGGCCTGTTCGGCGAATTCGTGCAGCGACTGACGGAGCGCGTCGCCAATGCGGCGCAGCCGCCGGCGTGGCGGGAGACGAGCGTGTTCGCGACGATCCCGAAGGCCGCGAAGTAAATCGGGGACAGATTTATTTATTGACGATAAAGATCGTCGTCATATAAATCTGTCCCGCTTTGCCGCCGCTAAGCCGCGTGGCGCGGGATCGGGTCGAGATCCGGTTCGACGAACCCGGAGCGCGCGGCGTCGGAGAACAGCAGGTCCGCCGAGTAGTGAGTCAGCATTATCTTGCTGTCGAGCAGCATGGGGTTGCGGTCGATGAAGTCGTCCGCGCTCGAGGCGTCCGGCGAGCGATGCATGAAATGATGCACCGCAAGGATCCAGGCGCGCGTCAACGTCTCGTGGTACTTCGTGGCGGGTATGCCGTGGTGCGAGAGGAAACACACGAGCGCTGCGCGCATGCGATCCAGGGCGAGATTCACATCGCTATCGACGAGGTACACGTACGCGAGCCGCACGTGCTGGCGATGGGAAAAATCCGCGGGCGCAAACGCGCCCGCTTCAAACGCCCTGCGAAATTCACCAGCGGCACACGACAATTCGTGTTTCCACATGGCTTGCCCTCGCTATATGGAAGTCCCTGGGACGACTCCACCCCTCGAAAAGTTGCAACGGCCGGGACAGATCTGTTTTTGGACGATCTCTATCGTCAACAAATAAATCTGTCCCCGATTTATCCCAGCAGCCGCTCGGCGATCTGGACGGCGTTGAGCGCGGCGCCTTTGCGGAGCTGGTCGCCGGCGACGAACAGGGCCAGCGTGCGGCCCGACGGGTCGCTCACGTCCTTGCGGATGCGGCCGACCAGCACGTCGTCCTTGCCGCTCGCATCGACCGGCATCGGGAAGTAGTTGCGCTCGAGCTCGTCTACCACGCGCACGCCCGGCGCCTTCGACAGGATCTCGCGCGCCTCGGCGGGCGAGAGCGGAGCATCGAGCTCGATGTTGAGCGCGATGCAATGCGCACGTAATACAGGTACGCGTACGCAGGTCGCGGTCACTCTCAGGTCCGGCACTCCGAAGATCTTGCGCGTTTCCTGCATGACTTTCGTCTCTTCCTCGTTGTACCCGGTCTCCGGGTCCACCTTGGTGTTGTGCGAGAACACGTTGAACGCGTACGGATGCGGCAGGACCTTCGGCATGAACGGCCGGCCTTCGAGATACGCCTTGGTCGACTCGCTCAGCTCTTCCATCGCGGCCGCGCCGGCGCCCGAGGCGGCCTGGTAGGTGGACATCGTGATGCGCTGGATGCGGCGATGCTGGTGGATAGGCCAAAGCGGCGTGGCGGCGACGATGGCGACGCAGTTCGGATTCGCGATGATGCCGTTGTGCTTCGCGAGCGCGCCCGAGTTGATCTCCGGCACCACGAGCGGCGTGTCCGGATCCATGCGGAAGGCGGAGGAGTTGTCCACGACCACGGCGCCCGCCCTCACGGCGGCCGGCGCGAAGCGCTTGGATTGCGCTCCGCCCGCGCTGAACAGCGCGATGTCCACGCCCTTGAGGCTGTCATCCGTGAGTTCCTGCACGGCGACATCCACGCCGCGGAACTTCATCTTCTTGCCCGCGGACCGCGCGGAAGCCAGCAGTCGCAGCTCGGCCAGCGGGAATTTGCGCTGCTCGAGGCAGGCCATGAGCTCGACGCCGACGGCGCCGGTCGCGCCGGCGATGGCGACGACGGGAATCTTCTTGTTACGGACGGTTTCAGCGGTCGATGACATGACGTTTCTCACTCCGAAATGAAAAGGCCCCGCGGGTTTCCCGGCGGGGCCTTTGGTGTCCTTCGTTCACTCGCAATCAGCGCGCGCAAGACTCCAAGGCCCCCGAGGGCTTGGTCTTGAGCGTCTTTTTGATCGTGCGGCGAATCATGGGGCGCGAAATGTAGCGGAGTCGCGGATGCCCGTAAAGGAAAAACTAGGCCCTTTCACATTAATCAAGGGAGGCCGTGCGGCGTTATGAGGCCGTTGTACCAAGCCAGCATTAACAGAATGAAGAGCGCGACCGACAGGCCGACCCGGACGGTCAGGGCGCGGGCCATCTTCTTCGAGTCTCCCTTGCCGCGCGACAGGTGAAAGAGGGCGCTCCCCAGGCTGAAGATGATCGCGAAGAGGACGATGACGACGAGTATTTTGAACGGGTCCATGGGCGCGCGAATTATACTGCCCGCCCCCATGCCGGCCCCCCGATTTTCCGTTTTTGGCAGGATGTTTTCGCCGTCCTGGCCGATGACACTCGCCGCGCTCGTCCTGCTGACGCTGTTCGTGGGCCTCGGCCGCTGGCAATGGCAGCGCGGGGAGCTGAAGGCGGAGCAATGGCGCGAGTTCGAGGCGGCGCCGGCGCCGGTGCTCACCGAGAGTCCGCCCGACTTCGATGGTCTGCCGCGCTACTCCCGCGTGGCTTTTCCGTGCCGCATCGACGGGGCTCACCAGTTCCTGCTGGAGAACCGCACACATGCGGGTCGCCCGGGGTACGAAGTCCTCACTCCCTGCGCCAGCGCGAATGGCCGGCGCATTCTCGTGAACCGCGGCTGGATTCCGTTCGAGGGTCGCCGCGACCAGTTGCCGGACATCTCGTTGGGGGTCGAGGAAGCCGTCGTTTCCGGCCGGCTCGATGAACTGCCCGTGGCGGGACTCCCGAGCGGCCGCGCCCCGCCGGACGCAACGCGCGACTGGCCTCGTGTCACCACTTTCCCGACTCACGAAGAGCTGCAATCGGCACTCGGCGAACCGATCGCACGACGCATCCTGCTCCTGGATTCCGAAGTGGACGGCATCGGCTTCGTGCGCGAGTGGTCACCGCCTGGTCTCGCGCCCGATCGACATTTCTCGTACGCCATACAGTGGTGGGGTTTTGCCGTCGTTTTGCTCGTGCTCTACTTCGCCCTCAATTTTCGCAAGGTGGAATGATGGACGACTCACGCGCCCGCGGCCGGCGCAATCTCATCATCATCGCGGCGCTGTTCTTCGCGCCGGTGGTGATCGCGTTCGCGCTCTATTACGGCAACGTCTGGCGTCCGGCCGGATCCGCCAGCAAGGGTCAGCTCATCGAGCCGCCTCGCCCGCTTCAAGTGGCGGGACTGCGTAATGCCGATGGCAGCGCGGCCGACCCGAAGGTGCTCGAAGGCAAGTGGACACTCATCTATATAGGTGACGGGGCCTGCGATGACGATTGCCGCACGGCGCTGCTCTACGGCCGCCAATCGCGCCTCGCATTGAACAACGAGATGACGCGCGTGCAGCGCGTGTTCCTTTCGACCGGGAACTGCTGCGACACGCAGTATTTCGCCGCGGAACAGCCGGGGCTCCTCGCGCTCGACGCGTCCGCCCCCGAGGCCGCCGCGTTGCTCGCGCAGTTTCCCGAGGATCGCGCGCGATCGCTGTTCGTCGTCGATCCGCTTGGTAATCTCATGATGCGGCACGACGCCAGTGTCATCACCCACAAGGACCTGCTGAGCGATCTCAAGAAGCTGCTCAAGCTGTCGCACATCGGCTGATCAAGAACGAGAACATGCGTGAAGTGATCTGGATCCGGCGTCTCGCGCTCATCGGCGCGATCCTGTGTTTTGGCGTCGTCGTGCTCGGCGGTTACACGCGGCTGTCCGATTCCGGGCTCGGCTGTCCGGACTGGCCGGGATGTTTCGGTCACGTTGCGCCTACGGGCTCCGCCGAGCACTACGCGACCGAAGCCGACGTGCGCAAGGCGTGGATCGAGATGATCCATCGTTATGCCGCGAGCACGTTGGGTCTGATCATTCTCGTGATCGCGGCGCTGTCGATCGTCGCGCGCCGCGAACGCGGCGTGAGCGTCTGGTTCTCGCTCGTGCTGCTCGCGCTGGTCGTGTTCCAGGGAATCCTCGGCATGCTCACGGTCACGTGGCTGCTGAAGCCGCTCATCGTCACCGGCCACCTGCTCGGCGGACTAACTACTTTCGCGCTGCTGCTGTGGATGTGGCTGACGCTGCGCGCGCACGACCGGCCCGTCGACGGACACTCCGTACTCGCGGGCAACACGGTCATGAATGACGGCCGGCGCGCGCGGCTGTGGGCCGCGCTCGCGCTGATCGCGCTCTCGCTCCAGGTGGCCCTCGGCGGTTGGACCAGCAGCAACTACGCGGCGATGGCCTGTCCCGACCTGCCGAAATGCCAGGCGCAGTGGATTCCCGAGGCGGACTACGAGGACGCGTTCGTGCTGTGGCGCGGTCTCGGCATCAACTACGCGGGCGGCGTGCTGGATCATCCCGCCCGCGTGGCGATCCATTTCACGCACCGCGTCGGCGCGATCGTCGCCACCGTCCTGCTGCTGCTCGCGGCGCTGACGGCGCTGCGCAGCCTCGGTTCGGGGCCCCGCTGGGCCTCCGCCGCCGTGCTCGTGGCGCTGGCGCTGCAGCTCTCGGCCGGCATATTCATGGTGTTGCGCGCGTTCCCCCTCGAACTCGCCGCGGCACATAACGCCGGGGCCGCGCTGCTCGTAGGAGCCACGGTGTGGCTGAACCGGGCCCTCAGGCCGGTGGCCGACTTTCGCTGATCAATCTGGCGGGCCAATTCGGCTAAACTGCCGCGCCCTTCGAGGAGCGGCTTTTTTTTTGGCTACCCCTGAACACATCGTTGCAGACGGCCCCCGCACGGCCCGCTGGCGCAGCTTCTACGAGCTGACCAAGCCGCGCGTCGTCATGCTCATCGTGTTCACGTCCATCGTGGGCACGCTGCTCGCGGTGCCGGGGATGCCGCCGCTCGACGCGTTGATCTTCGGCAACATCGGCATCGGCCTCGCCGCGGCGAGCGCGGCGGTCATCAATCACGTGCTAGACGAGCGCATCGACGCGCAGATGTCGCGCACGAAGCGCCGGCCGCTACCCACCGGCAAGTTGTCGCCGCGAGCCGCGCTGATGTTCTCGGGCGTGTTGTGCGTCATCTCGATGACGATGCTGTGGTTCCTCGTGAATCCGCTCACCGCGGTGCTCACGTTCGCGTCGTTGATCGGCTACGCGGTGATCTACACCGTGTGGCTCAAGCGCGCGACCTCGCAGAACATCGTGATCGGCGGCGCCGCGGGCGCCGCACCGCCCGTGCTGGGCTGGGCCGCCGTCACGAACAGCGTCGATCCCGATGCGTTGCTGCTGTTCCTGATCGTGTTCGTGTGGACGCCGCCGCACTTCTGGGCGCTCGCGATCGCGCGCAGGGACGAATACGCGAAGGTCGGCATTCCGATGCTGCCGGTCACGCACGGCATCCCGTTCACGCGGCTGCAGGTGCTGCTGTACACCATGCTGCTGACCGCGGTCACGCTGATGCCCTTCGTCACGGGCATGAGCGGCCTGATCTACCTGGCCGCGGCGCTGGTGCTCAACGGCATGTTCGTCTGGTACGCGTGGGCGATGAAACTCACCGAACGCGCGCACCTGCCGATGAAGGTGTTCCGCTTCTCGATCACCTATCTCATGTGGCTGTTCGCCGCGCTGCTCGTCGACCACTATCTACCGACGACGCAGAACATGCAGAGCACGTTCATCCTGGGTTGATGCAGAACCTCTCGCTGCCCACGCGATTCACTGGCCGGTTCGGGCTGGTGCTCTACTACCAGCATCACGGCGTGTTGCTGCTGCGCTCCGGCGATCGCGACGACGGCGGTCCGCGACGCATCGATCTGCTGTTTCGCGGCGTCGTGTGGATGTCGATTCCGTCGTGGTTCGGCGGGTTCTCGATCGAGCAATGCCTGATCGACGAGGTCATCGACTACATCCCACCCGGACTGCGCGGCAAGGCGCAGTCGCGCAAGGTCTATCGACTCGACATCGACGAGACACCTCACTACATCGTCGCGGGATCCGTGTTCGCATCGGCGGATGACCGCGCGTATCTGGATCCCTCTCCGCTGCTGCCCGAGATAGAAATTGGACTCAAGTTCGACGCAGTGGAGGAGCACGGTGGCTGATCGCGCTGCCGCGGCGCCGCATCTCGCGAGTGGCACTCTGGTCCAATAGGCTCGTCAGCCGACGCGGCCGAGAATCGCGCTCCTTCAAACATGAGGAGTCGCTTCCATGGCAGTAGCGAAAATCATCGAGATCATCTCGGGCAGCAAGGAAGGCTTCGACGACGCCGTGAGAAAAGGTGTCGCCAAGGCCTCGGAAACCATCGAAGGCATCGAGTCCGCGTGGGTGAAGGATCAGAGCGCCGTCGTCGCGGGCGGCAAAGTCACCGAGTATCGCGTGACGCTCAAGGTGACCTTCATGCTCAAGGACGGCAAGTAGTGGGTCATTCCTCGTTTATCAGGTCTGTCCCTTTTTGCTAGGAAACGAGGAATGTCCCCATTTAGTTCCGCACGATGCGGTTGAGGCGGGCGGCGGGTTTCGACACGCGTTGGCTCTCGTCTTCCGCGAACATGAAGGATGACTTCGCTACGCGTGGTGCCGCTGCGCCCGAGGCGGCGGGGCAGCTCAGGTTGTTGCTTGCGCGGAATGCGAGCGCCGCGGCGATGCGACCCTCGGCCGGATCGCCGAGCTCGTGCGAATAGTCGTCGGCCACCGAGCAGCCCGGAACGGTGGTGCCGGGATTCGGCTGATTGGCCGGCGAGAACCCGTCGGAATAGTCGCCGAAATTCGCGGCGTTCTCGCCGCGGAACTGGATCGAGAAGTAGGTCGTTCCGCAGTTGTCCGCGGGATAGAACCCATACGGCTTGCCGCAGGTGGTCGCGCCGATGAGATACACCTGCACGTTCACGCCGCGCAGGCCGTTGATGATGGATTCGCTGGCCGAACACGTGCCGGGGCCCGCGAGGATGTACACGCGATCGAGATCCAGGGACGGCAGCGGTTGGCCCGCCGCCGTTCCCGGGAAGCCCTGCGTCGTCGTGTGGAACGGCGTGGGCGTGAGCAGCTCGCCGGTGATCGGATTGCGGCTCGGATGTTTGTCGTTGAACACGAGCCGCTCGAACGTGCGACCGGCGGTCAACGTCCGGTTCGCGATCATGTAGGACAGCTCGTTGGCGATATCGAGATAGCCGCCGCCGTTGTAGCGCAAGTCGAGAATGAGATCGGTCGCGTTGGCCGCGGCGATCGTGTTGATCGCCGAGACGAGCTGGGACTCCGCGGTGGCGATGTGATCGTTGAACTGGATGTAGCCCACCGGTCCCGTCGGCGTATCGAACGTGGTGACGACAGGCACCGGCACTCGCGTGATGGTCGCGGACGTCATCTGCACGGTGCGCTGCGCACCGCCGGTGTCGCGCACGACGAAGCTGTGGCTCTCGCCGGTCGAATCAGGGAACAGGCCGTTGTTCAGCACGGTGGCATTGCCGTCGAGGACGGCGGCGCCGTCGATCTGCACCAGCTCGTCCCCGCGCGACAGCACGCTGGCCGCCGGCGAACCAGGCTCGGTGTACACGACCACGATGCGGCGCGGTGGATAGGACGAGAGGATCTCGAATTCCGCCCCGTAACCGGCCTCGACGCCGCCCTGCGAAAGCGCCAGCCACACGGCGGTGTCGTACGTGAAATGGAACTTGTCCTTGGGATTGCCCGACGGCGTGACTGCCTCGGTCTTCAGCAGGTCGAAGTAGTTTGGCGTGGTATACAGGGCGGGGTTGCGGTCCGTGACCTCGCTGTACCAGAGGTAGTATTCGTTGGTCCAGGAGCGCAGCCAGTTGTTCTGATCGGCGGACGTACCGGGGCGATCGGCCGTGCCGGCCCGCGGGTTGACGCACAGGTCGTCGAAATCGGTGGAGGGGCGATAGATTCCGGCCTGCCAGTTGAAACCGAAGCCGCCGCCGCTCGAACTGCTGCTCGAGCTGCTGCTGCTGGAAGATCCGCCGTCCCCACCGCCGCCGCACGCTGCCAGCGTCGCCACCACCGGAATCAACATTAAGCTTTTGAATTTGTAGCGGCTTTTCACTGCTTCCCCTCGAAAATGGCCGTTGTCACTAAGGTTCGCCCTGACTCATGACCAGCAAACTACAAACGTCGCGGCCAAGCTACGGAACAGGTCTCGTTCTATCATCAGGTCAGTCATGAATCGTCATCTACGGCCGTTCGGACTGAAGTTAGGTCCCCTGCTTGCGGGGATCGCCTATTTTCCGCTCCATTTCCTGGCCGTCGGTATCGGGCTCACCCTGCTCATCTCGCCGCACGGGGTGGGCGTATTCTGGCCAGCCACCGGCACGCTTTTCGCCTTCCTGCTGCTCTATCCGGCGCGTTACTGGCTCGCGTTGTTCATCTTCGCATATGGCGCGGAGCTTCTGGCGCATACGCTGTTCGCGGCCCAGATCCCGTTTTCGATTTCCGGGCTGCTGTTTCCGATCAAGTTCGCCGCCGCGCTGCTCGGCACCTGGCTCGTCCATGTGACGATTCGCGGCCCGATCTTCTTTGCGCGGCTGCGGCACGTGCTGGGTTTCGCCGTCGCGGCCTTCGTCTCGACCCTGGTGTGCGCGCTCGTCGCGCAGTGGCTGCGTGGCACGGGATCCATCGGCAGCTACGACTTCTGGCTCGGCGTGCAGAACTGGTGGATAGGCGATTTCCTCGGCGCCCTCGTGATCACGCCGTTGTTGCTCACGATCGGCTTCCATGGCTTCGCCCGCAGCGCGAACGGGCGCGGCAGCCGGGGTGAGACGATCGCCGCGTTCGGTGTGCTGATCGCGTTGCTCGGCGCGGTCTTCCTCAGGACGGCGGGCGATTGGATGTCGCCGCTCGACGTGCCCTACATCGTCTATCCAGTATTGGTGTGGATCGCGCTGCTCGGCGGCCCGCGGCGCACGGCGCTCGCCGCGGCCATCACCATCGCGATCGCCTCGCTCGCGACGACGCGCGGTTACGGGCCGTTCGAGAGCGCCTATCAGCTGCAGACGTTCCTCGCGCTGTCGGTGCTGCCCGTGTTGCTGCTGCAGGCGGTCATGGCCGAGCGCGACGGCGCCATCGCGCTCGCGCGCAGCAGCGACGAGCGGTATCGCGCCTTCATCGCCAACAGCTCGGAGGCCATCTTCCGCTGCGAGCTCGCCGTGCCGATGCCGGTGACGCTGCCGGTCGACGAGCAGATCGCCTGGGTGCGCAAACACGGCTACGTCGCCGAGTGCAACACCGCGTTCATGGTGGCGCTCGGCGTGAAGGATCCCGAAAAGCTGGTGGTCGGCTCGCGGCTCGCCGATCACCCGACCTGGTCGCGCATCTACATCGACCGCCTGCGCGAGGCGATCCGCAACGGCTACCAGATCCGCAACATCGAGCACGTCGTCCACGGGCCGTACGGCCTCGATCGCGTGTTGCTGATCTCGATGATCGGCATCGTCGAGAACGGCCACGTGCTGCGGTTCTGGGGCACGGGCCGCGACGTGACCGCGATGCGCGAGGCCGAGAACGCGCTCGCACAGCACGACGCGCAACTCAGTGCGCTCGCGGCCGAGATCACGCTCGCCGAGGAACGTGCACGCCGCAAGCTCGCGAGCGAGCTGCACGACGGCCCGGCCCAGAATCTCGCCGGCATGGCGCTGCAGCTCGCGGCCCTCAAGCGCGGCATGTCCGACCGCGAGCACGTCGAAAGGCTCACGGAAGCGGAACAGGTGCTCGCGGATACCACGCTGCAGACGCGCACGCTGATGCTCGAGCTCGCGCCGCCTGGCCTGCACGACACCGGAATCATCGAGGCGCTGCGCTGGCTCGCGGATCGCGTTTCCAACCAGCAGCGCATCACGGTCACCGTCGAGGACGATGGCCAGCCGAAGCCCCTCGAAGACCAGATCTCGGTGCTGTTGTTCCAGACCGTGCGCGAGCTGTTGCAGAACGTCGTCAAGCACGCGCGCTCGAAACGCGCCACGGTGCGCTGCATGGTGGACAACGAGTCGCTCTGCCTCGACGTGATCGACCCGGGCGTGGGCTTCGAGGTGCAGTCGATCAATCGTCTGCCCACGAGACAGGGCGGATTCGGACTGTTCAGCATCCGCGAACGGCTCAAGCTCATGGGCGGCAGCATCGACATCCACTCGATCGTCGGCGAAGGCACCACGGTCCGCATCCGCGTGCCGCTCAAGCCGCAACATGGACTGTTCGACGAGGCGTTGCGGGCCTGACCCGAGGACTCCCATGCTGATCGAACGCATCTGGGCCGCGAACGACCTGCGGAACTTCCAGTACCTCATCGCCTGTTCCGAAACCGGCGAGGCGCTGGTGGTCGATCCGCTCGATGGGCATCAATGCCTCGCCACGGCCCGGGCACGCGGCTTCACGACGCGGCAGATCCTCAACACGCACGAGCATCGCGATCACACGGCGGGCAACGGGACGGTCGTGGGGGAAACACGCGCGCGCGTATTGGCCCACGCCGGCGCCGCCAGCCGCATCGGCGGGGTAGATAGAGGCCTCGCACGCGGCGACGTGATCAAGGTCGGTCGCACCGTCGAGCTCGAGGTGCTCGATACGCCCGGGCACACGCGCTCGCACGTCTGCCTGCTCGCGCGCGGGGACAGCCCGGCGCTGTTCTGCGGCGACACGCTGTTCAACGCAGGTGCGGGCAACTGCCACAATGGCGGCAATCCGGGACTCCTCTACGAGACCTTCGTGAACCAGCTCGCGAAACTCCCGGACGAAACGCGCGTGTATCCCGGGCATGAATACATGGCGCGCAATCTCGCGTTCACGATCGACCGCGAGCCCGGCAACACCGAGGCGGCCCGCGCGCTCGCGATCGCGCGCGCGCACGATCCGGCCCAGGCGCGCGTGACGACGCTCGGCGAGGAGAAACGCGTGAACGCATTCCTGCGCCTGGCCAACCCGGAGATCGTCGCGAGACTGCGCGAGCAGTTTCCCGAGATCGGCGAGAAGCCCGACGCGCGCACCGTGTTCGTGAAGTTGCGCGAGCTGCGCAACCGCTGGTAGCTAGTCCGGCGCGCGGTCGCGCGCCTTGCGGATGATGGCCGCGAGCTCCGGATCCACCGGCATCGGCTTGAACGGATTCACGTTCGCGCCGCCGGTGTTCCCGCCCGGCACGAGACCGACGAAGGTCTTGGTGGCCGCGCCGATGAGCCTGAACACCTGGCCGAGCACCTCGCGCGCGTCACGCCGCGCCCATCCCCAGCGCAACATGCGCCAATGAACCCGCACGTGCTCGCGCGTCGACTCCTGGCCGAGCACGTGCGCGCGCTCGAGGTGCGCGAACGCGTCGGGCCCGCCAGCTTCGGCGGCGCGCAGCTCCGCGTCGACGTACGGCCGGATATTGTCGGCGAAGCGGCTCATGCCAGGATCTCCCGGCTCATGCGGTGAACTCCCCGCGGCCCTGCGGATAGTGCTTCTCCCAGTTCCGGCCATCGACGGCATTGATCTTCATGTGAGCGATCGTCGGCGAATCGATGCAGCGCGCGTTGACGCTGAAACCGTCGGGATGCGAACGCGGCACGTAGAAGGGCTTCACGCCGCAGGTCGCGCAGAACATGTGCTGCGCGATGCCCGTGTTGAACGTGTAGGTGGTCAGTGCGTCCCGTCCCTTGACGATCCTGAAGCGCCCGGCCGGCACGATGAGGTGGAGATAGGCCGTGCGGCTGCACATCGAGCAGTTGCATTCGTCGATGACGAGCTCGGCGGGCGCGTCTACTTCGAAGCGGACGCGGCCGCAGTGGCAACCGCCGGAGTGAGTGATCATCGTGCGTCCTTCGTGCCGAAGCGCAGCGCCCAGGCGAGCCTCGGCGCCGCGAACAGGAATGCGAGCCCGATGAGCATCAGCCCGCCACGCGCGAGATTGTAATCCGAAAGAATGCGCGCCCAACTCAGGCCCAGCATGCGACCCAGGACGATCTCGAAGCCGAGCGTCAGCACCACCCACAGGATGCCCACGCGCCATTGCGCCCGCCGGGTTCGTGCGCCCATCCATCGGGCCGTGAGCCACGAGATCGCGAAGACGATGCCGCAGCCGATGAATACCCCGATTTGCCGCGCCGGCAGAGCGCCGATCACGGGCGCGATGAATATCTCGCGAATGGCGCCATGCCCGCTTTCGGCGAGCATGATCAGCATCCACACGGCGATGGCGCGGTACCCCGGCACTTCCCGAGTGTGCTACTTCGACGCCTCGTAATCGAGCGCCCACTGCAGCGCATCGGCCGCGCCGGCGTCCGCGGGACGCCCGCGCTTGCGCAGCTCGGCGATGACTTTCTCGCGTCGCGCGCGGTCGCGATTCTGCGCGAGCTTCCATTTCACCTTGCGGGCGCGAACCGTGAGCGTCAGCGCGGCGATGGTGCCGAGCGGTCCGCGATACATCGCATCACCGCCGCTGACTTCCTGGTAGCCGCCCTCGGGCTGGTACTGCCGCATGAGTCGTTGCTGCTGCCCGGCCAGGACGTCGAGATCCTCCGAAACGTCCGCCTCGCACTCGAAAATCACGACGCGGTGGAACGCGGTCGCGAACATCGCGCTCTTCTCGTGCACCCAATGCGACGGGATCGATCCGTGGATCTCGTCCACCTCGAACGCGCAGCGGGGATTCGCGCGCAGGTCGGCGAGCTGCTCGTCCGAGCGGTGCAGATGCATCTCGATCGCGCTGCCCGTGAGTACGAATGGATAGAGGCCGATGTGCGGCTGACCTTCGGCGCTCGCGGTCACGAGGCGGCCCAGTTCCTGGCGCCTGATGAATTCATCCTGTGCCTGCGCGGGAACGTCCGAGTAATAGTCGTAGAACATCATGGTGGAGCAACGGTAATCGAAGCCTCCCGACGAATCGACGTACACCTGTCGGAAAACTGGCGGACAGATCCGGTTTCCACGCGGCAGCGATACTAGCGATTCGCGCGATACGAACCCCACGCCAGCGCCGCCCAGCCGGCGATGAACGCCACGCCACCGAGTGGCGTGATCGCCCCTAACCACCGCTGGCCCGTCACCGCGAGCAGGTACAGGCTGCCCGAGAAGATCACGATCCCGGCGATGAACGCCCATCCCGCGAGCGCGAACCACCGCCCCGGCCAGCGTGCCCAACCCCACGCGGCCGCGCACAACGCCAGCACGTGGTACATCTGGTAGCGCACGCCGGTCTCGAAGACGGCCAACAGATCCGGTTCGAGCCGCGATTTCAGGCCGTGCGCTCCGAAGGCGCCGAGCGCCACGCCCACGAAGCCGGCGATGCCGGCGCAGATGTAGAAGCGTCGATCCAACTAGACCGACCGGCCGTCGTAGTGATGCACGGGTATCTTCGAAAGGTCGAGCCCATCGATGCAACGGATGTTGACCGCGGCCACCTTGTTGCCCTTGGGGTCGACCCCTTCGCCGAAGGGCTGCACGCCGCACACCTTGCAGAAGCGATGCTTGATGACGTGTTTGTTGAAGGTGTAGGTCGTGAAGTCGTCATCAGAACCGTGCACGGTCGCCTGGTCGCGCGGAACGAACATCAGCAGCGATCCCTTGCGCTGACAGATCGAGCAGTTGCACGACAACGCGTTGGTGATCTCACCTTCGAATTCGATTCCGACCTTGCCGCAATGACAGCTGGCCTTGTGTTTCATCCGGTTCTCCCTCCTCGTTTCAGATTCTTGTTTCAGGCTTTCATGGGCGCCAGCAGATTGGCATCGCGCGCGAGGAGCCATCGGCCGTTCTCGCGTCGCAGTATGGTCAACGTATTGCCCGCGCGCTTCGTCGATTCGGCGCTGCCGGCAGGCGTGATCTCGACGGTGAGTTTCGTCCGTAGATAGGCGAGATCTCCCGACACCACGATCTCCTCGATGTCGTTGTGCCCGTCGATCTGGGGCCGCGACTCGCCTCCGGCCGGCGGTCGCATCGCCGCGGCGAATTCGCGTTTTCCGAAAGGGGGCTGGCCCGCGACGAGGAACACCACGTCATCCGTCATCAAATTGAGCACGGCCGCGACGTCGCCCCGGCGTGTCGCCGACATCCAGCTCGCAACCAGCTCGCGAATTGCCTGTTCGTCGGATGCGGACACGGCTCAGGGCTTCTTTTCGGGTTCCGGCGGCGGCGCCGGGACAGGTGTGGCGACGGCGAACGACACCGCGTCCGGCGACGCGTAGACCACGTTGCCGCGCGGCGGCGCAACCGGCGGCAGCCGGCTCACGCCGCGCGTAACCGCGAATTGCTCGCGCATTTCACGTTGCCACTGCTGGTACTCGGAATACGCGTTGTATTGAGCGTCGTCGAGGACCGCGCGCATCTGCGCGCTGACGCGCTGCTCGTAGTCCGTCTGCCAGTCGTTGGCCAGCTTGGAGTAGCTCGCCGGGTCCGAGTCGGTGTCGAACTGCGGCATGGGCACGCGACCGCGCTCCTCGGAAATCGCCGCGATGAGACGTTTGCGTTGTTCGTCCTTGAGCGGCGGCGCGTCGGACCCTTCCAGCTGGCGCGCGATCATCTCGACTTCGCCGCGCGCGGGCATCGACTCCTGGTACTTGCGAAACTCCTCGGCCTTCTGGGGGCCGAGCAACTCGGCGATCTGCCTCTGGTTCTCGCGCTGCATCTGCTCCCACTGCTGCCGCATGTCGGCGGGGCTCACCGGCTGCGATTCGAAGGAGCGCGTGTTGTTCGCGACCTGCTGATCGGTGATGAGGTCGATCAGGCGCGAGGCGTCTTCCTGGCTGAGCCCGAGTTGGTCCGCGAGATCGCTGTAGATGCGACGGTTGTGCGCGCGAATCTGCGTCCGCATCATTTTCTGATGGTTCGCGCTGCGCTCCGGACGAAAGAATTGCGAGCTCGCGGCCGTGACCGCCGGTCCTTCGTTCGACTCGACCGGAACCTTGGCCACGTCGGTCGCGATCTGCGGAGATGCGCCATTCGCCCCGGGCGCGGGGGCGCTCGCGAGGCGCAATTGCTCGACCCGGTCGCGGGCCGTTTCGAGCTCCGCGATGCGCGCGTTCAGCCGGCGCGTGAGCTCGGTGACTTCATCGGCGCGGGCGCGTTGTTCCGCGAGTTGAGTCCACAGATAGATGGAACTCCCCGCGAAGGCCAAGGTGGAGACTGCGAGACCCAGGATCGGCGATTTCATCGATTGCTCCCGTGACCGATCCCGAAAAGACCGTTCACACACGCACCTGTTCCCAGGTGGCGACATCGGAGCATTTTCCGCCGATCCGGCGGGAAAAGACTAGGCCCGTTGCTGGGCCAGCATCAGGTCGAGGTATGCGCCTTCGATGAGCTGTTCGGGCTGAATTCCGAGCTGATCCATGAGTTCACCCGCTTCACGAATGCCTTGCTCGGCTGATTCGTCGCCCACCAGCATGACCTCGAGCTCGAGAAAATGGCCAAGGCCTTCGACGCGGTCCAGGTGAACGCGGGTACGTCCAACCAGGAAGAGAGTGCGGTACTTGCGGATGCGACCGATTTGTCCGTAGGCCAGCGAAAGCGATTCACGAAGTGTCTCGGGTGATGAAGTGGGTGATCGTACGTAGAACGACTCCTTCGGCCCGGCTTGGTTCACTCGCTGATAAAAAATCAGCTCACCGGAATCGTTCGAGAACGCGCGCAACTTCAGTCGGCCTGCGTCACATGCGAAAAAGGTATCGTCCTGCGCGATTTCGATCGGACCTTCCGTTGCGAGCGCGGCAACGATCGGTGTCAATGCGGCAACGTTCTCGATGCGCGCCTTTATCTCGATGTTTCGCGCCATGCCTATTTCATCAGGCGCACGCCACCCGTCGTGCGCGGAGCTTCATTGGCGCCGATCGCTGCGTCGATGGAGTAGCGGCCCGCCCCATGTGTCGCCAGGTACAGACCGATCACGACCAGGCATCCGGAGGGGAATACGCCGCGCATGCCACCCAGGTGATCGACCATCACGATCGCGACGACGAAATTGATGGCGCACAGAACCCCGGCCCAACGCGTGAGCAGGCCGAGCACGAAAGCGACGCCGATGGCGAACTGCGCATAAACCGACAGCGGCGCGAGGATGCGCGGACTCGGAAATCCATGTTTTTCGAGAAACCCGACGAACTCCTGCATGCGCTCGGGGCTCGTGATGTTGTCCCACACGCCCCAGATCAGGAACAGCCCGACGAACAAGCGCAGCAACAGCAGCGCGAGATCGGAGAAGGGCTGTGCCTGGCTCAACGAAAGGAATTTGCGCATGTGAGTCCTCGGGCCCCGGTCATCGAAGGGACCCGCAAGACTAGCCGCGTTCGGCGATATGCGACAACGAAAAGTGATTCTTTACGTCGGCTGACGCTCGACGTCGCGATGTGGCGACGAGAACCCGTAGCTGCGCTCGACCCGGGCAATCCGGGTTTCATAGTGCGCGTACCACTTCTTCTTGCCGGTCGCCTGCGCCACGCGGTGCTCGACGTGATTGCGCCAGTTCGCGATGGCCTCGAGCGTGGTCCAGTACGAGACCGTGATGCCGTGGCCGGTCGCGTCGCGCGCGCTCTCGACCCCGAGAAACCCCGGTTGCCGGGCCGCGAGCTCCATCATCTTACCGGACATGGCCTCGTATCCCTCGTCCACCGGTGTGCGCTGCGAGGTGAAGATGACTGCGTAATACGGCGGCTCGATCATGATGGCCTGGAAAGCAGCGGGACGTAGTTCGGCTGCGCGGCGACGCGTGCTAACCACTCGCGCAACTTCGGATAGGGCTTCAGATCGTGGCCTCCGTCTTCGGCCGTGTGAGTGTAGGCGTAGAGCGCGATGTCGGCGATGCTGTAACGGCCGTTGACGAAGTATTCATTCTTCGAAAGGTGTGATTCCATCACCGCGAGCGCGGCGCGTCCCTTGGCGAGCCGCTCGGGAAGTTCGGCGCGCCGCGGGTGATCCGGCGGGAGATGACGCACGATGTAGCGCGGCGTCGCGACGTACGGCTCGTGGCTGTATTGCTCGAAGAACATCCACTGCAGGACCTGCGCGCGCCCGAGCTGCGTGGCCGGCACGAAACGGGAACCTTCCGCGAGATACCACATGATGGCGTTGGACTCGAACAGGTTCACGCCGTCGTCGAGCTCGAGCGTCGGGATACGCCCGTTCGGATTGCGCTTGAGGAATTCCGCGGTCCGCGTTTCACCCTTGTCGATGTCGAGTTCGGTCCACCGGTATTTCTGGCCGAGCTGCGCGAGCAGCAACCGGACCTTGTAGCCGTTCCCGGAGTCGAGATAGTCGAACAGGTGCATCGCGGATTCCTTCGAGTTCGTTTGACCGGGAGTATCGGGCGCGGCCGGCGCCAGCGCGAGAACCAAGGTTTTTCGCTGAGGCCAAGTTATTCTTGTCCTGGCCATGAGACGACTCCCTCCCCTCAATGCACTGCGTTCTTTCGAAGCTTCGGCCCGGCTCGGCAGCTTCGTGGCGGCCGCGGCGGAACTGCGCGTGTCGCCGGCGGCGGTGAGCCAGCAGGTGCGGCGGCTCGAGGAATACCTCGACACGCGGCTCTTCGAGCGGCTCGCGCGCGGTCTCACGTTGACGGACCAGGGACGTGACTATCTACCGGAGCTGTCGGCCGGCTTCGACCTGCTGGGCGAATCGACCGCCCGCGTGCGCGCCAAGCGCGCCGACGGCGTGCTGACGCTCACGACGCTGGCCGCGTTCGCGAACGGCTGGCTGCTGCCGCGCCTGCACCGCTTCCGCGAACGCGCGCCGCGCATAGACGTCGTGATGCGCACGTCGCGGCGGATCATGGATTTCCGGCGCGACGCGATCGACCTCGCGATCCGCTTCGCGCCCGCGCCCGGGCGCGGGCTGCAGGGCGAGCTCCTGTGCCAGGAGGAGCTGTTCCCGGTCGCGAGCCCCCAGCTGTTTCGCGGAGGACGCATTCCCGACACGCTCGCGGCGCTCGCGGACTATCCACTTCTGCATGACATCGACGCGAATCCGGAGCAGCCCTGGCTCGGGTGGCGTGGCTGGTTCGAGCGCGCGGGGCTGTCCACCGCGGCTGTCGGCCGCGGCCCGCAGTTCAGCGATTCCATCGTGCTGATCGGCGCGGCCGTCGCGGGGCTCGGCATCGCGATCGGGCGCGCGCCGCACGTCGCGCCGCTATTGGCGCGCGGCCAGCTCGTGCGCGTGACCCAGGAATCGTGGCTCGCGCCCTGGAGCTACTTCCTGATGGCGCCGCCCGCGCATTTCCGGCGGCCCGTGGTGCGCACCTTCGTCGACTGGGCGCTCGAGGAGGCGCGCGCGGCCGCGTGATCCGGCTACAGGCAGAGCGGGGTTTCGAGATGCGCGTCGTACATCATGTCGCGGTGTTCGAGCAGCACCGGATCGAGCGCGGCGCGGGTCTCGTCGTCGAGGGTCTCGAGCGCGCCGCGAATCGACGGGTCGATGCGGCACAGCGCATCGGGCAGCGGCCGGAACAGTCCCATGAACGTCGCGCTGTAGATGTCGAGCGCGGTCAGACGATCACCGAGGTAATACGGGCCACGCGACGCCCGCAGCTCGCCCGCGAACCGGCCTAACAACTCGCGCACGCGCCCGCCCGCGGCCGTTCCCGCTTCGGGCGTGTAGCCATATTTCTTTCCCAGGTAGCCGGCGATGCGCGTGGGGAAACCGCCCTGGCCATTCAGGCCCGCGTGGACCTGTTGCAGCCGCCGCACCCAGCCAAGCCCGTTCACGTTGCAGAACAGATCACACGACGTGACCACGCGCGACTTCTCCAGCGGGTCCGCCGGCAGCAGCGCGGGCTCGGGCGCGAGCCGCTCCGCGAGCAGCAGGATCTCGGCCCAACCGACGCGAGGATGCTCCTTCTCGTGGAAAACGACCGGACCGCTGAGCTCGCCGTTGGTCCACTTCCTGAGCGCGTCGTTGTCATAGACGAGGCGCACGCCCACCCAGTCGAGCTTCTTCAGGTGGAAAATGCCCTTGGCCGCTTCGCCCCAGGGGCTCGGCACGCTGCCGACGACGACCATGCGCAGGCCGTCACGGGAGATGGCTTCTTCGACGCTTACGTACTGGATCGGCATGCGTGTTCGCCACCTGACTGACTTCCGGGAGGCCGGCGAGCATCTTCATTTCGGCGCCCGCGAACAAGGCCGATTCGCCGAACTCAGTGTCCGGCTTTTCCGCACAATGTCTCGCGCGCGAGCGACTCAGTCGCGATAGAAATGAAAGCGATGGCCGTCGAGATCCTCGACGGTGAACTGCGTGAGACCCCAGGGCTTCTTCTCCAGCGGCTCGACGATGTTCGCGCCCGAAGCCTGCAATTCCGCAAACGTGGCATCGACGTGTTGCGCGAATATCCAGTGCACCGTCGGTTCGAAGGGTCCGTTACGCTTGCGGAAGAAGATCACCGCGGGCGCGCGATGCACCGAGCCGATTTCATTTCCCGGATACATCCATCCGATTTCGAATCCGAGCGCGTCCCGATAATGGTTCTGCGCGCGCTCGACGTCGCGCACGGGCAGTTCCGCGACAGGGGCGCCGAGCGGCGTTAGTGAAGCTTTTGGCTGCACAAGAATTCCTTGGTCATTGTGTGCCATGTGACCACGCTCGCTTAACTACAATGTCGTGATGTCGAAGCGCGGCTGGATCCTCTTCATTTCGCTGGGCCTCCTGTGGGGAATGCCCTACCTGCTCATCCGCATCGCGGTCGTCGAGCTCGATCCGCTCATCGTCGCGGTCGGACGCACGCTGATCGGCTCGTTGCTGCTGCTGCCGCTCGCCTTGCATCGTAGCGCTCTCGCCCCCGCGTTCCGCAAGTGGAAGTGGCTGCTGGCGTTCACGCTGATAGAGATCAGCATTCCGTGGGTATTGCTCGGACACGCCGAAACGCGGATCAACAGCTCGACGGCGGGTCTGCTGATCGCCGTGGTGCCGCTGTTCGCGGCCATCATCGTCACGCGGCTCGGCCACGAGCGACTCGAGCCGCGCCGCATCGCGGGTCTCGTCGTCGGCTTCGCCGGCGTTGCGCTGCTCGTCGGACTCGACATCCATTTCTCCGACCTCCTCGCCGTCGCGGCGACCATCGTCGTGTCGCTGTGTTACGCGATCGGCCCGATCATCATCGATCGCAAGCTCGGCGACGTGCCGGCGATGGGTGTCATCACGGCTTCGTTGATCCTCGCGACCCTGATCTATGCGCCGCTCGTGCCCTTCCTGTGGCCCGAGCAGGTCTCGATGCCATCGGTCGGCTCGGTGATCGGGCTCGGCGTGTTGTGCACCGCGGCCGCGTTCATCGTCTTCTTCGCGCTCATCGCGGAAGTCGGACCGGCACGTGCGACCGTGATCACCTACGTCAATCCGGCGGTGGCGATCGTGCTCGGCGCGCTGGTGTTGCAGGAGCCGCTGACGCTCGGCATGGCGATCGGGTTTCCGCTCGTGATCATCGGCTCGATTCTCGGTACCGCACGCAACGCGCCGGCGGCTCATGCCGTCGAGGCCACGTCAGAACGAGCTTGAAGTCGGCTTCAGATCGACGTGGTGAATCAGCCGGGCCGGCATGCGATCACTTGCCGGCGTCGCGGCTCTTGAACAGCAGGCGAGCGACGCGCTTCGCGCCGAAGACGAGCCAAAAACCGATTGCGAGCTCGAACGCCGTGGCCAGCGCGTTGGCCTTCTGATCCGCGTCGAGATCGAAGAAGCTCAGGTTGTAACCCGTCGCCATCGCGGCATAGGACACCCAGTAGATCGAGTCGGGAATCGCGCGCGCCAGCGCGAGCAGCCCGACGAAGATGACCCCGAGCACCTGCCAATCCGTGATGGGCCGCACCGGCGCGGGCTCGTTCGATTCCGGCGCCGAGCGCAGCAGGTTCGCGGCGATCGTCGAGGGGAAGAACCACAATGCCATGCACACGATGACCTGGAACGCGGCCGAGAACAGCACGATGGGCCGATTCAGGAGCGCGCCCGGCTCGGCCCGGAGCACGGCAAACAGACCGATGACGTGCGTGAACGTGTAGAGCAGCCAGACCAGCGCGCCCAGCCGCAGCACGACGACGACTATCTGGTGCGGAGTCATGTCCGAACGCTAACACGCCGTCGTCCGAATGACCGCCGCCTTTCAATCGCGTACATTCAGTCAGCCCGCGTACCAGGAGCCGCAGCGTGGAGTTCTACACCAAGGCCTTTTTCATAGCGCTCGCCGCGCTGATGGGCTATCTCCTGTTGCTGGTCCTCCAGCCCTTCGCGGGGTCGATGGCCTGGGCGATCTTCCTCGCGTTCATCCTCTATCCGCTGCACACCTGGCTCACGCGCAAGCTCAAGGGACGGAATGGAGTATCCGCCGGCATCCTCACCGGCCTCACGCCGTTCATGCTGCTGATCCCGCTGAGCTTTCTCGGCATCACCTTCGTGAACCAGGCGCGCGCGCTCGTCGACTACATCCAGGAGCGCGACGTGAAGCTCGACGGCAGCCTGCTGCTGAATCTCGAGCGTTACCCCGTGATCGGCCCGGTCGCGCGCGTGGCGCGGGAGCAGCTCCAGGTGAGCGGCGCGGACATCCAGAACTGGATCTCGAACTCGGCGCAGGGACTGCTCAAGAACGTCGCGGCGGTGGGCGGTGGATTCGTGCTGTCGGCCATCGGCACACTGGTCGGCTTCTTCTTCATGTTGTTCATCCTGTTCTTCATGCTTCGCGACGGCGCGTCGATGTTCAACCGGTTCCAGCGATTGATCCCGGTGCCGGCGGAGCACCGTGAACAGTTGTTCAATCATCTTTCCAGCGTCACCCGCGGTGTGTTCTACGGCACCGGCCTCACCGCGATCCTGCAGGGCGCGATGGTCGGCATCGGGTTCGCGATCGCGGGCCTGCCTTCGCCGGTGGTCTTCGGTGTGCTCGCGACGGTGCTTGCGCTGCTGCCCGCCGGCGGCGCGGCCCTCGTGTGGATCCCTGCGGTGTTGTACCTCGCCTACATGGGCCGATGGGGAATGGCGCTGTTCATGCTGATCTACGGCGGCATCATTTCCACTTCCGACAACATCATGCGACCGATACTGGTGTCGAGGTATGCGCCAGTGTCTGCGTTCACGGTGTTCGTGGGCGTGGTTGGCGGCATCGCCGCGTTCGGTGCGATCGGCGTCGTGGTCGGCCCGGTGTTCCTCGCGCTGGCGGCGGCGATCATCGATTACTTCGACGAGAAGGTCATCGCACCGAACAAGCCGGAGCTGGACGCGCAGGCGAATGACCCGCCGCAGTCGAGCCTCTAGGCGGGAACATCAGTCCGCTCCGCGGACCTCGGTGAATCCCGCGGCCGCGAGCGCCGGAAGCAATTTCTTGAGGAACAGATTCGCGGAGAAGTCGACGAATTCTTCCCAGTGCGGCCCGCGATAAAAGATCCGCAGACCCGCGGCGCCGCCGGCGAGCAACTCGATCCTGTCGATCTGCGCGGGTGAAAAGGACTTCCTGCCGAACAGGACACTCACGGTGATCTTGCCCGGCTCGACGAGGAGCCGGCCCAGTGGCCAGGTGCCGAATGCGGCACCGACGTGCGCGCCGCCCCGCTGTTTATAAAGAACCATGTAAATCGCGAGTTTACGGGCTTCGAAATCCACTGCCCAACCTCGTATGATTCGCGCCCCGATGAATGACACCTCTCCACTTCTCCAGGGCCTGAACGAAGCGCAGGCCGCCGCCGTCTCAGCGCCTGTCGGCCCCGTGCTCGTGCTCGCTGGCGCGGGCTCCGGCAAGACGCGCGTGCTCACCCATCGCATCGCGTGGGTCATCCAGAACGAAGGCGCGTCGCCGCATTCGATCCTCGCGGTCACGTTCACGAACAAGGCGGCGCACGAGATGCGCGGCCGCATCGAAAAGTTGTTAGGCATTCCGGGCAGCGCGATGTGGGTGGGCACGTTCCACGGCATCGCGCACCGGCTGCTGCGCCTGCACTGGCGCGACGCGAACCTGCCGCAGAGTTTCCAGATCCTCGACGGCGAGGACCAGCTGCGCCTCATCAAGAAGATCGTGAGAGCGATGGAACTCGACGAGGCGCGCTGGGTGCCGCGCGAGATCCAGTGGTTCATCAATCACAACAAGGACGAGGGATATCGCCCGGCGACTCTCAAGGACGCCGGTGATCCCACCCGCCGGCAGCTCATCAAGATCTACACCGAATACGAAGCGCAATGCCAGCGCACGGGCGTGGTGGATTTCGCGGAGCTGCTGCTGCGCGCGTACGAGTTGTGGCGCGACCGGCCGGAGATCCTCAATCACTATCGCCGGCGCTTCCAGCACGTGCTCATCGACGAGTTCCAGGACACGAACTCCATCCAGTACGTCTGGTCGCTGCTGATCGCGGGCCAGGACGGCGCGCCGTTCGTGGTCGGCGACGACGATCAGTCCATCTACCGGTGGCGTGGCGCGCGCGTCGAGAATCTCACGCGTTTCACGCGCGACTATCCCGCGGCCAGGATGTTCCGCCTCGAGCAGAACTACCGCTCGACAGGCAACATCCTCAAGGCGGCGAACGCGTTGATCGCGAACAATACCGGCCGGCTCGGCAAAAACCTGTGGACCGCCGGCGTCGAAGGTGAACGCATCCGGCTCTACGCCGCGTTCAACGAGCGCGACGAGGCCGAGTTCGTCATGAACCGCATCCGCGACTGGATGAACCAGGGCGGCGCGCGGCGCGACGTGGCCATTCTCTACAGAAGCAACGCCCAGTCGCGCGTGTTCGAAGAAGTGTTCCTCTCGGCGCGCATTCCGTACAAGGTATACGGCGGCCTGCGGTTCTTCGAGCGCGCGGAAATCAAGGACGCGCTCGCGTACCTGCGCGTCATCACGAATCACGCCGACGATGCGTCGTTCGAGCGCGTGGTGAACCTGCCGGTGCGCGGCATCGGCGCGAAGTCGCTCGACGTGATCCGCGAGCAGGCGAAGGCGGCAGGCACCCACCTTTGGACGGCGGCCGCGCATTGCATCGCGAATGGCGCGCTCGGCCCGAAGGCAGAGGCGGCGGTGAACGGGTTCCTCAAGCTCATCGAACAGCTCGGCTCGGACATCCAGGGCCTCGAGCTGCACGAGCAGGTGGACCACGTCATCAGCAATTCGGGACTCATCGAGCATTACAAGAAGGAGAAGGCGAGCGACCGCGGCGAGGCGCGCGTCGAGAACCTGAACGAACTGGTGTCCGCGGCGCGCGGCTTTCAGCCCGACGTCGCGAACACCGAGACCGAGCAGCTTCCGCCGCTCGAGGCGTTCCTCGCGCACGCGGTCCTCGAGTCCGGCGAGGGCCAGGCGGAGGCCTGGGAAGACTGCGTGCAGATGATGACGCTGCACACGGCGAAGGGCCTCGAGTTCCCGGTGGTGTTCCTCGCGGGCATGGAAGACGGCCTGTTCCCGCACCAGCGTTCGCTCAACGATCCAGAAGGACTCGAAGAGGAGCGCCGCCTCTGCTACGTGGGCACGACGCGCGCGATGAAGCAGTTGTACATCACCTATGCCGAGCAGCGCCGGCTGCACGGCATGGACAGCTTCGGCACGCCGTCGCGATTCATCACGGAGATCCCGGACGAGCTCGTGGAAGAGGTGCGGCCGCGCATCCAGATCTCGCGCCCGGTCGCGGCGGGACGATTCCGCGCGCCGGTCGAGGAGCTCGCGCCCGGCGTCAAACTCGGCGCGCGCGTGCGGCACAAGAAATTCGGCGAAGGCGTGATCCTCAAGGTGGAAGGCCAGGGCCCGCAGGCGAACATCGAGGTGAACTTCGAGACGCTCGGGCGCAAGATCATGATGCTGGAGTATCTCGAGGTAGTTAGATAATGGCGGCTGTATCGTTCGGCGAGAAGCTCGCCGCGTCCTGGAAGGCGACGAATTCCCTCGTCTGCGTGGGGCTCGATCCCGAACCGAAGAAGTTTCCCGACCGGTTCCGCGAGGCGCCTGGCGGCATCTTCGAATTCAACAAGGCCATCGTCGACGCGACGAGGGATCTCGTGTGCGCGTACAAGCCGCAATTCGCGCATTACGCCGCGCATTCGGCGGAGAGCCAGCTCGAGCACACGATCGACTACATCAAGTCGACGGCGCCGAACGCGATCGTGATCCTCGATTCCAAGCGCGGCGACATCGGCAGCACGGCCGAGCAGTATGCCCAGGAGGCGTTCGTGCGTTACGGCGCGGACGCGGTGACGGTGAACCCGTATCTCGGGCGCGATTCGGTCGAGCCGTTCCTCGAGTACGGGGACAAGGGCGTCATCATCCTGTGCCGCACCAGCAATCCGGGCGCGAAGGATTTCCAGGATCTCGACGTCGGCGGCAGGAAGCTGTTCCAGGTGGTCGCCGAGCGCGTGTCGAAGGAATGGAACACCGCGGGCAATTGCATGCTGGTGGTCGGCGCGACGTATCCCGACGAGCTCGCGGACATCCGTTCGCGCGTCGGCGATCTGCCCTTTCTCGTGCCCGGTGTCGGCGCGCAGGGCGGCGATGTCGCCAAGGTGATGGCGAAGGGCAAGACCCAGGCCGGCACGGGACTCGTGATCAGCTCATCCCGTGCGATTCTCTATGCGAGCTCGGGCGCGGATTTCGCCGAAGCCGCTCGCAAGGCCGCAACCGACCTCCGCGACACCATCAACCAGCACCGGTAGAAATCGGGGTAGAAATGGGGACAGATTTATTTATTGACGATAACGATCGGTGGCCGGCAGGAGCGCCCCGCGCCATCCTTATCGTCAATAAATAAATCTGTCCCCGATTACGGTCCCCAGCGGAACGGTGGGGGTGGGACGACTTCGGGCGGACCGGGGGGTGCGGCGCGCGGGTCGGGTACCAGGACCCTCCAGGCCTGCAGCGGATTGGCGATCGCCCAGAAGGGGGCGACGATGCCGACCGGCACGGCCTGCTGCGATTTCATCGGCAGCAGCTCTCGCTCTCCCTCGACGATCACGGTGTTCTTGTCGGGATCCGGCGCGTTCACGGCCTTCTGGAACTCGTGCGGCATCATGTAGTTGCGCACGTTGCCCACGCGCAAATCCATCGCGGGTGTCTTGGGGGCGGCGGCCGGTTTCGGTTCGGGCTTGGACACCGCGGGCTTCGGCGGTGCTGGCGGCGGATCGGCCGCGAACGCGACGCTACCCAACAAGAGGAAGGCCATCGCGGACACGACTCGCATAACGCCTCCAAACAACCTCTTCCCTGCGACCCATACATCCACGGGCGGGTTCCGTGGATTTTCACTCCCGACCGGATTCCTCCAGCTCGAGTAGCACCCTGGCCTGACTATTCACCGCATCCCACGCCCGCTGCAATTCGGGATCGGCACGCTCGTCGTTGGCGTCATTGGCAAACGACGGCACGGTGAGCGCGAATGCGCGTTCGTAAGCAGACGCCAGATTCTGCGCCGCCGCCAGGCGGCGTGCTGTCAGAGAACCGGCGGGTCCGGCGGGCGGGTGATTGCGCAACTCCAGCGTTGCCCGTTGCCAGGGGAGCAACACCTGCTCGCGCATCACCTCGGCCGCAGCCTCATTCGGGAGCTTTCCCGCCGAGAGGTCCCGCGAGATTTGATTAAGGCGCCCGATCGCGCGGCCTTCGGCGACCTCGAGTCCGTGTATGAGTCGATTCGCCTCGAGCTCCGCGCCGCGCGTTCCGCCACCTGAGACAAGCGGTGCCGCGAGCATCGCGAGCAGAGCGCAGACGGCGAGCGCGACGGCGGCGACGCGCAAGGGTTGCGGCCGCGCGCGGGCCGCGGGTTCGAACGGACGCGCGAGCAGGAATCCCGAGAGCGCGCCGCCCAACAACCCGCCGATGTGCGCGGCGTTGTCGATGCGTACGGGACTGTCGAACAGCGAGCTCGCGAGCCCGAATCCGAGCGAGTACACGCAGAGCAGCAACGCGCCCTTGCCCGCCGACTTGAACAGGTGCATCGGGATGTCCGAACGGCGCACCGCGAAGAACACCAGCAGCGCGCCGTAAACACCGAACACCGCGCCCGATGCCCCGGCGCTGTTCGTGTTCGGATTCCACCATCCGCTCACGACGCTTCCCGCCAGCGCGGAGAGTAGATAGATGATCGCGAAACGCGTGCTGCCGTACAGGCGCTCCGTCAGGTCGCCGCCGTTGTACAGCGCGTACATGTTGAGCACGATGTGGAAGACGCCGAAATGGACGAAGGCCGAAGCGAGCAGGCGCCAGTATTCGCCGCTCCAGGTCAGCGGGCCGTAGTTCGATCCGAAGAGAACATGGACTTCCGGGTTGCTGGCCGAAAGACCCGCGCCCGCCATCAGCATCACGACGAACACGATGGCGTTGAGCGCGACGATGGTCGGCGTCACGGGCGCGCGCGGCGCGAGAGTGCGCATGCGCGCCTGGAACCTGCGCATGCTTTCCTGCCGTTCCACGAACTCCGGCGTCGTGGTTCGCGGCAGCAGGGAGAGAAAGGCCCGCGCATCCTCGTCGGTCTGCATCCATACCGCGACGTAGCGCTCGTCGGTGGCGGTGCGCACGACGACGAGGTTCTCGGCCTCCCCGAAACCCACGTTCGCGACGTCCCCGAGCCGGAACCGGCGGCGCTGCTCGTCCCGCGAACCCGCCCGTTCCGCCGAGCGGCTGTCGGCAAACACCACCTCCAGCGGGTTGACCGTGACGGTTCCCGGGGCGGTTAGACCGAGATTATTAGATTCGCCGCCGGTCAGCGCATTCGGGGGACTGAAGCGCACCGTGAATCGCAAAGCGCCGTCAGCCAGGCGCTCGGGTGGTGTTCGTGTCGCGGGTTCCATCGAGCGGTTACAATAGCCCCCCCATGAAGATCGTGATACTCGGCGCCGGACAAGTCGGGCGCACCGCGGCGTACCACCTGTCCCGCGAGGAGTCGAACGAGGTCACGGTCGTCGACACCAACGAAGAAGTGCTGCGCGACCTGCAGGGCCGTCTCGACATCCGCACGGTCGCGGGCAACGCCGCCTATCCATCAGTTCTCGACGCCGCGGGCACGGCCTCCGCGGATATCGTCGTTGCGCTCACTTCGAGCGACGAAGTGAACATGATGGCGTGCGAAGTCGCCTACACGCTGTATCGCACGCGCACGAAGATCGCGCGCATCCGCTCCTCGGAATACACGAAACATCCGAAGCTGTTCAGCGACGAGGCGTTGTCGGTCGACGTGTGGATCAGCCCCGAGCAGCTCGTCACCGAGTACGTCGAGAAACTCATCCAGTATCCCGGCGCGCTGCAGGTGCTGGACTTCGCGGACGGCCGCGTCCGGCTCGTCGGCATCCGCGCGCGCAAGGGAGGATTGCTGGTCGGCAAGGCGCTGCGCGCGCTCAAGGAGCACCATCCGAACACCGAGGCGCGCGTCGTGGCTATCTACCGCGCGGGCCGCAGCGTCATTCCCGACGGCGACACCGTCATCGAGGAGAACGACGAGGTCTTCTTCATCGCGGCGCGCGACGACATCCGAAAGTTCATGAGCGAGATCCGCAAGGAAGAGGCCCCGGCGCGCCGTGTCGTGATCGCGGGCGGCGGCAACATCGGCCTCGCGCTCGCACGGCGGCTCGAGGAACAGAACCAGGTGAAACTGATCGAGCGCGATCCGAAGCGCGCGCGCCGCATCTCGGAACTGCTGCTCAACACCATCGTGCTCAACGGCGACGCGGCCGACGAAGAGCTGCTGATCGAAGAGAACATCGACAGTTGCGACGTCTTCGCCGCGCTCACGAATTCCGAGGAGGCGAACATCCTGTCCGCGATGCTCGCCAAGCGCCTGGGCGCGAAGAAGGTCATGGCGTTGATCAACAAGCCGTCGTACGCCGATCTCATGGAGAGCGGCAGTATCGACATCGCGATCTCGCCGCAGACCATCACGATCGGCTCGCTGCTCGCGCACGTGCGCCGCGGCGACGTGGTGCGCGTGCACAGCCTGCGCCGCGGCGCGGCCGAGGCGCTCGAGGCGGTGGTGCACGGAACGGATCGCACGTCGCGCGTCGTGGGCCGCAGGGTCGAGGACATCCCGCTGCCGGACGGCGCCGCGATCGGCGCGGTGGCGCGCGGGGATGCGGTCATGATTGCCCATCACGACACGATGATCAACAACGACGATCACGTGATCGTGTTCCTGTCGGACCGCCGGCACGTCGAACAGGTCGAGCGCCTGTTCTCCGGGCCGGGCGGCCGCTGATCCGGGAGGGACGCGAAGCTTGTTGGCCGTCGCGCACGTCCTCGGGCTCATGATGGCCTTCTTCGGCCTGCTCTATCTATTGCCGATCGCGTGGTCGCTGGGCGTGCGCGATGGGGCGGTCATCGACTTCGTGGCGGCCGGCGTCATCAACGCGGTAGTTGGACTCGCCGTGGCGTTCGCGACACGCCCCTACCGACGCGAGCTCAAGCCGCGCGACGGCTTCCTGCTCGTGACGCTGTCCTGGGTGCTCATGTCCGCCTCCGCGGCGATTCCGCTCATGATCGCACTGCCCGACCTGTCGTTCACGGACGCGTACTTCGAAGCGATGTCCGGGCTCACGACGACCGGCTCGACGGTGCTCAACCACCTCGACGAGCTGCCCCAGTCGATCAATCTGTGGCGCCACGTGCTGCACTGGATAGGCGGCATAGGCATCATCGTGCTCGCGGTCGCCGTGCTGCCGCTGCTCGGCGTCGGCGGCATGCAGCTCTACAAGGCGGAAACGCCGGGACCGGTGAAGGACGAGAAGCTCACGCCGCGCATCACCGAAACCGCGAAGGCCCTGTGGTTCACGTACGCCGCCATCACGGTGGTCGGCATCGTCGCGTTGCGCGTGGCGGGCATGAGCTGGTTCGACGCGATCTGCCACGCGTTCTCGGCCATCGCGCTCGGCGGCTTCTCCACCCACGACGCGAGCGTGGGCTGGTTCGATTCGCACGCCATCGAGCTGGTGCTGATCGCGATCATGGTGGTCGCCGCATTCAACTTCTCGCGTCACTTCCTCGCCCTGCGCTCGTTGACGCTGGCGCCGTACAAGAGCGATTCGGAGGGCAAGGCCGTACTCATCGTGCTCGGCACGTCGGTCGCGTTCGTGGCGCTGCTGTTATGGATAGACGGCACGTATTCGGGCTTCGCCGATGGCTTCCGGCATTCCGTGTTCACGGTGGTCTCGATCGCGACGACCACCGGCTTCGTGACGGAGGATTACGAGAAGTGGCCGTCGTTCCTGCCCGTATGGCTGCTGTTCCTGAGCGCCATCACCTGCAGCACCGGCTCGACGGGCGGCGGCATCAAGATGTTCCGCACGCTGCTGCTGGTGCGGCAGGCGCGGCGCGAACTCAAACTACTCGTCCATCCAAGCGCGATGATCCCGATCCGCATCGGCGGCCATCCCATTCCCGAGCGCGTGGTGTACTCCGTGCTCGCTTTCATCTTCCTGTACTTCGGAACGGCGCTCGTCCTCACCTTCGCGCTGCTCGCGACCGGCCTCGACTTCGTGTCGTCGTTCTCGGCTGCCGTGGGCTCCATCAACAACCTCGGCCCCGGCATGGGCACCGTCGGCCCGTCCACCAACTTCTCGGGACTGACCGACGTGCAGACCTGGATCTGTACGTTCGCGATGCTGGTCGGGCGCCTGGAAATCTTCAGCCTGGTCGTGTTGTTCACCGCGACGTTCTGGCGGAAGTGACTTCCCGATCAGCCATGGCGTTCAGCCGTGGATGTACGTCTCCAGGTCCGCGATGGTGCGCTCCTGCTCTTCGATCACGGCCCTCACGAGGTCGCCTATCGACAGCACACCGACGACCTTCTCGCCGGACATGACGGGCAGGTGACGGATGCGCTTGTCGGTCATGAGGCGCATGCAGTCATGAGCGTCCTGCTTGGCGGTCACGGTGATGACCTTCGGTGTCATGATTTCGTCGACCCGGGTCTCCTCGGACGAACGTCCCATGAGCACGACCTTGCGCGCGTAGTCGCGCTCGGAAACGATGCCGACGAGCCGATCCCCGTCCATGACCAGCAATGCGCCGATATGGTGCTCGGCCATCTTCCGGATGGCCTCGATGACCGGGTCGCCAGGTCTCACCGAGTAGATGGCCTTCGGTTTGTGATCCAACAACTGTTGCACGGAAAGCATGGGCTACCTCCGGCGGGTCCAATGTCAAAAGATCATACGCTCGGGTCGCCGAAACCGTACGTATCTGCGCGGCGACATGGGAATACCCCTGCGAGTTTGCGATGATTCGCGGGCCAGGGATGCCAGCGAAGACGCCAGCCACCACGAAGCGGGCGCGCGCCGGGAAACCGTCTTAGTATCAGGTCGCCGTGTCAGAAGCCCCCGTTCCGGAAGTCAGAGTCGAACCCGATCATTTCGATGTCGTGAACAACGACGTCGTGCTCGTTGCCCAGCTCGAATCGACGTTTGCGTTATGTCTGTACGACGCGGTCCTCGAGTCGGGCGCGTTGGTCCACCTGCGAGTGGGCCCCCCGGGCCGCGTCCAGGATCCCGAGCTCACGGACACGACCCTCTCGACCGACCTGCTGCTGCTCGATCGCTGTTTCGCGGAGCTGCGCAAGAGCGAGCCGCGCGCGCAGCACTGGCAGGCCAAGGTCGTGGGGCAGGTCCAGGACTCGCCCGGCGCGCGCGAGCGTTTCGACGGCGTGCAGAGCTTCCTCTCGGCGTTTCTCGCAGACACGAACGTCAAGCTCGTTTCGTGCGAAGTTCACGTCGAACACGCGCAGATCCTGAAATTCCGTCCCGCGATGGGGCACGTGCGCAGCGAACCCCTTGCCGCTTCCCGCTTGGGTGGCTGAGAATGGAGCGGCTATGCGCCGCAACATACTGATTGCCTTGTTGGCCCCTCTGGGACTGCTCACCGTCGACACCGCGCTCGCCGCCAAGAAACCGGCCAACGCGCCGCTCATCAAACTGTTCGACTCCGCCTGGCAGGAAGACCTCGCGGACGATCCGATCGGGGCCACGCAGCTCGGTGACACCCGCTACAACGACCGGCTGCCCGACATGTCGGTCGAGGCGATCGACCTGCGCCAGAAGCGCAACTACACGCGCCTGCAGGCGCTCGCGAAGATCAAGCGCGAGAAGCTCGACAAGGCCGACCAGCTCAACTACGACCTGTTCCAGTACGAAATCAAGACGAAGATCGCCGAGTACCAGTTCAAGCCGTGGATGTTCGCGACGCGCACGTTCGACGGCCCGCAGCTGCTCGCCGACATCGTCGAGTTCACTCCGTTCAAGACGGTCAAGGACTACGACAACTTCATCGCCCGCCTGAACGCCTCCGGCGTCTTCATCGACCAGTGGATCGCGCTGCTGACGCAGGGCACCACCGAGAAGCTGACGCAGCCGCGCGTCACGATCAACAAGGTGCTCGAGCAGATCAAGCCGCAGCTCGTGAGCGATCCCGAGGCGAGCCCGTTCTACGCGCCCTTCAAGAACATGCCGGCCAGCATTCCGGAAGCGGAGAAGGCCCGGCTGCAGGCCGCCGGCAAGGCCGCCGTGCAGAACGTCACGGTCCCGGCGTTCCAGCGCTTCGACAGGTTCTTCCGCGGGGTCTATCTACCCGCGTCGCGCGACACCGTCGGCATCTACGACATTCCCGGCGGCGAGCAGTACTACCGCAACCGCATCAAGCTCTACACGACGATCGACAACCCCGATCCGGCCCGCATCCACAACATCGGGCTCGACGAGGTGAAGCGCATCCGCGCCGAGATGGAGAAGACGCTCGAGGGCATCAACTTCCTCGGCACGCTCGAGCAGTTCCTCGGCTTCCTGCGCACCGATCCGCGGTTCTTCTACAAGACGCCGGAAGAGCTCAAGGCCGCCTACGACAAGGCCGCGCGCGGCATCCAGGCGCAGCTGCCGACGCAGTTCGGAATCCTGCCGAAGACGCCGTTCGAGATCCGTCCGGTCCCCGCGGCCAGCGCGCCGACGACGACGACGGCTTACTACCTGCCGCCGACGCTCGACGGCTCGCGCCCGGGCGTGTTCTTCGTGAATCTCTACCAGCCCGAATCGCGGCCGATGTGGGAAGTGGACGCGCTCACGGCGCACGAAGCGGTGCCGGGTCACCACCTGCAGATCGCGCGCGCGTACGAGCTCACCGGCGTGCCGGAATTCCGCCGCAACGCGGGTTATACCGCTTACGTCGAAGGCTGGGCGCTGTACAGCGAGAAGCTGGGCTACGACCTCGGTCTCTACCAGGACGACTTCTCGAAGTTCGGCCAGCTCAACTACGACATGTGGCGCGCGGCGCGGCTGGTCGTGGACACGGGCATGCACGCGTTCAAGTGGACGCGCGAGCAGGCCATCTACTTCATGAAGCAGAACACCGGCCGCAGCGACCTCGACATCGCCAACGAGGTCGACCGCTACATCTCCTGGCCGGGCCAGGCGCTGGCCTACAAGATGGGCGAGCTGCGGATCAAGGCGCTGCGCGCCGAGGCCGAGAAGACGCTGGGCAGCAAGTTCGACGTGCGCGCGTTCCACGACAAGCTGCTGGGCAGCGGCGCGTTGCCGCTGTCGATCCTCGATACCGAGATGCGCGCCTGGATCGCGGAGCAGGCCGCGCGCTGACGTCTAGCTATTGTCCCTGCGGCTCGTGAGCGCGCCGATGGCGCGCTGCAGCCGCAGGCAGCGCGTGTCCGCCGCCGCCTGCTGGCGGCGCGCCTGGGTCAGCACGTTCGCGGGGATGTCGTCCCGCATCTCGAGGAGCTCCAGTTCGATGCTCGCGTGCACCGCGGCGCGGGTCGCGGCCGCGTACTGACGCTGCAGCTGCTCGAGGTGATCGTCGACCGCGCACGCGGCGGTATCGGCGATCTCGTCGAACTGGGTCGGGACGAGTCCGTTGAAGGCGATGGTTGCGGATGCTTCTGTCACGGACTCACTCCCCTGGCTCGACGCTTGGTGGTCGCGCGCATCTTCGGGGAGCGACGTGATCGGTGGATGTCGGCGGCGTGACGATTCCGTGTCGGAATCGACAATGAAGACCCTGTCGGAAACCGTCGACAGACTGTGCTTCAGTCCGGCGGGCCGGTCACCGCGAGATCCTGGGAATAGACCACGTTCATGACGTTGTCGTACCAGCCGACGACGCTGGGTTTCACCAGGTGTTTGTTGACGTAGTAATAGAGCGGGATCAGCGGATGATCCGCGAGCGCGATGCGCTCGGCCTCCTCGAGCATTTGACGCCGCCGCGCCGGATCCGTCTGCGCCGACGCCTCCTCGAGCAATGAGTCGTAGCGTGCGCTCGAGTAACGCGGCAGGTTGATGCCGAAGCTGCTCTTGAGGTACTGCAGGAACGTGTAAGGGTCGTTGTAGTCGCCGATCCACGAGGTGCGGAACACGTCGACTTCGCGCCGATCGATGTCCTGCATCAGTGATTTGAACTCCACGGCCGCCAGGCGAGGCTCGATGCCGAGCGCCTCCTTCCACATCGCGGCCACGGCCACCGCGACCTTGGCGTGGACCTCGCCCGTGTTGTAGCGCAGCTCGAAATCGAGCGGCCTGTCCTTCGAGAATCCCGCCGCGCGCAGCAGCCCGCGCGCCTCCTCGATGCGCTTCGGCATCGGAGTGCCGGCGTAATCGAAGGTTTGTGTGGTGTAGTCGTTCACGCCCGGCGGCACCCAGCTGTAGGCCGGCACTTCGCCGACCCGCAGCACGCTGTTCGTGAGCCGCTCGCGGTCGATCACCATCGACAGCGCGCGCCGCACGCGCGGATCCTTGAACAGCGGACGATCGAGGTTGAAGCCGAAGTAGTAAGTGCTGAGTTGCGGCGCGACGTGCAGCTCGGACGAGAGGTTCTCCTGGATCCAGCCGAACTGTCCGCGCGGAACGACCGCGGTGCAATGCACCTCGCCGGCGCGATAGGCGCGCAGCTCGGCGTTCTCGTCGGCGATGTGCAGGTACTTCACGGCGTCGAGCCGGTTGGCCGCGTCGTTCCAGTAGTTCGTGTTGCGCCGCGCGAGGATGTAGCTGCCCTGCAGCCATTCGTCGAGCACGAACGCGCCGTTCGACACCTGCGCGCCGGGACGCGAGAAACGGTCGCCATGTTTCGCGAGCGAGGGACGATGCAGCGGTGCGCTCGATGGATGCGCCATGAGTCCCGGCAGGTAGGGCGCCGGGTTCGTGAGCGTGACGGTCACGGTGGCATCGTCCGGCGCGGCCACACCGAGCGAATCTACGGGCTTCTGCCCCGCGGCGATCTCGGACGCGTTCTGGATCACGTCGACGACCTGCGCGTACTGCGACGCGGTGGCCGGATCGACCAGGCGGCGCATGCCCGCGGCGAAATCCTCGGCCACGAGCGGCTCGCCATTCGACCAGCGCAGGTTCGGCCGCAGCTTGAAGGTGTACACCCGACCGTCGTCGCTCACGGACCAGCTCTCGGCCGCGGCGGGAACCGCCTTGGCGTTCCGGTCGAGGCGCGTCAGGCATTCGAACAGGTCGCGCAGGACGACCATGGATTCCCACAGGCGCGCGCGGTGCGGGTCGAGGGAATCCGGATCGGGCCCGTTGCCGCGCAGCAGGATCGCTCCGTCCTTGCCCCCACCTTTCGAGCGGTCACGATCGGCGCAGGCGGCCAGGGCCAGCGCCGCCGCGGGCGCTGACATCAGCACATGACGGCGAGTGATCCGCGCCATCAGGCAGCGCGGCTGGATTTCTTGAGATGCACGAGCAGGATGGAGACGGCCGCCGGCGTGACGCCGGAGACACGCGCCGCCTGCCCCACGGTCGCGGGGCGGATCTGTTCGAGCTTCTGGCGCACTTCGTTCGAGAGTCCTGCGACGCGCGAGTAATCGAGGTCGGGCGGCAGCCGCGTTTCCTCGTTGCGGCGCTGCCGCGCGATTTCCTCTTCCTGGCGCTCGATGTAGCCGGCGTATTTGGCGGCGACGTCGAGCTGCGCGCGGATCTGAGGCGCCAGCCGTTCGTCCGCGTTCGCTTCCATCGGTCCAATCAATTCGACGACGTCGTCGTATTCCACCTCGGGCCGCCGCAACAGGTCGAAGGCCGTCACGACGTCGCGCGTCGCGGTGTCGCCGAGCACGCGCGACTGCCAGTCGGCCGGAATCTCGTTCGCCTTGATGCGCGTGGCGCGAAAGCGCGCAAGCTCACGTTCGCTGCCCGAACGCTTCGCCTCGAAGAACGCCCAGCGCTCATCGTCGACGAGGCCGAGCTCGCGGCCGATCGGCGTGAGTCGCAGGTCGGCGTTGTCCTCGCGCAGCAGCAGGCGATGTTCCGCGCGGCTCGTGAACATGCGATACGGCTCGCGCGTGCCGCGCGTCACCAGGTCGTCGATGAGCACGCCGACGTAGCTTTCCGCGCGCTTCGGCACGAACGGCTCCGCGCCGCGCGCGGAACGCGCGGCGTTGATGCCGGCGATGAGTCCCTGCGCCGCGGCCTCTTCGTAACCGGTTGTGCCGTTGATCTGGCCCGCGAAGAACAGCGCGCCGAGCGTCTTCGTCTCGAGCGACGGGTCGAGATCGCGCGGATCGAAGAAGTCGTATTCGATAGCGTAGCCGGGCCGCGTGATGTGCGCGTTCTCGAATCCCCGGATGGTGCGCACGAATTCGCGCTGCACGTCGTACGGCAGGCTCGTCGAGATGCCGTTGGGATACACCTCGTGCGTGTTCAGGCCTTCGGGCTCGATGAAGATCTGGTGCGAGGACTTGTCCGCGAACCTGACTACCTTGTCCTCGACCGAGGGACAGTAGCGCGGGCCGACGCCTTCGATCTTGCCTGTGAACATCGGCGAGCGATCGGTCGCCGCACGGATGATCTCGTGCGTCCGCTCGGTGGTCGCGGTGATGTGACAGGGGAGCTGTCGCGGATGATCGGTTTGCCGGCCGAGGTAGCTGAACAAGGGATGTGGCTCGTCGGAGTGCTGCGCCGCGAGACCGTTGTAATCGATCGTGCGTCCGTCGATGCGCGGCGGCGTGCCCGTCTTCAGGCGCGCCGTGCGGAACGGTAGTGCGCGCAGGCGCTCCGCGAGCTTGTTCGAGGGCGGATCGCCGGCGCGGCCACCCGCGTAATTGTCGAGGCCCACGTGGATGCGGCCGCCGAGGAAAGTGCCGACGGTGAGGACCACCGCGCGCGCGCGGAACTCGATGCCCGTCACGGTGACGACGCCGCGCACGACGTCGTTCTCGACAATGAGATCTCCGCACTCCTGCTGGAACAGCGTGAGGTTCGGCTGGTTCTCGAGCGCATGGCGGATGAATGCCTTGTAGAGCTGCCGATCCGCCTGAATGCGCGTGGCGCGCACCGCGGGTCCCTTGCTCGCGTTCAGTGTGCGCGACTGGATAGCCGCGGCGTCCGCCGCGCGCGCCATCACGCCGCCGAGCGCGTCGATCTCCTTGACCAGGTGGCCCTTGCCGATCCCGCCGATCGCGGGGTTGCAGCTCATCTGCCCCAGCGTCTCGATCGACTGCGTGAGCAACAGGGTGCGCGCGCCCATGCGCGCGGACGCGAGCGCGGCCTCGGTGCCCGCATGGCCACCGCCGATCACGATTACGTCAAAGTCGCCCGCTGAGGCCACGGAATTTCCGCCAGATCAAGGAGTTAAGGCCGCGCATTGTAGGCCCGGCCGGATGTCAACGCCACCGCGTACGGGCCGTTGTTGAGGCCATGGAGCGCCGATTTCCGGCCCCAAGGAAGAAACGGGAGAAAACGATGAAGAAGAGCACCCTGGCCGGCATCGGCCTGTCCCTCACCCTCGCCGTGTCGGGCATCGCGTCCGCGGGCACTCCGAACGTCGACACGCGCCAGGAGAATCAGCGCGAGCGCATCGAGCAGGGCGTCGAAAGCGGCGAGCTCACCCGCCCCGAAGCTCGCCGTCTCGCGGTCGGCCAGGTCCACGTGAACCGGGTCGAGGATCGCGCGAAGGCGGACGGCGTGGTGACCGCGCGCGAGCGCGTCCACCTGCAGCACGAAACCAATCAGCAGTCGCGCCGCATTTATCGCCAGAAGCACGACCGGCAGCAGCGTCGCCGGTAACCGCGAGGGTTCGCGGGCGCTGTTCACTCGCATGAGCAGCGCCCGTTTTCATTCGTGCGCGTCGTGTATCCTGCGCGCCGCATGATGCGATTTCGCCTGCTGGCAGGGCTACTAACTCTCGCTCCTCTCGCGTTCGCGCAGGCCGACCCGCCCCCGGCGCTGTCGTTGAAACCCTGCCGTCTCGAACATCCCGCGCGCATCCAGGCGCTTCCCGCGGAGTGCGCGTCGTTCACCGTTCCCGAAAATCACGATGACCCCAACGGGCGCAAGATCGAGCTGTTCGTCGCGCGCGTGCCGGCCATCAGCCTCAACGAGGCGAAGGATCCGCTGTTCCTGCTCGCGGGCGGTCCCGGCGGCTCGGCCGTGGATCTGTACACCGCGGCCGCGGCGGCATTCGAACGCGTGCGCCGCGACCGGGACATCATCCTCGTCGATCAGCGCGGCACCGGGCGCTCGCACCGTCTCGACTGCCCCGGCATGGACGCGGACCTGTTCCAGAAGTTCTCCGAGATCGAAGTCGGCCCCGAAGCGAATCGCTGCCGAGACGAACTGCTCAAGACGTCGGACCTGCGGCAGTTCACGACCAGCGTCGCCGTGCGCGATCTCGATACGGTGCGACGCGCCCTCGGGTATGCGCGCATCAATCTTTACGGGCAGTCGTACGGCACGCGCGTGGCGCAACACTTCGCGCGTCGCTACCCCGAGGTCACTCGCACGCTGATTCTCGATGGCGTGGTCGATCCGGCCACCGTGCTCGGCCCCGCCACCGCGGTGGACGCCGAGCGCGCGCTCGAGCGCATCCTCGACCGCTGCGCGAAGGACGCCGCGTGCGCCCAGGCCTTCAAGGATCCATTCGGCGATTACCGCGCGCTGCGCACGAAGCTCGCCGCGAACCCGCCGAGCGTGACGATCAACGACGCGAGCGGCAAACCGCTCGAGTTCGAATTCACCGCGCGGCACATGTCCGCCGTGCTGCGCTTCGCGAGTTACAACGACGACCAGGCCGCGCTGCTGCCGCTGTCGCTGCACCTGGCCGCGCACGAGGGCAACTACGTTCCGCTCGCCAACCAGTTCCGCGTGTTCGCGCGCACGCTCGACGAAGCCTTCGCGTACGGCATGCACAACAGCGTCGCGTGCAGCGAGGACATTCCGCTGATCGAGTCCGGCAAGCTCGATCGCGCGACGCTCGAGGCGACGCACATGGGCGCCGAGATGGTCGAGCAGCTCATGGCGGCCTGCCGCGAGTGGCCGCGCGGCGTGGTCGATGAGGACCTGCACGCGCCGCTTCGGAGCAAGGCCGCGGCGCTGCTGCTGTCCGGCGCCGATGATCCGGTGACGCCGCCCGAATACGCGACGATCGCGCAGCAGGCCTTCGCCGACAGCAATCACGTGATCGTCGCGGGCCACGGCCACGGGCAACTCATCGCGCCGTGCGTCGACCGCATCATCGCGAGCTTCGTGGCCGCGGGCACGGCGAAGGGTCTCGATACGTCGTGCACGCAGAAACTCAAGCCGATGCCCTTCTTCATCACCCTTTCCGGCCCGGCGCCCTGAACGATGCTCGAAGCACGCGAACTCACCAAGTCCTTCGGCAGCGTCGCCGCCGTGCGCGGCGTGAGTTTCATCGCGCGGGACGGTCAGATCACCGGGTTGTTAGGCGCCAACGGCGCCGGCAAGTCCACGACGCTGCGCATGTTGTACACGGTGCTGCGTCCGAATTCGGGCGACGCGTTCGTCGACGGCGTGAGCGTGCTCGCGGATCCGCTGACCGCGCGGCGGTCGATCGGCGTGTTGTCGCATGGCGCGGGCGTCTATAGCCATCTCACCGCGCGCGAGAACATCGAGTACTTCGGCGAGCTGCACGGGATGGCGCGCGAGGATCGCGCCCGGCGCGCGGCCGAGCTCGTCGAGCTGCTCGAGATGCAGCCGTTCGCGGACCGGCTCGCGAAGGGTTTCTCCCAGGGCCAGAAGCTCAAGACCGCGCTCGCGCGCGCGCTGGTTCACAAGCCCCGCAACGTGCTGCTCGACGAGCCCACCAACGGCCTCGACGTCATGGCGGTGCGTGGACTGCGGAAGTTGTTGGCGCAGTTGCGCGACGCCGGGCACTGCGTGCTGTTCTCGAGCCACGTGATGCAGGAAGTCGAGCAGCTCTGCGACGAGGTCGTCGTCATCGCCAATGGCCAGGTCGTTGCCGCCGGCGCGCTCGCCGACATCCGCTCGCGCGCGGGCAATACGCAGCTCGAGGACGCGTTCGTGAGTCTCATGAACGACAGCAACGGCAACGACGAAGGGAAGGCACCGTGAGCCTGCACGGCATCCGGGCGGTCTTTCGCAAGGAGTTTCGCGAGAACCTGCGCGACCGCCGCACGCTGCTGTCCGCGCTCGTGTTCGGCCCGGTGCTCGGACCCGTGCTGCTCGCCTTCCTGGTGCAGTTCATGATCTCGAGATTCGAGGTCCAATCCGACGAGAACATCAGCGTGGCCGTGAATCACGCGGATCGCGCGCCGAACCTGCTCGCATACCTCGAAGCGCGCGGCATCGACATCGAGAAGGTGACGCTCGACGAAGCCGGCGCACGCGCCGCGATCGTCTCGCAGACCCACAAGATGATCCTCGACATCCCCGAGGACTTCGGCGCGCGCTTGCAGGAAGGCCAGCCCGCGCCGGTGGCGCTCTACTCGGACAGCTCGCGCGGCTTCGACCGCCGCGGCGTGGGTCGCGTGCGTTCGCTGGTCGCCCAGTACGGTCTCGACATCGCACAGCTACGGTTCCTCGCGCGCGGCATCGACCCGATCTCCGTGTTGCCGATCGCCGTTCAGGAGATAGACGTCTCGACGCCCTCGAGCCGCTCGGTTCTCGTGCTCAACATGATGACGTACCTCGTGCTGTTGTCGATGCTGTTCGGCGGGCTCTATCTCGCCATCGACGCGACGGCCGGCGAACGCGAGCGCGGCTCGCTCGAGGTGCTGCTGACGACACCGGTGCCGCGCGAAAACCTCGTGTACGGCAAAGTGCTGGCCGCAGCGGCCTACATGTTCATCTCGCTCGTGCTCACGATCACCATGTTCGCGATCGCCATGAGCTTTGTCGGGCTGGAGCAGCTCGGCAGCAGCGCGAATCTCGGACCGTCGTCGGTACTGCGCATGATCGCGTGCTGCGCGCCGCTGATCCTGTTCGGCGCGGCGTACCTGAGCATCGTGTCGGGTTTCGCGAAGAGTTACCGTGAAGCGCAGACCTATCTCGGCCTCGTGATCACGATTCCCACGCTGCCGCTGATGTTCGCGGGAATGCTCGGGCTGCAGGCCAAGACGTCGCTGATGTTCGTGCCGTTCCTGAGCCAGCACTTGTTGTTGACGACACTGGTGCGCGCCGAGGAGATCGTGCCGCTGCACGTCACGATTTCAGTGGTGAGCACGCTGGTGTACGGCGTCGTGCTCACGTATATCGCGGGCCGGCTGTACCGGCGCGAGGGATTGCTGGGGTAGTCAGGCCGTGCGGCGGTGCAGCGCGCGCACGCCCGGCGGCAGTTCCGCGGCGCGGTGCTGCGCGAGCAGCGAGCGGTAACGGAAGATCTCCGAGGACGTGAATTCACGCGCTTCGACTTCGAAACGGTTGTCCCAGTAACCCCGGCGGAAACATTCCATCAGATAGGCCGAAATGGTCAGGTCGCCCGTGGCCCATTGCCGCAGCACGTGGAAATACTCGTGCAGCACAAGCGGCCCGTCGGCGAAGAATTCCTTGCCGCTGCCGCGCAGGTAGATGCGGTTCGGGCGCGTGGTCGCGATCGCGCGCCAGTGGAAGCGCACGTAGATGGAGTACTGGATCACTTTCACGTGGCCCACGCGCTGGCCGAACAGGCTCTCGAGAGCCAGTTGCACGTCCTTCGGGGGATGACAGGGATTACCTACCGACACGCGCCTATTTTCCTATGCAGAACGATCCGAAGATACGGCCTAACAAGTCATCCGCGGTAAATATTCCCGTTATTTCCTCGAGCGCCCGTTGTGCAGCGCGTAATTCCTCGGCGACCAGCTCGCCGGCCCGGCGCTGTTCGAGCTCTCGTGCGGCGGTTTCGACGCACTGCCGCGCGCGCGCCAGGGCGTCCAGGTGGCGGCGCCGCGCCGAGATGCTGCCACCGTCGGCGCTTTGAAAATTCACGCAATCCTTGAGGTGCGCGCGCAGCATGTCGAGACCATCGCCGGTGATCGCGGACACGTGCACGCGGGGTGGTCCTGAAATGGTCTCACCTACGGGTAAGCCCGGGGCGAGGTCTATCTTGTTGAAAACCAGCGTGACAGGTACTTCGGAAGGCAGTCGGGCGCGTTCCGCCGCGAACGCGCGCGCGTCGGGATCCTCGGCCGCGTCGATCACGAACAGCACCCGTTCCGCGCGGGACATCTCGGCCGCGGCGCGCCGCACGCCCTCGCGCTCGACCACATCCTCCGAATCACGCAACCCCGCCGTGTCGAGCACGTGCAGCGGCAGGCCGTCGATGTCGATGCGTTCGCGCACGATGTCGCGCGTCGTGCCCGGAATCGCCGTGACGATCGCCGCATCGTAACCGGCCAGGCGATTCAGCAGGCTCGATTTCCCGGTATTGGGACGCCCCGCGAGTACGACCGTGATGCCGTCGCGCAGCAGGCGGCCCTGGCGCGCGGCCGCGGCTACCGCGTCGAAGTGCCCGCGCACGCTAGTTAGGCGTTCGGTCAGCTCTGCGTCGGCGAGGAAGTCGATTTCCTCCTCGGGGAAATCGATCGCGGCCTCGACGTAGGTGCGCAGGTCGATCAGCGCGTCGGTGAGCCCCTGGACCATGCTGGAGAATTCGCCCTGCAGCGAACGCATCGCCGCGCGCGCGGCGTCGCGCGAGCCGGCGTCGATGAGGTCCGCCACGGCCTCCGCCTGCGCGAGGTCTATCTTGTCGTTGAGGAAGGCGCGCTCGGTGAATTCACCGGGACGCGCGCGGCGCGCACCGAGCGCGAGACAGCGATCGATCAACCGTTCGATCACGATGGGGCCACCGTGGCCGTGCAGCTCGAGCACGTGTTCACCCGTGTAGGAATGCGGACCCGGGAAGAACAATGAAATGCCGACGTCGATGGCGTTGCCAGTTTCGTCGAGAAAGGGCGCGAGCTTGGCGAGCCGCGGTTGCGGCAGGTCGCCGAGAATGATCGCCGCGATTTCGGGAGCCTTCGGGCCGGATAGCCGCACCACCCCGACGCCCCCGCGTCCAGGTGGTGTTGCGGCTGCGACGATGGTGTCAGGGTGGGTCATACGCGTGGACGCGGCATCGAGCCGCGCCACGCGAGTTTACTCCGACCTCGGGCGCGCTACTTCTTGCGCGCCTTGTCCTCTGCCGCGATGCGGCGATTGATGTTCCACTGCTGGGCGATCGAAAGGCCCGTGTTCGTGACCCAGTAGAGCACCAGGCCGGCGGGGAACAGCGCGAACATGACCGAGAAGACGATCGGCATGAATTGGAAGATTTTCGCCTGCATCGGATCCGGCGGCGGCGGGTTCAGCTTGTACTGCACCCACATGGCGAGGCCGTTGAGCGCCGGCAGGATGAAGAACGGATCGCGCGCGGACAGATCGTTGATCCAGCCGAAGAACGGCGCCTGACGCATCTCGACGCTCTCGAGCAGCACCCAGTAGAACGCCAGGAACACCGGCATCTGGATCAGCATCGGCAGGCAACCCGCGAGCGGATTCACCTTCTCGGAGCGGTACAGCTCCATCGTCGCCTGGCCGAGCTTCGCGCGGTCGTCCTTGTAGGTTTCCTGCAGCGCCTTCATGCGCGGCGCGAGAGCGCGCATACGCGCCATCGAACGTCCGGCTTTCTCCGACAACGGATAGAACAGCAGCTTGAGCAGGAACGTCGCGAGGATGATCGCGAGGCCCCAGTTGTTGACCATCTTGTGGAGGAAATCGAGCAGGACGAACAGCGGCCTCGACAACAGGTGCAGGAACCCGTAATCCGCGACGCGATCGAGCTCGGGGTGCAAGGCCTGAAGCTGGCGCTGCAGCTTCGGACCGACGAACAGTGTTTCCTTGATGACCGCGGTGGTGCCCGGCGCGACGGACTGCGTCTCGCCGAGTACGCCGAGGATGAACTGACGGTCGTTCACATTGAGCGACAGATCGTACTTGTGCGCGGGGTTCGGAACGACGGCGCTCACGAAGTGATGCTGGAGTCCCGCGATCCAGCCATCGACCACACCCGCGGGCAGCTTCCACTTGTGCGCATCTTCCAGCGGCACCTTGTGGTAGTGGTTGTCGTCCCCCGGATTCTTCGGCCCGAAGAACGCGGGACCGCGGAACGAGAAGCTCTCGACCCGGAACATCGAGCGCTCGACTTCCGGATCGGTGCGCACGATGCGCGCATACGAGTTGGCGACCCAGGGCGATTCGCTCGAGTTGACGACCTGGTACTCGAGGCCGACCGCGAAGCCGCCGCGTGTGAACGTGAACGTTTTCGTGACCGTCACGCCCGCGTCGTCGGTCCACGTGATCGGGACACGCAGTTCGTCCTGTCCCGACGCGAGTTCGTACTTGTTCCGCGCGCTCGAGAAAACCGCGAGGTGATTGGGACGTTTGTCCTCCGCCTTCGCGCTCGTGAGACCGGTCTGCATCACGTAGAAATTCGCCGCGCTGTCGCGATTGAACAGCACGACCGGATCGGGCTGCCCCTTGACCATCGGATAACCCGGCAGCTCGGCGCGCACGAGCGTGCCGCCCTTGAGATCGATGTCGAGCACGAGGACGTCGGTGGTCACGCGCACGACGCCTGCGGTCTGGGCTTCCACCGCAGGAGTCGCGGCCGGCGCCGCGGCGACAGGTGCGGCCGACGTGGGTACGTCAGCATCGGCGCCCGTCGAATCGGCGCTCGATTGCACCGCCTGGGGGACAGTATCGGCCGGAGTCGCCGGGATCGTTGCGGCAGCATCGCCAGTCGCAACCGAGGGCGTGGCCGGCTTCGGACCGAAGTCGATCTGCCACTGCGTGTAGTTCAGATACAGGGCCAGCGCGAGGCCGAGCCACAGAAAGACGCGAATGTTGTTAGTCATGAGAATGCTTGTGACAGGCCGGGACGGGATCGAAACCGCCCTCGTGCCAGGGATGGCAGCGGGAAATGCGCTTGACCGTGAGCCAGGTGCCGCGCAGGGCGCCGTGCGCTTCCAAGGCCTCGAGCGCGTAGTGCGAGCACGACGGATAGAAACGGCAGCTCGGGCCGAGCAGCGGGCTCAACACGAGCTGGTACGCGCGAATCAGTATTTTCAGTACGAGGCGCATCAACTTGCGACACGTTGCCAAAGGGCCGCGAGGCTAGCACGCAACGTCGGCGCGGGCGCCCCGCGCACCGGATTTTTTGCGGCGACCACGATGTCGACCGGGGGTAAATCGTGTTGCGCGAGGCGGAAGCTTTCCCGAACCAGTCGGCGCACCCGATTGCGCTCGACGGCCGATCCCGCGGTTTTTATCGCGACGGCGAGTCCGACTCGGGGATGATCGAGTCCATTGGCCTTGATACGTAATCCAAAGTACCGGTCATCGATCCGACGACCGCCGGCATAGATCGCATCGAATTGCGGCTTGCTGCGCAGGCGCAGCTCGGCGCCGAACCGCAATCGTCTGGAGCTCGGGTTGGGGCTGGGCTCCATGGCGGCCCGCGCTCACACGACGCTTGCGCGTCAGGGAACGATCTTCTTGCGTCCCTTGGAACGGCGGCGCGCGAGAACCTTCTGACCGCCGGCGGTTTTCATGCGTGCGCGAAACCCGGTGGCGCGTTTGCGCTTGATCTTGCTCGGCTGATAAGTGCGTTTCATGATGATCGGCCCGAAGCCGCTGATCTCTCGGAAAAAAGGGCGGGAAGGGTACGCAGCGGGCCC
>JAEZCR010000033.1 GCA_023433465.1 Pseudomonadota bacterium | reverse complement strand
TCGAGCGCCCGGGCCTCCGAGGAGAGTTCTCCGTCGTCGTGAACGGCGACGGCAAGACAATCGACCGGCAGCTCCGCGAGCGCCTTCGTCCAGATTTCAAACTGCATGGTTCGGTTCTTCCCCGGAGGGCGGCCGTGCTTTAAGGTCGCGAAGTGTAACTCAACTCTGTTTGGGTGGGCGTTTGCTGCGGATACTCGACCGCTACATTCTGCGTGAAGTCGCCGTCAGCTGGCTCGCGGTCACGGGCGTCCTGCTCGCCATATTGCTGACCAACCAGGTTGCGCGTGTGTTAGAGCGCGCGGCCGAAAGCCAGTACCCGCGGGGCGTGGTGCTCGAGCTGATCCTGCTCGGCGCCGTCCAGAACCTCGCGCTGATCGTGCCCGTAGGGTTGTTGCTGGGAATCGTGCTGGGCCTCGGACGCCTCTACCACGACAGCGAGATGACGGCGGCCCAGGCCTGCGGGGCAGGGATCCGACCCGTCCTCGGCCCCATTCTCGCCTTCACCGCCGTGCTTGCGGCGCTGATCGCGCTGCTTTCCCTGCACATCGCGCCGGCGGCGGCGGGCCGCATTCTCGAGCTGCGCAGCGAGGCCCTGCGCGCCGGCCAGTTCGCGCCGATCACCGCGGGCCGGTTCCGGATGTTCGGCAGCGGCAGCACGGTGGTGTATGCGCAGGGCGCCGAGCCCGACGGCACGCTGACTCGCGTCTTCGTCGAGCGCGACCGGGGAGGCCAGATCGAGGTCGCGCTCGCGCAGCGCGCGACGCACTCCTACTACGAGGACGGCAATCTCCAGGTGATCACGCTCTACGATGGCGAGCGTTTCGAAGGCAAGCCCGGCGAGCGCCGCTTCCGCATCGTGCGCTTCGCCGAGAACAGCATCCCGGTGCGCTTGCCGGCGTTGTCCGACGGCGCGGTTGCGCTCGAGGGTCTGCCGACCGCGGTGCTCACGCAATCGGAGGATCTCAAGCAGCGCGCGGAACTGCATTTCCGCATGGCGTTTCCGCTCATGGCGGCCGTTCTCGCCATCATCGCGGTGCCGCTCGCGCGCCTGCGGCCGCGGCAGGGGCGTTACGCGCGCATCGGGTACGCGGTGTTGATCTTCTTCGTGTACATCCAGCTCACCATCGCCGGCAGGATGTGGCTCGCCCGCGGCGTCGTGCCGGAGTGGTTAGGCCTGTGGTGGGTGCACGCGATCGTCGGACTGCTCGCGGCCGCGATCCTGTTCATTCCGGGCTATCTGTCTCGCCTCAGGTATCGCCGCAACATGGCGCGCAACCGGTTGCCCGGCGGCGGGCAGGGCGCGCCGGCATGAACCTGCTCGATCGCTACGTGATCCGCGCGATGCTGGGCGGCGTGTTCGTCGTCATGGCCGTGCTGCTGACGCTGTTCGCGCTGTTCCTGTTCGCGAACCAGCAGGACGACATCGGCGTCGGCACCTACACCGCGCTCGATGCCTTCTGGTTCGTGCTGCTCAACATGCCGCAACAGATCTACGAACTGATGCCCATCGGCGTGCTGATCGGCACGCTGCTCGGACTCGGGCAGCTCGCGCGCGGCAGCGAGCTCACCGTGATGCGGGCGGCGGGCGTATCGATATGGCGCATCGCCGGGTCGGTGGCCATGGCGGGCGTATTGCTCATCGCGCTGGCGGTGCTGTGCGGCGAATTCCTCGCCCCGCCGCTGCAGGCGATGGCGAAGCAGCAGAAGGCGCTCAGCAAGTTCTCCAACATCAGCTTCGCGCGCAGGGGTGGCGCGTGGGTGCGCGACGGCAACCTGCTCATCAACGTCATGCAGCAGTCCGGCCGCGGTGAGTTTGGCGGAATGCGCGTGTTCGAGCTGTCACCGGATCACCGGCTGGTCGCGATGTCGACCGCCGCGACGGCCACGGTCGAGCCGGACGGGAGCTGGCGCCTGTCGCAATACGCGACGACGCGTTTCGATGGGGAGCAGATCCAGTCCGCCCACGAGTCGAGCCGCGAGTTCTCGTCGGCGGTGGGTGGAGATTTCCTCGGCCTGACCGTGGTTCAGCCGCGCGAGCTAGAGTCGCGCGTGTTGTTCGGACTCATCCGGCACCTGCGCGAGAACGGTCTCGATTCAGCCGCGCAGGAATTCGCGTTCTGGTCGCGCATCGCGCGCACGAGCGCGATCGTGTTCGCCGGATTGCTGGCCGTGCCGTTCGTGTTCGGCAGCCTGCGCTCGGCCGGTTCGGGGGCGCGCATGATGGTCGGCGTGCTGATCGGCGTGTCGTTCTTCTTCGTGCAACGCACGCTCGAGAGCGGCGCGATCGTGTTCCAGGCGAGCCCACTGTTGCTCGCCTGGCTGCCGACGGCGTTGTTGGCCACGGCGGCGCTGGTCCTCGTCGCGCGGACGCGCTGAGGGGCGGCCCGGGCTCGCTACTTCTTTTCGAGCAGCTCTTCCTGCGGCTTGAACAGCGACTCGTACTTGTAAACCGGAATCTCGAATTCGACGCCGGCCGTACGCGCGGCGAGTCGTTCGACGGTCCGCGCTTGCGCTTTCGGAGCTTCAGCCACGGCGGCCGGAGCCGGCGCCGGAGCGGACGATTCCGCCAGGGGTTTGTCCGCGGCCGGTGCCGGCGCGGCCGGCTGCGGGAATTGCGCCGCGAGCGCCGGGTCGCGTTGGGCGGAAACGCTCACGTACGCCTTGCCGTCGTCGCGGCGACCCGCGAATTCGATGACCTGTCCGTCGAAGGTGCGGAACGTCGCGCGATCCGTGTAGGTCGGCGCGGGCGAGGGCACGGCATGCACGTCGTCGAAGTTGAACGACACCAGCGCACCGGCCTGGCCGTCGATGGACATCGTGGTCAGGGGAGTGCGGCCGCGCGGGATCGGGCTCATGACGAGGTCCGCGTCGGGCTTCTCGCGCTTCAGTAGATAGGCTGGGCCCTGGGCGGGGTCGACGGAGATGTCGTGCACCTGCGCGCCGGGAATGTCGGTGAGCAGGCGGTCGATCCAGCGCTTCTGGTCCGGGTCGACGGAAACGGTGGGCTCCGCCAGCGCGCTCGCGGCTTCGGCGGGCTTGCGCACGTAGACGGCGCGGCCTTCGGAAGGTTTGCCGACGATGAGCGGCCAGGTCTTCTCACCGGCGACGACTTCGACCAGCGTGCTGGTCGCGGTGGGCGAGTCGGCCGCTTCGACGCCGAGCTTCGGGTAGTTGGCCAGGTCGCTCGTCTTGCGTTCGACGATCTCGAGGTTCGCGAGCGCGAACGCGAGATCCCGTACGCGGGTGCCGTCCGCCGGGAAGTTGCGCTCGACGACACTCCAGCCGGATGGCGAGCGCTTAAGGGTGGTGCGGCTGCCGTCGCCGCGCGAAATGCGGATTTCCTCGACGTCGCCGAGCGCGGCCGCGAGCTCCGGGAAGACCTTTTCGCCCGAGGGCGCCGACTGCTGATCGGCCCGGTGCGCGTTGAGCCAGATGCCGGCGGCCAGCAGCACGACGGCCGAGACCGCGAGGATCGTCAGCTTGCGCTGGTTCATGCCGGCGCTCCCTTGCGCAGCATCGCGATCGCGCTGCGCCGGCGCTTGCGCCACAACGCCATCGCGACGGCGATGAGCGCGAACACGCCGGGCACGAGGATGATGTTGATGAATTTCACGCGCGCGCCGAGCCGTTCGATGTCGCGGTCCAGGCCGGACGTGACCGCGCGCAATTCCTTGCGGATGCGCAGCTTCTGTTCCTGGAAGCGCTCGATCTCGCGCGCCTGGTCGGGCGACAGCAATTCGTCGCCGGGTTGCGCGCTTTGCAGCTTGCTGAGGTTCTCCTCGGTCTGCCGGAGCTGTTCCTCGAGCTGGAGCTCGGTCGTGCGGAACTGCGCGGCCGCGGTGCGCCGCAACTCCTCGAACTTCTCGAAGGGGCGAGAATACGATGCACGGCCGCGGATGCTGATGAGATCGGAACTGCCGGCGAGGTTGTCGAGCGCGTTCCAGACGAGCTTTCCGTTGTCCGCGAAGGAGCGCGAAATCACCTGGCCGAGAAAGTTGCCCGTCTGCACCCACATGAAATCGGAGAGCAGGTCCGAGTCGGCGATCACCACGATGTTGATCGGCTTGGCGGAGGTCTCGAGCGCGTCGGCGGCCGCCGTCACGCCCGGCGGTGGACCGTCGGGATAGGCGCTCGGCGCATCGCCCGAAATGCGCGCGGCCACGACCTGTTCGCCGGCGGGCTTGAATCCGTCGCGCAGCGTCGCCGGGTCGGTGAGCATCGCGAAGCGCTGGCTCGGCAGGAGTCCGGCCTCGGCACTGGTGCGGATCAGCGGCTCGAACTGCAGTTTGCTGCCTTCCCTGGCCTTCAAACTACCCGCGGTGGCGAGGTTCACGCTGGTGAGCGTGCCCGTGATCACGTCGCGCGCCATGGCCGTGTCGTCCAGGCCGAGGATGGCGATGTGCTGGGCCGGCGGCTCGCCTTCGCGCATCGTCACGCGCAGTCCGCGTTCGAGGTCCGCGACCACCTGGTCCGGGTTGAAATCCACTCCCCACGCCGAAAGCAACGGCTCCAGATGCGAGGACTTGTCGGCCGCCATCGCCGCCATCGGGTTGGATGGATCGGCGCCCGCGGCGTCCGCCTGCGAGTTCGGATCCACGAACGCGAGCACGTGGCCGCCGCGCATCACGTACTGGTCGATGGCGTACAGGGCCGCGGGCGGCAGGTCCTTCGGGTGCACGAGGACGAGCACGTCGATGTCGGAGTCGATCGCGGTCAGCGAGGGCTCGAGGTTGCGCAGCGTGTAGAGCTGCTCGACCTGCGCGTACACCACCCATGGCGGACGCGGGCGCCCGGTGCGCATGTCGAAATCGCCCTGCATCGGCAGCGACGACAGCCAGCCGACGACCGGACGCTCGTTGGTGGATAGCCCATAGATCAGCTTGGCGACGTCATACTCGAGCTGCTCCTCGAGCTGCGGATCCAGGAACGGGATCGACTCCTTGCCGTCGGTCGAATTGGTGGCGGCGAGACCGAGGTAGATGTTCTCCCCCGCGCCGACGCGCATCGGCGAGATGCCGAGCTCGGTGGCGCGATCCTCTTCCTCGGTGAAGGGCTGCGGATCGATGACCTTGAGCGAAAGTTTGCCGTTCGAGCGCGACACCAGATCCTCGAGCAGCTCGCGCACGCGGATGCCGTAGTTGCGCAGCTGCGGATTCGGCGTGGCCGTGCGCTCTGAGAAGAACAGGTAAAGGTTCACCGGTTCCGCGAGGTTCGCGACGATGTTCTTCGTGCCCTGCGACAGCGTGTAGACGTTGTTCTCGGTGAGGTCGATCCGGGCGCCGCGCAGCAGCGTGTTGGCGAGCAGCATGATGCCGACGAACAGCACGCCCACGATGGCGAGTACGCCGGCTCCGATGGTGGATTTCTTCATGACTATCGTGACTTGCGTGATTCGAGCGCCACGG
>JAEZCR010000177.1 GCA_023433465.1 Pseudomonadota bacterium | reverse complement strand
GACGCGCCTCGCGGTCACGTCCAACAACCTCGCCAACGTGAGCACCAGCGGCTTCAAGAAAGGCCGCGCCGTGTTCGAAGACCTGCTGTACCAGAACGTGCGGCAGGCGGGCGGTTCGACCTCGCAGGACACGCAGGCTCCCTCGGGCGTACATCTCGGCACCGGTGTGCGCGTGGTCGCGACGGAAAAGCTCTACACGCAGGGAGGTCTCACGCAGACCAGCAATGCGCTCGACGTGGCCATCGAAGGCCGCGGCTTCTTCCAGATCCAGCTGCCCGATGGCAACACCGCGTATACGCGCGACGGCAGCTTCCAATTGTCATCGCAGGGCCAGATGGTCACTTCGAGTGGCTACATCCTGCAGCCCGGCATCAGTATTCCCGAAGGCGCGCAGAGCATCACGATCGGCCGCGACGGCACGGTTGGTGTGCGCGTGGCGGGCCAGGCCGCGCCGGTGACGGTGGGCCAGTTGCAGCTCACGGACTTCGTGAATCCCGCGGGCCTGCAGCCGCTCGGCGAGAACCTTCTGGTCGAAACCGCCGCGAGCGGTCCGGCGCAGACGGGCACGCCCGGCCAGAACGGTCTCGGCGCGACGACGCAGGGCTCGGTCGAGTCCTCGAACGTCAACGTGGTCGAGGAGCTCGTCAACATGATCGAGACGCAGCGCGCCTACGAGATGAACTCGAAGGCCATCTCGACTGCGGACCAGATGCTCGAATACGTGAACAACCAGTTATGAGCTTCGCAGAACGCAACCTGATGGTCGCCGTCATCGTCGCCATCGGGCTGATGCTGACCGGCTGCGCGGCGCTGCAGGACGACGGCGGTCGCGAGTTCGATGCCACGTGGCCCGACTCCGCGGACATGCCGAAGCCGACGAACGGCTCCATCTACGCGCAGGGCACCGAGGTGTCCCTGTGGGAGAACGTCACCGCGCGCAACGTGGGCGACACGCTCACGATCCGGCTGGAAGAAAACACCAGCGCCGAGAAATCCGCGAGCACCACGACCAGCAAGTCGAGCGAAGCCGCGCTCGCGGGACCGACGGTGTTCGGCCGGCCCGTGACGATCAACGGCACGCCGATCCTCGAAGGCTCCATGAACAACGAGTCGAGCTTCGCCGGCAACGGCGCGAGCAAGCAGAGCAACGCGCTCGACGGGCAGATCAGCGTGACGGTCGCCAAACGATTCCCGAACGGCAACCTGCTGGTGCGCGGGCAGAAGCTCGTCAGCATCAACTCCGGCCGCGAATACGTGCGCGTGCAGGGCATCGTGCGTCCCTCGGACATCGCGCCGGACAACTCCGTGGTCTCGTGGAAGATCGCGGACGCATACATCTCTTATGGCGGGCAGGGCACGGTGGCGAACGCCAGCAAGCCGGGCTGGCTGTACCGCTTCTTCAATTCGCCGCTGACGCCATTCTGATGAACAGACCGAAAAGGACCTGGACCATGCGCCGCCGTTTGCGTGATTCGATCATCTGCGCCGCGTTGCTGCCGTTTCTGGCGGTCGCGGCCCACGCCGAGCGCGTCAAGGATCTCGCGTCCGTGCAGGGCGTGCGCAACAACCAGCTCATCGGCTACGGACTCGTCGTCGGTCTCGACGGCACGGGCGACCAGACGAGCCAGGCGCCGTTCACGATCCAGAGCATCAAGAACATGCTGGTGCGCTTCGGCGTGACGATTCCGCCGAACGCCAATCCGCAGCTGAAGAACGTCGCGGCCGTGACGGTGCACGCCGAGCTGCCGCCATTCGCGAAGCCCGGTCAGAACATCGACGTGACGGTTTCGTCGATCGGCAATGCCGGCAGCCTGCGCGGCGGTAGTTTGATCATGACGCCGCTGCGCGGCGCGGACGGGCAGGTCTACGCGATGGCGCAGGGCAGCCTGGTCGTCGGCGGCTTCGGCATCTCGGGCAAGGACGGCTCGCGCATCGCGGTCAACGTGCCTTCGGCGGGCCGCGTGCCGAATGGAGCGACGGTCGAGCGCGAAGTGTCGACCGGGTTCGACCAGACGCCGTACGTCGTGCTGAACCTGCACACACCGGATTTCACCACGACCGCGCGCCTGGTCGAAGGAATCAACAACCTGCTGGGCGACGCGACCGCGCAGGCGATCGATGGCGTTTCCGTGCGGGTCGCGGCGCCGTCGGATCCAAACCAGCGCATCGCCTATCTATCGACGCTCGAGCAGATCGAGATCGAGCCGGGAGATGCGCCCGCGCGGGTGATCGTGAATTCGCGCACGGGCACCGTGGTCATCGGGTCGCGCGTGCGCGTGATGCCCGCGGCCGTCGCGCACGGCTCGCTGTCGGTGACGATCAGCGAACGCGCGTCGGTCAGCCAGCCGAACGAATTCGCCCAGGGCCAGACGGTCGTCGTGCCCGAGAGCTCGCTCAACGTGCATCAACCCGATGCGCGCATGTTCGTGTTCGACGCCGGCGTCGATCTGAACGACATCGTGCGCGCGGTCAACCAGGTGGGCGCCGCGCCCGGCGATCTCGTCGCCATTCTCGAGGCGCTCAAGGAATCCGGCGCGTTGCGCGCCGAACTGATCGTGATCTAACCACCATGGTCTCCCGCGTCGATCCATCGCTGATTCCGCCCGCGCCGCGCGCCGGCACGTCGCGCCCGGCGGATGCGACCGACTTCAAGCAGTTCGCCGAGCTTCGTCGCGGCGCGAATGCGAACGATCCGTCCACGCTGCGCGAGGTTGCGCGCCAGTTCGAGAGCCTCTTCACCAAGATGATGCTCGAGAGCATGCGCAGCGCGAGTTTCGGCGACCCGATGTTCGGCAGCGACCAGGTCGACATGTACCAGGACATGATGGACGACCAGCTCGCCGTGCAGCTTTCACAAGGCAAAGGCCTCGGCCTCGCCGACATGCTCATCCGCCAGCTCAGCCAGGGCCAATCGGTTCCCGGCTCTTCTCCCGGAAATTCCGTGCCAGGCACCGCCTCCGCGGAGCAGCGCGCGAAGTTCGTCGACGAGTTCCGTCCGCATGCGGAAGCCGCGGCGCGTGAGCTCGGGGTCGATCCGCGCGGGATCATCGCGCAGGCCGCGCTCGAAACGGGGTGGGGTACTTCGCAGCCGGCCGATGCCTCGGGCGCGAGCCACAATCTGTTCGGCATCAAGGCGGGCGCCTCGTGGCGCGGCGCGAGTGTCGAAGCGGGAACCCAGGAATATGTCGCAGGCATCGCGGGCCGCGAGAACGCGCGTTTCCGTGCTTACGGGAGTCCCGCGGAAAGCGTCGGTGATTATGTCCGCGTGCTGCGCGACAACCCGCGTTACGCCGCCGCGCTCAATACCGGCACGGACGTGCGCGCCTTCGCGACCGCGCTGCAGCAGGGTGGCTACGCCACCGATCCCGAATACGCGAACAAACTAGTCTCGGTGGCCGCGCAATTGCCGCCTGATGTGAATCAGTTCAAGTCGGCCGCCGCGGCGCCGATACCGACGCAGGAGCCGATGAGCAATGGCTGACATGCTTGGAACGGGCCTTTCGAGCCTGCGCGCACTGCAACGCGCGCTGGATACGACCGCCCACAACATCGCGAACGTTTCGACGCCGGGTTACACCCGCCAGCGCGTCGACTTCGCCACGCGTACGCCTCAGGCCTTCGGCACCAACTGGATCGGCAGCGGCGTCAATGCGACGTCCGTGCGCCGCGTCTATGATCAGTTCGTCTCCCAGCAGGTGCGCACCTCGAGCAGCAATCTCGCGCGCCTCGACGCATTCGCGACCGAAGCGGGGCGCCTCGACAATCTGCTCGGCGACACGTCCAACGGCCTATCCACCGCGTTGCAGGGTTTCACCGACGCGATCAACGAGATCTCCAGCACGCCGGCCTCGATCCCCGCGCGGCAGGTGCTTCTCGCGCAGGCCAACGCGCTCACCGAGCGGCTGCGCGGCTACGACGCGCGCCTGCGCGACATGTCCGCGAGCGTGGACACGCGCATCGCCGGCGAAGCCAGCGAAATCACCGGTCTCGCGCGCGGCATCGCGAAACTCAACGGCGACATCGCGGTGGCGATCAATCAGACCGGACGTCCGCCCAACGATCTGCTCGATCAGCGCGATGCGATGATCGACGAACTTTCCTCGAAGATCGGCGTGACCGTCGTCGCCGAAGGCGATGCCTTCGTGAACGTCTTCGTCGGCACCGGCCAGCCGCTGGTGCTCGGCACGACATCCTCGCAATTCACGACCGCGGCCGACCCGCTCGATCCCGAGCGCGTCCAGCTCGCGCTGCAGACGCAGGGCGGCACGGTCGACATCTCGC
>JAEZCR010000141.1 GCA_023433465.1 Pseudomonadota bacterium | reverse complement strand
CGTCACCGGCACTTCGGCCATCGTCGGCGCAATCGTGCCGTTGCCGTTCATCGCGCGCGTACAGGCGACGGCGTGCAACCGCATGTCCAACCAGTTGCGCAGCTTTTTCACGGGAACCGACGGCTCGGCCGAAGGGACCCAATAGTCGAACCTTCGAGGAGGTCGCATGCGCACCCCACACATTCTGAGCGCTGCCATTGCGGCAGCCATGCTCATTGCCGGCTGCGCCTCCAACAGCGGCGGCGCGCCTTCAGGCCCGAGCGGCGGTGGCGGAATGCCCGGAGGCATGCCGGGCGGCAGCTCGGGTGGAATGCCGGGCGGTAGCCCTGGCGGTAGTTCGGGTGGAATGCCGGGCGGCAGCCCCGGCGGCAGTCCCGGTGGAATGCCCGGAGGCAGTGACGGCGGAATGCCCGGCGGCATGCCGGGCGGCAGCGCGGGAATGCCCGGTGGAATGCCCGATGGAATGCCAGGCGGCATGCCCGGTGGTTCGTCCGGCGGAACGCCCGGAGGCGACAGCGGTTCGGGCAGTTCAGGCAGCGCAGGCACGGAAGGACCCGGCGGCACCTCGGGCGGCGGCGGAGCGTCCACTTCCGACGAGCGCCGTCAGGCCGGCGAGAAGAGCCTCGACGATTCTCTCGGCGACTTCGACAAGACGCTCAGGAAAGAACAGGAGCGCGTCGCGAAAGAACGCGATGCCCGCGGCGGCAGCGCCGACAGCGAAGGCGAGAGCGGAGATGCTTCGGGATCGGGTTCAGGCAGTGGTGGCGACTCGGACGGCAGCGGTTCCGCGTCGGGCGAGCGGACCGCGCGCAACGGCGACCTCAAGTCGGAAGGCAGCGGTAGCGGTGAGCAGTCCGGCGGCGAGGAAGGCGGATCGGACGGCGGCAAGTCGGTCGGCGGCAGCGGCGCGGGCCACAAGAAGCAGGTGCATGGCAGCGACGACGACATCGTCGCGCGGCGTCTGCGCAAGGCGGCCGAGGAAGAAACGGATCCCGAACTCAAGGAGCGGCTCTGGAAGGAATACAACGACTACAAGAAGTCCACGGGCTGAGGTAGTCGAGGTGATGTGCGCGAGGCGGACATGAAGACCAAACTACTTGCCGGGGCGCTGCTGGCACTGTCGTTCGTGATGGCCGGCTGCGTGACCTCGGAGACGAAACCGATCCCGAAGATCGCGGCCAAGCAGGCCACTGTCCACATTCCCGAGGCGGAACTGCTCGACGTCGGCATCCGCGTGTTCGATCCCGGTATCCCGAAGAACATCGAGGACGACGTCGAAGCGCTCGCGAAGAAACGCATCTATCCGGACCTGCGCAAGGCCGAGGCGCGCTACATCCCGACCCTGCTGCGCGAGACCCTCGAGGCGACGGCGCAATGGGGTGCGGTGCGCGTGATCCCCGACACCGCGGAGTTCGTCGACGTCATCGTGTCCGGCACGCTCATCGACTCGAACGGCGGTTTCCTCTCGGTCGACATCACCGCCGTCGACGCGGCCGGCCGCGTCTGGATCAAGGACAAGCGTTATCAGAGCCTCGTCGATCTCGGCGCGTACAAGACGACCGCCTCGATGAAGGCGCGCGATCCCTTCCAGAACGTGTATGCGGAAATCGCGAACGACCTGGTCCTCGCGCGCGACAAGCTGACCTCTCTCGAGCGCGAGAACATCCGCCGCGTCGCGAGCCTCAAGTTCGCCGAGGACCTCGCGCCCGATGCGATGGCGGGCATGACGTCCAAGGACAAGAACGGCATCACGCAGGTCGTGCGCATGCCGGCCGAAGGCGACCCGACGCTCGGCCGCATCGAGAAGATCCGCGAGCGCGACACGGCGGTCGTCGACACGGTCAACGACTACTACGCGAGCTTCCACGATTCGATGGAGGAGTCGTACGGCAGCTGGCGCCAGACGAGTTTCACCGAACTCGAGAAGGAAATGCGCGCGCGCTCCGCGGCGCGCACCCGTACGGTGCTCGGCGCCGCGGCGCTCATCGCGAGCATCTTCGCGCCGAATTCCTGCAGCAGCTACGACAGCTGCCGCATCAACAACGCGGCGCGTAATGCCGGCACCATGGGCGGTATCGCCGCCGTGCTCTCGGGCATCCGCAAGTACGCCGACGCGCGCGTGCACGCGGACGCGCTGAAAGAGCTGACCAACAGTTTCCAGGCCGAAGTCGCGCCGCAGGTCGTGGAGGTCGAAGGCCACACGTTGCGCCTGACGGGCACCGCCGAAGACCAGTACCGCGAATGGCGCAAGCTGCTCAAGCAGCTTTACGAAGAGGAGACCGGGGCCGCGGCCGCGCCGCCACCGGCGCCCCCCGTGGTGAATCCCGCCGCGACCACCGGGACCGGCGCCGCGCCGCCGGCCGGATGAATCGAATAGTCAGTCTGTCGAACAGCAAGTGACAAACCAGAACCAGGCGGGCACGAAGCTGTGCGGCCGCTTCGTGCTCATCGAAAAACTCGGCGCCGGCGGGTACGGCGAGGTATGGCGCGCGCGCGATGAAATGCGCGAGACCGACATCGCGCTCAAGATCCTCTATTCGCAGTTCGCGAATTCCGAACCCGCATGGCAGGTGTTCCAGCGCGAGTTCACGCTGACGGCGCGCCTCAATCACCCGGGCGTGCTGCGCGTCTACGAGCCCGTACGCGGACCGGACGCCACCGTGCTCCCCATGGTCCTCGCGACCGGCGGCGATCTGCGCCAGCTGCGCGGCGCCTCGTACACGCGGATCCTGCCGCTGCTCATCGACATTGCCGCGGCGCTCGAGCACGCGCATTCGCGCCGCATCGTGCATCGTGACCTCAAGCCGTCGAACGTGTTGCTCGATGGCGCGGGCCGGCCGCTGCTCGCTGACTTCGGCGCGGGCGCCTCCGAGGGCGACGACACCTCGGGACCGCCCGGCTCGCCGTTCTCGGCGAGTCCGCAGCAACTCGCGGGTGAACCCGCGCGGCCCGCGGATGACATTTACGGACTCGGCGCGCTCGCCTACGAGTTGCTGTCGGGTTATCCGCCGTTCTACCCCGCGTTCGATGCGCGCAAGATCGCGACCGAACCCGTGCCGCGGCTCAAATCCGTGAAGCCGATTCCGCCGCGCCTCGAGATGCTGATCGCGTGGATGCTCGCGAAGCAGGCACGCGAGCGTCCGCCGACGATGCGGCACATCGCCGACGAAATGAACGCGGTGTTGCAGGACACGCTCGGGTTCGACGGTGGGCCCGCCGATGCGGAGACCGAGCACGAGGAACCGGAACTCGGCCCCGCCGCCGACGACCGCACGCCCGCGGTGATGACCGACGACGAGCAGCCGATGATCGCGCCCGTGCGCGAGCTCGACGAGATCGATCCGTCGCTGCTGCCGCAGATCGACGAGGTGCGCGTCGAGCAGGAGCGCCAGCAGCGCGCGCGCGCGCGACGCCGCAACTGGGCGATCGCCGCGGCGCTCGCGCTCGCGACCGCCGGCGTCGCGGTCTTCCTGCCGCGCGTCGCCAGCGAGCAGAAGATAGACATCTCCTCGCTCAAGCTGCCGACCGGACCTTCCGCGAGCCAGCAGGCTGCCGAAAAGCGCATCGAGGAGCTGAATACGCAGCATACGGAGCTCGACAAGCGCGCCGCCGAGCTCGATGAGCGCGCCGCCGCCCAGTGGGGCGGCCCGGAATTCGCGGGCGCCCGCAAGACCATCGACGACGTGCGGGCGTTGCTCGACCGTCGCGACTACGACGCGGTCGCGGCCTCGCTCACGAAGCTCGAGAAGACTCTTACGGAGATCGAGTCGCGCGTGCCGGCCGCGCTCAACGCCCAGCTCTCCGAGGGCAATCGCGCGCTCTCCGCCGATGAATTCGAGAACGCGCGCCAGGCGTTCGACACCGCGCTGCGGATCGATCCGGGCAACGCGGACGCGAAGAACGGTCTCGAGCGGGTCGCGAGCGCGAGCGGCGTCGTTCCGACCCTCGCGGACGCCGAGAATGCCGAACTCGCCAAGGACTACGTGAAGGCCGAGGAGCTGTTCGCCGACGTCCTCGAGCGCAATCCGGGCAATGCCACCGCCACGGAAGGGCTCGCCCGGGTGAAGCGCACCGTAGCGGACAATCAATTCAACTCGGCCTTCGGCGCCGGGCTCGCCGCCCTCAACGCCGGCCGGTTGTCCGAGGCTCGCACGCAGCTCGACCTCGCGCGCAAGTTGCGGCCCGACAGTCCCGAGGTCGCGGCCGCGATCACGCGACTGGCCGACACGGGCTCCGGCCGCAGTCTCGCCGAGCTCGAGGAGCGCGCCGCGCGGCTCGCCGCCGAGGAGCGCTGGACCGAAGCGCTCGCCATCTACGATGAAGCCCTCGCGCGCGATCCGACACTGCGGTTCGCCCAGAAGGGCCGCGAGGCGGTCGAGCCGCGCGCGGAGCTCGGCAAGCGCCTGCAGGCGCTCATCGACAAGCCCGAGCGGCTCGCCGAGGAAAACGTGCGTGTGGAGGCCGAGCGCCTGATCCAGCGCGCGCAGGCGCTGCCCAACAAGGGGCCGGTGATCCGCTCGCAGGTTTCGCGGCTGGAACTCCTGCTGCCCACGTTCAATCAACCCGTCATGCTTGCGCTCGAATCCGACAACATCACCGAGGTGGCGATCCAGCGCGTCGGCTTCCTCGGCGCGTTCGACAAGCGCCAGGTCGAGCTCAAGCCCGGCAAGTACACCGTGACCGGCAAGCGCGCCGGCTTCCGCGACGTCCGGCGCGAGATCACCGTGTCGCCCGGGCAGGGCGAGCAGATCGTCGACATACGCTGCCTCGAGCCGATTTAGCCGTCAGTCCCATGGAACCCTCACTCTCACTGGATCCGAACATCGTTCTGCGCACGTCGCAGGGCGAGTCGCGCTTCGGCGCGCGTGTCGCGATCGACCCGATGAGCGGAGAGATGCGCGCCGACCTCGGGGAATCCCCGGCGGCGGGTGAGAGCACGGAGGCAACGCTGCGCGCCGTGTCAGGCCGCTGGCTGCTCGACGCCGCGCCCGAAGCGCGCATCGGCGTCAACGGCGTCGCGGTCGGCGGCGCCCGAATCATCAGCGCCGGCGACGTGGTCACGATCGCCGGCTCGCAGCTGCTCGTCGAAGAGGCGACTCCCACCGCGCTGGCCCTGCGCCGCTTCGAACTCGAGGGAACCGAGACGCTGCCGCCGGTGGGCGACAGCGTGCAGACGCTCGTGCCGCTCGGCGATGACGTCGCGATCGACATGGGCGAAGTGCCCGAGATCGACGGCGTCGCGCGGCCGCGCGCGCGGCGCGAGCCGCTCGGCGTCTGGCATTACGTCGCCGGCGGCGTGGGCCTGCTGCTCGTCGGCATCCTCGCGTTCTTCCTCATGCTCGAGACGGTCACGATCGATCTCAAGCCGGCGGATGCGCGCGTCAGCGCGGTCGACACGTTCTCGTGGCAGTCGGCGTCCAGTGTGTTCGTTTTCCCGGGCCAGCATCGGCTGCAGGCGCGCCGCGAAGGTTTCGCGCCGGCCGAGGCCGTCGTGACCGTGGAGCGCGGGCAGCCGGCGCACACGCTGATGCACCTCGTCAAACTGCCCGGCAAGCTCGCGGTGGATACCGGCGGCGTCAAGGCGCGGATCTCGGTCGATGGCGCGCCGATCGGCGAAGTGCCGGGCACGGTCGACGTACCCGCCGGCGAGCGCACGCTCACGATCAAGGCGCCGCGTCATCTCGATCACGTGCAGCGCCTGCTGATCAACGGCGGTGGCGAACGGCAGGAGCTCGAGGTCGCGCTGAAACCGAACTTCGGCGTCGTGAACGTCACCTCCGTGCCGGCCGGCGCGACGATCGAAGTCGACGGCAAGCCCGCGGGCACGACGCCCGCGAAGGTCGAAATGGACGCGGGCATGCGCCGCGTGCAGATCTCCGCGCCGGGACTGCGCCCGTGGGTCTCGAGCGTCGCGATCACCGCGGGCGCGTCGTCGTCCATCGGTCCGGTCGAGCTCGGCGCGGCCGACGCGCGGGTCACGGTGCGCTCGGTGCCTTCGGGTGCGCAGGTCACCGCGGGCGGGACCTTCCGCGGCGTCACGCCCGTGACGATCGAGCTGTCGCCCGGCGTCACGCACCAGGTGACGGTCGCGCGCGCGGGATACGCGCCGTGGACCCGCGAGGTTTTCGCGGAGCCCGACAAGGAGTCCACGCTCGATGCGCGCCTGGCGGCGCTGCTGGTCGAAGTCCGCATCCAGGGTCAGCCGGCCGACGCCGAGGTGTTCCTGAATGGCCAGTCGCGCGGCAAGGCGCCGGTCACCGTCTCGCTGCCGGCGAGCCGCCACAAACTCGAAGTGCGCCGCGAGGGCTACGATCCGTATTCGGCCGATCTCGTGCTCGCGCCCGGCATCGGCCGCACGATCAACTACAAGCTCGTCGATCCCAAGGACATCGTCGGCAATTCACCGGCGCGCATCACGACCAAGTCGGGCATCCGTCTCATCATCGTTCCCGGCGGCACGTTCACCGCGGGCACCGACCGGCGCGAGCAGGGACGCCGACCCAACGAGGGCAGCCACAAGGTGACGCTGCTGCGACCGTTCTACATGGGCGAACGCGAAGTCACGAACGGTCAGTTCCGCAAATTCCGTGAGAACCACAACTCCGGTTCCATCGGCAGTCAATCGCTCGATCTCGACAAGCAGGCCGTCACGCGCGTGACCTGGGACGACGCCGCGGAATTCTGCAACTGGCTCTCGGCCGAGGAAGGCCTGCCGCCCGCCTACAAGCCGCGCGACGGCGGCGGCTTCGAGCTCATCGTGCCGGTGACCAATGGTTACCGCCTGCCCACCGAGGCCGAGTGGGAATTCGTGGCGCGCGCCGCGAGCACCAACAAGCCGCTCAAGTATCCGTGGGGAAAGGATCTGCCCGTGGTGTCCGGCAGCGCGAACGTGGCCGGCGCCGAGGCGATGGAGTTGCTGGGTCCCGTCGTGCTCACCGAGCACCGCGACGAATTCCCAGCGGTCGCCGCCCCCGCGCTGTTCGCGCCGAACGCGCTCGGCTTCTACGATTTCGCCGGCAACGTGTCCGAGTGGGTCAACGACCGCTACCTGTCGTACGTGCCCTCGGCGCACGTGACCGATCCGCTCGGTCCCGAAGACGGAAAATTCCACACGATCCGCGGCTCGAGCTGGCGTACCACCGCCACGATGGAGCTGCGATTCCCCTGGCGCGAGAGTGCGAACGCAGCGGCCGACCACATCGGGTTCCGCGTTGCGCGCTACGTGGCGCCGACCGCGCCGCAGGCGAGCGCGTCGGAGTAGTTTGACAGGACACGATCATGCGACAACTCATCTTCAGCCTCTTCGCGATCACGCTCGCCGCCATCGCCGCGATGG
>JAEZCR010000083.1 GCA_023433465.1 Pseudomonadota bacterium | reverse complement strand
GTCGTTCACGCGCGCCTGACGCGACGGCCACGCTAATCCCCACTTTTTACACCGGCACCACTATCCCCACCCGCCCTCTGATCGAGCGTGGCGCGATGGAGTCGCACCGCGACGGCGCGTGAATGCGAATCCGGTGGCAACTGTCACACTATTCGTAAATGGCACAGGGCTTGCTGAGTACACGAATCAGGCTATGACATTCCGACGTCCCATCGTGTTAGGCGCACGCGCCAGCGTACTGGCGCAGGTGCAGGCGCGTCTGGTCGGCAATGCGTTGATGGCGCGCAACCCCGGCGTCGAGGTCCGGTACTCCTTATTGTCTTCGCCGGCCGATCGCGAACTCGACAAGCCTTTGCCCGAGCTCCTGCGCCTCGGCGGCTACACCGGCGATCTCAGCGTCGCGCTCCGCGCGAACGCGATCGACGTCGCGGTACACCTGTGGAAAGACGTCCCCTTCGCCGACCATCCGCAGACGTACATCGCAGCGACCTTGCGGCGCGCCGACACGCGCGATCTGCTGCTCGTGAAGAAGAGCTGCCTCGAAGGGCGCCACAACTCCGAGCTGCGCGTGTTGTCGTCATCGGCTCGCCGCCGCACGAATCTCTCCGGTTTCCTGCAATGGGCGCTGCCGATCCGCGCACCGCTCGTCACGTTCGCGCTCGCGCGTGGCGACTGCATCGCGCGGCTCGAGCAACTGATGAGTTCCGACGCAGCGGCGCTCGTCGTCGCGAAGGCGAACATCGATCGCCTGCTCGAATCCAGCGAGCCCGAATTCGCTCCTGCCCGCGAACGCGTGCGCGCGATACTCAATGCCTGCGAGCTCATGGTCCTGCCGCTCGCCCTCAATCCCACTGCCCCGGGGCAGGGCGCGCTCGCGCTCGAGATCCGCCGCGACCGCCCCGATCTCGCGGAGTTGTTAGCCAGCATCAACCATGCGGCCACCTTCGATCGCGTGCTCGCCGAACGGGCGCAACTCGCGCCGACCGGCGACGAGGATCACCCTTTCGGGGTATCCATCATCCCCGTGCATTGCGGCGAGGTCGAGTTCACGCGCGGCCAGCGCGCGGGACAGTGGATCCAGGGCGCAGAGCTGCGCCGCCACGATTCACCGCTGCCGCCCGCGCGCAGCCATGACGCCGTGTGGACCGGAGATGCCGTCGGCGCCGAGTCCTATCGTCGCGTCGCGTTGCAGGTACGGCATGACCAATTCGCGGATGCACGAATCGGCCTCTTCGTCGCGCGCTCCGAGGCGTGGCCCGATGGATTCGCTCCGCGCCCGGGCCAGATCGTCTGGAGCGCCGGCATCGACACCTGGCGGCGGCTTGCCGCGCGCGGCATCTGGGTCCACGGCAGCGACGAGAGCCTGGGCGAGAACGAAAGGACGGCCGTCAGCATTTTGTTTCCGCGCATTGAGCGGTGGGTCAAGTTCACGCACGAATTGGGCTACGACTCCCCCTTCAGCGAGCGGATCGCCACCTACCGGCTCGAACGGGCCGCTCCCCTGGCCGATTTGAGTGGTTGCACTCACTTCTACTGGCGCAGCGGCTCCCAGTTTCACGACTACCTGCGGGCAAACCCCGAAATCCGTGGCGCCTGGCACGGTTGCGGACCCGGCAATACATTCAGCATCATCCGCGCCGCCATCGGCGCGGAGAGGGTCCGCGCCTTTCTGTCGGTGGAAGGGTTCAGGCGGGAAGTGGAGCAATGAAACGACTGCAGAGATTGCGCGCGACGGCGGCGCTCCGGGACATGACCTCGGAGATCGGATTTGGCGCGAGCCAGCTCATTCAGCCGTTGTTCCTGTCCGCCGCGGCCACGAAAGAGGAGCCGCTCGACGGGCTGCCGGGCACCTCGCGCCACACGCTCGCCTCACTACTCGTCCAGTTCGAGAAGGACCTCGCCGCGGGCGTGCGCCAGTTCCTGCTGTTCCCCGTTCCCGCGACGAAGTCGAATCGCAGCTTCAACGCCGACTTCACCGGTGCCGCGCTCCAGCAGATGCGCCAGCGCGCCGGCAGTGACGCGACGATCTGGGTGGACACCTGCCTGTGCAGCTTCACCGAGTCCGGCCATTGCTGCGTGCACGATTCGCGCGGGCGGCAGGATCTCGCGGCGACGCACACCGCGCTGGGTTTGTTGGGCGTGGGCTACGTGAAGGCGGGCGCCGACGGCGTCGCGCCCTCGGACATGAATGATGGCCGCGTCGCATACCTGCGGGCCGAGCTCGACAAGGCCGGCTTCGACATGGCGCCCATCATGAGTTACAGCACCAAGTTCGCGAGCACGTTCTACGGACCGTTTCGCGATGCCGCGGATTCGGCGCCGCAATTCGGCGACCGGCGCAGCTATCAACTCGACGTGCGCAATCGGCAGGACGCGCTCGCCTCGAGCCGCCGCTGCGCGGAAGAGGGCGCGGACCTGCTCATGGTGAAGCCGGGACAGCCGTCGGCTGATTTGATCATGCCGATCAAGGAGCAGACCGGGCTGCCCTGCGGCGCGTACCAGGTGAGCGGCGAGTACACCTCCCTCGTGTTGCTGTCGCGCGAGAAATTCCTCGATTTCGAGGCCGGTCTGCTCGAGAGCTGGCACAACCTGCGCCGCGCGGGCGCCACGTTCATCATCACGTACGGCGCGCGCCTCGCGACCGGCATGGGGTTGCCTCGCTGATGCGTTATTTCCCCCTGTTCCTCGATCTTGCGGCGAAACCCGTGTTGCTCGTGGGCGGCGGGGACGTTGCCGCGCGAAAGTTCGCGCTTCTCAGCGATGCGGGCGCGAAGGTGACCGTTGTTTCGCCGACGCTCGGCGACGAATTGGCGAGCGCGCTGGCGCGCGGCGGGCTCGTGCACCTGGCGCGCGAATTTGCGATTACCGATATCGATGGCGCCTGGCTGGTCGTCGCCGCGACGAATGACCGCGCGGTGAATGCCGCGGTCGCCGCCGCCGCGAATGTCGCGCGCATCCCGTGCAACGTTGTCGACGATCGCGAACTATCCAGTTTCATCATGCCCGCGATCATCGATCGCTCGCCGGTGCAGATCGCGGTATCAACGGGCGGTACCTCGCCCGTGCTCGCGCGGCTGATCCGCGAGCGGCTGGAGACACTGCTCGACGGATCGCTCGGCACACTGGCCGCGTTCGCGGATCGCTGGCGCGAGGCCGTGAAACGCAGGTTCGCGGATGTCGGTGCGCGTCGCAGGTTCCTGTCGTGGATGCTGACCGGACCCGTGGCTGCCTCCTTGCGCGCCGGACGCGAAGCGAAGGCCGAGGAGCTCACGCGCAAGGCGCTCGAGAACGAGAATGCCGTGCCACATGGTCACGTCGTGCTCGTCGGCGCCGGCCCCGGCAATGCCGGTTTGATGACGCTGCAGGGTTTACGCGCGCTGCAGGAAGCGGATGTGATCGTGCACGACCGGCTCGTGTCCGCCGAAGTGCTCGAACTTGCGCGCCGCGATGCCGCGCGTTTCGACGTCGGCAAGTTCGTCGGCGGCGGCGGCGCCACGCAGGAAGAGATCAATGAACTGCTCGTCGAACATGCGCAGCGCGGCGAATACGTCGTGCGGCTCAAGGGCGGCGATCCGTTCGTGTTCGGGCGCGGCGGCGAGGAGATCGATTTCCTGCGCCAGCATGGCGTGTCGTTCGAAGTCGTCCCGGGAATCACGGCCGCCGTGGCCGCGGGTGCGTACTCCGGCATACCGCTCACCGACCGCCGCCATGCCCAGGCCGTGCGGTTCCTGACCGGCAGCAGCGACGAGCAGCTCGCGCAGTTCAATTTCTCGGATCTCGCGGCGGGCCGCGAGACGCTCGCCTTCTACATGAGCGTCGGCAAACTCGTGCCGCTGCGCGACAAACTACTGCTGTCAGGTGTGCGCGGCGACACGCCGGTCGCGTTCATCGAGAACGCGAGCCGCGGCGAGCAACGCGTGATCGCGACCACGGTCGAGGCGATGCATCGCGACGCGGTGCTGATGAAGCTCAAGGCGCCGTCGATGCTGATCGTGGGTGGCGTTGCGAAGAGGGCGGCGGAAATGCAGTGGTTTGGGCGCGAGGCCGACGCTTCCGCGTAATAGGCCATACATTCACCTTCCGTCCTCCTGACGCAAGAACGGGTATGCGCCCTGACACGTCACTGGAGCGTGAAAATGATGTCGCGAAATCTGGCGTTCTTTACCTTGATGCTCTGCGGCATGGCCAACCTCGCCCGCCCGGATGCCAATGACCCGCACTCTGACCTCACGGCTCAGCTCGAGCAAATGGGGGCTGCCGACCAGGAAGTGCGAAACAAGATCACCCCTTTCCTGAAAGCGGGAGACCTTCAATCAGACGAGTTTGCCGCTGCCGCTCAGGAAATCATCAAGGTGGATGCGGAGAATCTAACCAAGCTCGAGAAGATCATCGAGCAATATGGATGGCCCGATGTTCGCCTTGTTGGAAAAGATGCAAGCAACGCCGCCTTCCTGATCCTCCAACATGGCCCTTTGACAGCCCAACAAAAGCTGCTGCCCACATTCCGAGAAGCGGTTGCCTCTGGAAAAGCCAGGCCTCCTGACCTTGCGATGCTGGAGGATCGAGTGCGCACGGGAGAGGGGAAGAAGCAGCTTTATGGAACGCAGATCACGATGGGGCCGGACGGCAAGCCCAGAGTGAGCCCGATCGAAGATCCGCAGAATCTGGAGGCCCGAAGGGCGGCGGTCGGACTTCCACCGATGAGTGTTTATCTCGAACTCATACAATCGGAAGTTGGCCAGGAAATAGATAGGTCGGCGCTGACGGCACCCGCAGTTCCTGACTCGTCTCTGAAGCAAGCGCCCAATGAATGAAGGTGTCCGGGTATTCGCGCTGCTTCTCGCCGCCGTAGGCGAAAGCTTTTCGCGGCTCGCCAAATACGATCCCTGGGTATTTGTGAAAACGGTGGCACATGGAAGCAGAATTGGGAGGTACATTTGCGGTCGGTTGGGGAACTCTCTCCCTCATCAATGCGGGTCTTGCCCAATCCAAAGGGCGGGGAGGGTTGGCGTGGTGGTTCATCTCGCTGCTCCTTGGGCCGATCGCTACATTCCTGATCGTCGTGATGGAGCGCGTGGCTGCGTCTGACGCATCAACGGGCTAGGCGAGTCTGGTCGGTTCTGTCGGTGTGTCTGGCGGCAGGTTTGGGTGGAGTTGGCGGCGCTTTGGTTGGATTCTGGAAAGGACTTCGAAGCCTATGCGAATAGTTGGGCGTCTGGCGATCGTTGCGACATTGCTGTTCGGTTGCGTTGGTTGTGACCAGGTGTCGAAAGAATATGCGCGCTCGCAATACGTTCTCGGCGAGAGCCACTCCTACCTCGGCGACACCTTCCGGATCATTCATGTAGAGAATCCCGGTGCTTTTCTCGGCATCGGCGCGAGTCTTCCCGAGTCGACCCGGACGATCGTGTTCCAGGGCGCGATTTCCATTCTGATCCTTGCATTGCTGTGGGCCGCCGCCTTCCGGGTTGGGACTCCTCGATGGCACATGGTTGGATTCACGCTTCTGGCGGCAAGCGGCATCGGCAACCTGATTGATCGCCTGCTGAACGATGGACGAGTAACCGACTTCCTCAACGTCGGAATCGGCGCATTCAGGACCGGGATATTCAACATCGCTGATGTGGTGGGAGTCGCCGGATTGCTGGTGTTCATTCTGGCGAATCGCGAATCCATGCATCGAACGAACGCATGTAGTGAGTCAGCCGACAGGCCGCCATGAACCGCACGTTGGCCACGAGGCGTGCTCGCCGCGGGAGGAGCGATTCAGCGCCGCCTGTTTCCGCACCCGGAAGCGGACTGACATGTCGCCGGACGAACTCCTGATTCAGGCAGTGCGAAAGCGCGCGTCGGATGTCAGGCGCGCGACCGAAGGCGCGGGCGCCAGTCGAAACAGCATCGACAGTTTCCCGCCGGCGCTTCCTGATCAGATCGAGGAAGCGGAACGTACGCTGGGATTCAAACTACCGGAACTCTTGAAAGCCTTCTATCTTCAGATCGGCAATGGGGGCTACGGACCCGGGTACGGCATAGTGGGTCTTCCTGGGGGCGCTACCGACGACCGCAGAAAGAATTTGCTGGACTTATATGCCGTCTACAGCGAACCAAATCCGGATGATCCGCATTGGCGCTGGCCGGCACGACTGCTGCCCGTAGCCCATCTCGGCTGCGCAATGTACGCGTGTCTCGACTGTTCGACGCCCGAGGCGCCCGTCGTCTGGTTCGAGCCTAACCCTCATGTCGACGGCGAGCCGTGGACCGATTCATTCATCCCGATGGCGCCGTCGATGTCCGACTGGATTCGCGCGTGGTTAGTCGACGACGATCTGCTTGAAACCGCGTGGAAAAACAAGTTTGGTGATGAAAGTCAGAACATTGTCTGACCCGCGCGAGATGCGGCGGAAGACTCGATCATGAATCGCACGATCCTCGCCCGCACCGTCTCGATCGTCGGCCATCCCGTCGTTCTCCTGTTCGCCGCCGCATTGATCGCCGCGACATCGCGAGGAGCCTCAGCGCGGCAGCTATGGCTCGTTGCGGGAACACTGGTGATGCTGAGTGCCATCGCGCTGGGATACAGCTGGTTCCAGGTTCGGGCCGGCCGATGGGCGCACATCGACGCCAGCGTTCGAGAAGAGCGCGCTTCGCTGAATTTCGTTCTGGCGTCGGCGCTGCTCCTGAGCGCGTTGCTGTCGTGGCTTTCGAATAGACAGCCCGCGCTGCCGCTCGCGTTGGCGTTGTGCGGTGCATTAGTGGTCGTGGCGTTCCTCACGGGCCGCTGGGTGAAAGTGTCCCTTCACACCGCATTTGCTACATTCGCCACGATCCTCGTGTGGTCGATCAAGCCCGCGTTCTATGCAGGAGTCGCGATGACTGCCGCCGTCGTCTGGTCCCGCCTGGTTCTGCGCCGCCACGTCGCGGCGGATATCGTGTCCGGCTTGCTGCTCGGCGCCGCGGCAGGCGTGGCGTACCTGTACACATCGGTGTAACAGTCATGACCAAGGTCCATCAGATCACGCCGTTCCTGCACGTCCCGAACCTGAAGGAAGCGCTTGCGTTCTTCTGCGAGACGCTGTCTTTCGTCCTGCGATTCCAGCAGAGCAACTACGCGTACATTGAGTTTGGCGGCGCCGGACTTCGGCTCCTCGAGGAGTGCAATCGATCGCTGACACCGGATGGGAAGGCACGTGTGTCCGTATACATCGACGTCGAGGACGTGGATGCACTCTACGCGCAATTGCAGCCGCGATTGGAGCAGTTGCCGCGAGACCGCGTGGAGCCCGTCAGAGTCATGCACTGGCGCCAGAAGGAATTTCAGGTTCGACTTCCGGATGGCGACTGGTTGACGTTCGGACAGCCGGCGAAATGACAGTCATGCGAATGGACAACGTCGGCATCGTGGTGGAAGACCTCGATGCTGCGATCGGATTCTTCACGGAACTCGGCCTCGCGCTTGAAGGCCGCATGCTGATCGAAGGTGAGTGGTCGGGTCGCGTCACCGGAGTGCACGGTCAGCGTGTCGAAGTCGCTATGATGCGCACTCCCGACGGCCATGGTCGAGTCGAGCTCTCGCGATTCATCGCACCCGCCATCGCATCGGATCATCGCGCCGCTCCCGTGAACTCGTTGGGCTACTTGCGCATCATGTTCGCGGTCGATGACATCGACGACACGCTCGCCCGGCTTGCAAGGCTCGGTGCGACGGTTGTCGATGAAGTGGTCAACTACGAGAACATCTATCGGCTCTGCTACATCAGGGGGCCGGAAGGAATCCTGATCGGCATCGCCCAGCAGTTGGGGCAACAAGATTCGCGAGCGGATCCCGTGGAGCGCAAGCGGTGAGCGCCGAAATCGAAGTGCTCGAGCGGTTCTTCTCCGCGATCAACCGCTTCGACATGCAGGCCATCGTCGAGGATTTCGATCCTCGGATCCTGCGCATCGAACCCGAGGGGCATGCGACTTCAGGGACCTACCGCGGCGTCGCGGAAGTGCAGGAGCACTTGAAGAAAGGACGCGGTACGTGGGCTGAGGGAAGTTGCGACCCCGAGAAGTTCCTGCAGAACGGCGACAAGGTCGTCGTGTACCTTCACGCCAGGGTCCGCAAACATGGCGCGACGGAATGGACAGGAGGACGTTTCGCCGACGGCTTCGTGATCCGCGATCGGAAGATCGTCGAATACCGGACGTTCTGGGAGCGTGCGGATGCGCTCGCATGGGCCGGCATCGAAGACCCGGCCGAGGCCGGTTAGTCACCGCTTGAACGCGAAGCTCCAATCCGTCCGTGCCGAGCTACTCGAAATGGCGGCCGGGGACTTGCGTGTGCGCGAGGAGCTCGCGCGCAGCGGCGAACTATTCGAGGGATATCACCCGCGCATGCGCGAAGTTCACGAGCGCAATGCGGCGCGCTTGCGCGAACTCATCGAATCCCATGGTTGGCCGACCGGCGTTCTCGTTGGAGAAGACGGGGCGAATGCGGCCTGGTTGATCCTTCAGCACGCGATCGGTGATCCGGCCTTGCAGCGTCGCGGGCTCGTCCTGATGCAGGAGGCGGAAGCTGAGGTTTCGCGCGCGCATATTGCGATGCTCGAGGACCGTATCCGCGTGAACGAAGGCAAGGGTCAGCGGTACGGAACGCAATTCGATTGGGACAGGAACGGTCTGCTCAGTCCACTTCCGATCGAGGACGCCGATGGTGTCGACCGACGGCGCGACGTGGTCGGATTACCGCCGCTGGCCGAAGACATCGAGCGCATGCGCGACATGTCGACGCGTAACGGCGAGCGGGCGCCGGCCGACTGGGACGCCCGGCAGTCGCAGATCCGCGAGTGGCGCCGTTCCACGGGATGGCTGGATGGGGACTGAAGTTAAGCCGTAAGCTGAGTGGATAGTGGAGGGTGCGATGCAACTTCCGGAGTTCCTGTCGCGAGCTGGATATCAGAGGATTTCCCTGCAACGCAGCGGCCTCGGGCACTTCCATGCGGCGGCATCCCTGCGCGGCCGCGCGGTTTCCGCACTGGTCGACACGGGAGCGGGATGCACGCTGGTCAGCCTGGCGCTGGCGCGCGAGCTCGACCTGGCGCTGACCCTGCAGCCGGAAAAAGGAGGGGGTGCGGGCAACGTCGAGTTGGATGTATACCTCGTCGAAGGTGATCGCCTCGAACTCGCGGAGGTATCCATACGTCCGCGCACGCTTCTCGCGATGGATCTTTCTCACGTCAACGACGCGCTGGTCCAGAAAGGGGAGAGCCCGGTGGAGGCGATCATGGGGGTCGACGTATTCGAGGAGCATGCGGCGGTCATCGACTACGGCAGCGGTTCACTCTTCCTGAAGAGTTAGCGCTACTATCTAGTCGAATCCCGAAGGACCGCGCATTCAACGGAGTTACCGCGTGACCACGACCCGCCTTCTCATGTCCGCCAGCGCGCTGACGCTCGTGCTGCTCGGAATCCCCTGCGTCTTCGTTCCCGAGATCGTGCTCGCGCGACTCGGAGCAACCGGCACGGGCGCCGAACTGCTGGTCACGCAGGTGACCGGCGCCCTCTACTGTGGATTCGCCATGATCAACTGGATGGGCCGAGGCAGCCTGATCGGTGGCATCTACGGCCGGCCAGTCGCGATGGGCAACCTGCTGCATTTCACCGCCGCAGGCCTCGCGATCGCGAAGGCCGCCAATACCGGACTCGTGCCGCCTTGGGTGTGGGTGGTGGCGGCTATCTACGCAATCTTCCTGGCGGGATTCGCGTACGTCGTGTTTCACAATCCCGTGCGCGAACCGGCGTCGTCGTGAGCGACCACAATCCGTATTTGCCGCCGGCGGCGACGGTCGCCGACGACCGCGGCAGCGCGGGCCTTCCGCCCAAGCCGTGGGCCCTGACGATCGTCCAGTTGCTGGCCGCGGCGTGCGCCTTGCTGCTTGCATTCAACCTCGCGCGCAACTTCTACGACGTATGGAACTGGTCGAGGATCGGAGTGCGAATGTCCCTGGCCCCGGGCAACACGGCTATCCGCATCACGCTGCTCGTCGCCCTGCTCATCACATTGATCCAACTACCCAGGCGTTCGCAGGTCGGGCGCTGGTGCGGCGCGGCTCTGCTGGTCGCGCTTTTCTCGGTCTTCACCTGGCTGGCGATCACGAGTTTCCCGTCGAATGTCTGGTCAGCCAGCGATGCCGCCGGCGCCATCGTGGGCTATCTGCTGTGTTCAGTGCCCACAGCCTGGCTGCTCTATGCCTTTGCTTTTTCAAGAAAAGCGAGAGCCTATTTCGGGAGTCCTGCCCGCAACTGAAGCGCCGGGGTTCACCCCCTGCACCGGACTGAGGCAGCGCGCCCTATCCAGGGCCCCGCCTGCGAAGGTCCGCTCCGCCGCTCGTGGCATGGACGTTGCAAAACATGGTCATTGCTCCATCGGAACGAGGGCCAGATTCAGCAATGTCCAGACGAATTATTGTCGTAGGCCACGGAATGGTCGGTCAGCGGTTTCTTGAATCGCTGACCCAGGACTCACCCGGGGATTTGTCGATCACGATGCTCGCGGAAGAACCGCGGCTCGCATACGACCGCGTCAATCTCTCCAAGTATTTCTCCGGCTCGAGTGTCGACGACCTGACGCTCACGACGCGCGAGTTCTTCGACAAGAACGGCATCGAGCTGCACTCCGGCGATCCGGTCGCCTCGATCGATCGCACGGGCAAACGCGTCACGACGAAGAGCGGCGCGGAATACGAATACGACATCCTGGTGCTCGCGACCGGTTCGTACCCGTTCGTTCCGCCGATTCCCGGGCGCGATCGCCCCGGTGTCTTCGTGTACCGCACGATCGAAGACCTCGAAGCGATCAGCGAATCCGGCAAGAACTCGACGCGCGGCGTCGTGATCGGCGGTGGATTGCTGGGCCTCGAAGCCGCGAAGGCGCTCAAGGATCTCGGCCTCACTACCCACGTCGTGGAATTCGCGCCGCGGCTGATGGCCGTGCAGGTGGACGAGGGCGGCGGCGGCCTGCTGCGCACGCGCATCGAAGGCCTCGGCGTCTCGGGTCACACCGGCAAGAACACCACGCGCATCGACGACGGCGAATCGGCGCGTCACCGCATGCACTTCGCCGACGGCGGCTCGCTCGAAACCGACATCGTCGTGATCTCCGCGGGCATCCGCCCGCGCGACGAGCTCGCGCGCAACTGCGGGCTCGAAGTCGCGCCGCGCGGTGGCATCGTGATCGATGGAGACTGCCGCACGTCGGACGAATCCATCTTCGCGATCGGCGAGTGCGCCGCGTTCGATGGAAAGATCTTCGGCCTCGTTGCGCCTGGCTACCAGATGGCGCGCATCGTGGCGTCGCGCATCCTCGGCACGGAAGGTGAAACGTTCGCCGGCGCCGACATGAGCACGAAGCTCAAGCTGCTCGGCGTCGAAGTCGGTTCGATTGGTGATGCGCACGCCGCGACTCCAGGCGCGCGCGTCTACTCGTTCTTCGACCAGCGCAAGGAGGTCTACAAGAAGCTGGTGGTCGACGCCGAATGCAAGAAGCTGCTGGGCGCGGTGCTGGTCGGCGACACGTCCGACTACTCGATGTGGCACCAGACGATGAGCAACGCGATGGCGTTGCCCGAGAATCCCGAGACCCTGCTGTTTCCGGCGGCTGCGGCCAGCGCGGGTGCGCCCCCGACCAACGCACTGGCCGCGCTGCCGGCTTCTGCGCAGGTGTGCTCGTGCAACAACGTGACGAAGGGCGGCATCTGCTCGGCCATCGAAGCGGGCTGCACGACCGTCGGCGCGCTCAAGACGAAGACCAAGGCGGGCACGTCCTGCGGCGGCTGCACGCCGCTCGTCACCCAACTACTCAACGCCGAGCACAAGAAGCGCGGCGTGAGCGTCAACGCGTCGATGTGCGAGCACTTCCCGTACACGCGCCAGCAGCTCTTCCACCTGGTGCGCGTCGGTGAGATCAGGACGTTCGACGACCTGATCGCCAAACACGGCAAGGGCCTGGGCTGCGACATCTGCAAGCCGGCGGTCGCATCGATCCTCGCCTCGTGCTGGAACGAGTTCGTGCTCAAGAAGCGCAACGCCGCGCTGCAGGACACGAACGACTACTACCTCGCGAACATGCAGAAGGACGGCACGTACTCCGTCGTCCCGCGCGTGCCGGGTGGCGAGATCACGCCGGAAGGCCTCATCGTCATCGGCCAGATCGCGAAGAAATACGGTCTCTACACCAAGATCACGGGCGGACAGCGCATCGACATGTTCGGCGCGCAGGTGCACCAGCTGCCGCAGATCTGGCGCGAGCTCGTCGACGCCGGGTTCGAATCCGGCCATGCGTACGGCAAGGCGCTGCGCACGGTGAAGAGCTGTGTCGGCTCCACGTGGTGCCGCTATGGCGTGCAGGACTCGGTCGGTCTCGCGATCGACCTCGAGAATCGCTACAAGGGCCTGCGCGCGCCGCACAAGATCAAGTTCGCCGTCTCCGGCTGCACGCGCGAATGCGCGGAGGCGCAGGGCAAGGACGTGGGCGTGATCGCGACCGAGGGCGGGTGGAATCTCTACGTCTCGGGCAACGGCGGCATGAAGCCGCGCCACGCCGATCTGCTGGCGCGCGATCTCGACACCGCGACGCTCGTCAAATACATCGACCGTTACCTGATGTTCTACGTGCGCACCGCGGACCGGCTGCAGCGCACCTCGACCTGGCTCGAGAACCTCGAAGGCGGCATCGACTACGTGCGCAAGGTCGTTTGCGAAGACTCCCTCGGCATCGCCGCGGAGCTCGAAGCCGACATGGCGCGCGTCATCGACACCTACGCCTGCGAGTGGAAGGTGGCGATCGAGGATCCGCAGACGCTCAAGCGCTTCCGACACTTCGTGAACGCCGAGGAGACCGACAAGAACGTGCTGTTCGTGGAGGAGCGCGGGCAGATACGCCCCGCGACCGCCGAAGAACGCGCGAAGCTCGCCGAGACCGGGGTGGCGGCATGAGCGCCTGGCAGAACATTTGTCCGGTCGAGGACCTGGTCGACGGCACGGGAGTCTGCGCGCTCGTCTCCGGGCGGCAGATCGCGGTGTTCCTGGTCGAGGGCAAGGCCTACGCGCTCGACAACTTCGATCCTGCGAGTCGCGCGAACGTGTTGTCGCGCGGCCTCACCGGCGACCTGCAGAACGAGCGGGTCGTCGCCTCGCCTATCTACAAGCATCACTACTCGCTGGCCTCCGGTCGCTGCATGGAGGATCCGACCTTCAGCGTGACGGCGTACGCCACGCGCGTCGTGGATGGATTCGTGCAGATCGAGGCTCCGCGCCCGACGGCGCGCCGCACGCGGCTGGTCGTCGCCGGCAACGGCATGGCCGGCATGCGCACGGTCGAGGAACTGCTCAAGCTCGGCGTCGCGGACCGCTTCCAGATCACGGTGTTCGGCGCCGAACCGCGCGGCAACTACAACCGCATCCTGCTCTCGCCGGTGCTATCGGGCGAACAACAGGCGGACGACATCATGTTGCACCGGCCCACCTGGTACACGCGTCGCGGCATCACGCTGCACTCCGGCGATCCGATCGTCGAGATCGACCGCAAGCGCCGCACGGTGCGCTCGAAGAGCGGCAAGGTTGCCCAGTACGACCGGCTGCTGATCGCGACGGGCTCGGATCCGATCGTGCTGCCGCTGCCGGGCAAGGATCTGCCGGGTGTCGTCACGTTCCGCGATCTCGACGACGTGAATCGCATGCTCGAGCATTCGGGCACCGACCGTCGCGCCGTCGTCATCGGCGGCGGGTTGTTAGGTCTCGAAGCCGCGCATGGTCTCTCGCTGCGCGGCATGCACGTCACGGTGGTTCACCTGCTCGACACGCTCATGGAGCGGCAGCTCGACGGCCAGGCGGGCGCGCTGCTGAAATCCGCGCTCGAGAAGCGCGGCATCGAGTTCCGCATGTCGGCGAAGACACAGGAGATCGTGGGCACGGATCATGTGACCGCCGTGAAGTTCGCGGACGGCACGTCCGTCGACGCCGATCTCGTGGTCATGGCCGTGGGCGTGCGACCGAACATGGAGCTGGCCAGGCGCGCGCACCTTGCGTGTGACCGCGGCATCCTCGTGGACGACACGCTGCAGACCTACGACCCGGCCATCTACGCGGTGGGCGAGTGCGTGCAGCACCGCCGCCAGACGTTCGGTCTCGTCGCGCCGCTATGGGAGCAGGCGCGCATCTGCGCGCAGCACATCGCCGAGATCGGGGTGTCCCGTTTCTCCGGCGCGATCAACGCCACGCAGCTCAAGGTTTCCGGCATCGAAGTGTTCTCGGCGGGTGATTTCGCCGAGAAAGCGAATCGCGAGTCGCTGGTGCTTTCCGACAAGCGGCGCGGCATCTACAAACGCGTCGTGCTCGAAGGAAACAAGATCTGCGGCGCGGTGTTGTTCGGCGACACGCGCGAGGCGAGCCGCCTGCGCGAACTCATCGCGGATGGTACGGACGTGAGTCCGATCCGCGATTCGCTGCTGTTCGATTCTTCGGAAGCTGCTTGAGGACAGTGGCGGCACAAGGACCCACTCGCACCACCTGTCCCTACTGCGGCGTGGGCTGCGGCGTGCTGGCCACGCCGCGACGGGACGCGGTCGACGTGCGCGGTGATCCGGCGCATCCGGCCAATCGCGGCAAGCTCTGCGTGAAAGGCAACGCGCTCGGCGAGACCGTCGGCCTCGACGGCCGGCTGCTGCACCCGATGGTGTATGGCGCCCGCGCGTCCTGGGACGCGGCTATCTACACGGTCGCGAACGCATTCGCACGGACCATCGAACGTCACGGGCCGGAGTCGGTCGCGTTCTACGTATCCGGGCAGCTACTCACCGAGGACTACTACGTCGCCAACAAGCTCATGAAGGGCTACATCGGCGCGGCGAACATCGACACCAACTCGCGCCTGTGCATGGCGTCCGCGGTCGCCGGCCACAAACGCGCGTTCGGCGAGGACGTGGTGCCGGTGAGTTACGAGGATCTCGAGCGCACGGATCTCGTCGTGCTCGTGGGCTCGAACACGGCGTGGTGCCATCCGGTCATCCTGCAGCGACTGGTCGCGGCGCGAGAGGCACGGCCGGAAATGAAGATCGTCGCGCTCGATCCGCGCCGCACGGCGACCACACAGCTATCCGATCTTCACCTGCCGCTCGCGGCGGGCACCGACGTGCACCTGTTCAATGGATTGCTCGTGTGGCTCGCGGATCATGGTCATCTCGATCGCGAGTACATCGGCGCGCACACGAGCGGCTTCGACGAAGCGCTCGCGGCCGCGCGCAGCGAAGGCGGCGCTCCCGAGGACGTGGCGCGCCAATGCGGGCTCGACGCCGCGCAGATCGAGAAGTTCTACGAACTGTTCGCCGCGACCCCGGCCGTGATCACCGCGTTCTCGCAGGGCGTGAATCAGAGCTCCGCCGGGACCGACAAGGTCAACGCCATCATCAACTGTCACCTCGCCACCGGCCGCATCGGCAAGCCGGGCGCGGGACCGTTCTCGGTGACCGGGCAGCCCAACGCGATGGGCGGGCGCGAGGTCGGCGGCTTCGTGAATACGCTCGCTGCGCACATCGACCTGCACGACGAGCCAGGGCGCCTCGCGGTCCAGCGGTTCTGGGACAGTCCCACCATCGCGACGAAGCAAGGCCCGAAGGCCGTGGAAATGTTCGATCAGATCCACGACGGCAGGATCAAGGCCGTGTGGATCATGGCGACCAACCCGGTAGTCAGTCTGCCGGATGCCGACAAGGTGCGCGAAGCGCTGCGCCGCTGCGAGTTCGTCGCCGTTTCGGACGTGATGGGCAATACCGACACCGCGCAGTTCGCGCACGTCCTGCTGCCCGCACTCGCGTGGGGCGAGAAGGACGGCATGGTCACGAACTCGGATCGCACGATGTCGCGGCAGCGACCGTTCCTGCCGGCGCCGGGCGAGGCGCGCGCGGACTGGCGCATCGTCTGCGACGTCGCGAAGGCAATGGGATTCTCCGGTTTCGATTTCGCAACGCCGCACGAGGTGTTCCGCGAACACGCGCGGCTCACGGCCCATGCCAACGAGGGCCGGCGTGCGCTGAATCTCGGCGCCTGGTCCAACATCTCCGCCGAGGAATTCGAGCAGTGGGAGCCAGCCGCGTGGCCGATGGCGGCGTCGCGCGAATCCGCGCGTGGCCCGATGTTCGCGGACGGCAAGTTCCTGCATGCCGACGGACGTGCGAGGTTCGTGGCGCTCACGCCGCGGCTGCCCGCCAACGCACCGAACCTCGAATTCCCGCTCGTGCTCAACACCGGGCGCGTGCGCGACCACTGGCACACGATGACGCGCACCGGAAAATCGGCGCGCCTCTCCGCGCACATCGCCGAGCCCTTCGTGGAGATCAACACCGAAGATGCGCTCAGATACGCGGTGCGCGACGGCGAGCTCGCCACGCTGCGCTCGCAGTGGGGCTCGATGGTCGTGCGCGTGCGCGCCGGGGTGGACGTTCCCTCGGGCATGGTGTTCGCGCCTATCCACTGGAAT
>JAEZCR010000030.1 GCA_023433465.1 Pseudomonadota bacterium | reverse complement strand
CCCTGCGCCGCTTCAAGCGCGCGTGCGAAAAAGCGGGCGTGCTCACGGAGCTTCGGCGCCGCGAATTCTACGAAAAGCCGACGCAGGAGCGTAAGCGCAAGAAGGCTGCCGCCGTGAAGCGTCACCTCAAGCGCAACAGCCCGCGCGATTACTCGGCGCGTCCGCGCCCGAGCTGACGCCTCCTCCGAAGGAGGGGTCGATGTTGCTCAAAGAGCGCATCTCCGAAGACATGAAGAACGCGATGCGAGCCGGCGAGAAGGATCGCCTCGCGGTCATTCGTCTTTTGCAGGCCGCGATCAAGCAGCGCGAGGTCGACGAGCGCATCACGCTCGACGACGCGCAGGTCATGGCCGTGCTCGAGAAGATGATCAAGCAGCGCAAGGAATCCATCGTCGCATTCGACAAGGGCGGCCGCGCCGACCTCGTCGCGAAGGAATCCGCCGAGATCGCCGTGCTGCAGCCCTATCTGCCCGCGCAGCTCTCGGATGCCGAGCTCGATGCCATCATCGGCGAGGCGATCGCCTCGACCGGCGCCGCGTCCATCAAGGACATGGGCAAGGTGATGGGCATCGTGAAATCCAAGGCCGCGGGCCGAGCCGACATGGGCGCCGTCGGCGCCCGCATCAAAGCGAAGCTGGGCGGTTAGTTAGTTGGGCGGACGTGGCATCGCCACCGCCGGCGCGTTGATCCTCATCGCGCTCATCTGCATCTCCATCAGCCGCAAGATCGAAACCGAGCGTCGCGAGCTCGGCCGTTTTCCCCGTCATCGACTCCCGCTCGTGATCGGGGGCGCCATCGGAGCGCTCATCCTCTGCGCCATCGTCGTGGTCGCCATCCTGCGCTGACCCGCTTGTCAGCCGAGCTTGCCGGCGAGCCTCCGGCCGCGACCTCCGATTTTCGTCGGCGGCGTGCCTATTACATTCCAGCTCATTCCTGAAAATTCATCTTCCAATTTCCCGAGGAATTTCCAAGCATAGAGCGCCGGTCACCAGAACCGGCGGCGCAACGCCCCAGGGAGTCCTCGTGAATTTCGGCGAAAAATTGAAACAGCTGAGGGCGGAGCGAAACCTCACGCAGCCGCAGCTCGCGCAAGCCATCGGCATCGAGCAGTCGTATCTCTCCAAGCTCGAGAACGACAAATCCATTCCATCCGCGGACATCTTCCAGTCGATCCTCAAGGCATTCGGCATCGACGTGGCGACCTTTCTCGATGGGGTCGACGAAAAGCAGGTCCATCGCGACCTGCGCCAGGTGCCCGAGGTCGCCCATCATCTGAACAGCGTGATCACCACCCGGATCCACGACATCAGGGCCTGGCTTTTCGGCTCGGGCATTGCGCTCGTGCTGGGGCTCACGGTGGGACTGGCAGGCCAACGCGGATGGCTGTTCTCCAACAAGCAATACAACTACCACTCGGCCGGAGTGTTGTTGCCCGGCGAGTCGCCGCAGAAGTTCTCGATGAATCAGTTCCAGGCGGAAACGATGAATCGAATCATGCCGGACCATAAGTTGCTGGATGACTATCGCGGCGAGGGCTTCACGGAAGAGGTGCCGGGCGGCACTCGCTACTACACGTACCGGCATTTCACCGTCGCGGTGCGGCCGCAGAACCGGATACTGATGCTGGCGGGCGCCCTGCTCACCTTCGGCGGCATCGTCGGTTTCATCACCGAGGCGCGCCTGCGCAGCGTGCGGCTCCAGGCCTGAGCCGCGAGGCATCAATCGGCGGCGGGAAACCCCATAATCCCGGCCCATGGCCGGCCGCATCCCCCAGAGTTTCATCGACGACCTGACCGCGCGCGCGGACATCGTCGAGCTCATCGGCTCGCGGGTTCCGCTCAAGAAGGCGGGCCGCGAGTACCGCGCCTGCTGCCCCTTCCACAACGAGAAGACCCCTTCGTTCTGGGTGAGCCCGGTCAAGCAGTTCTATCACTGCTTCGGCTGTGGCGCGCACGGCACGGCGCTCGGCTTCCTCATGGAGTACGACAAGCTGTCGTTCCCCGAGGCGATCGAGGAACTTGCCGGCCGCCTGGGTCTCGACGTCCCGCGCGAGGCCTCCTCGCAGCCGGACACCGCGGGCTCGACGGCGCCGCTCTACGACATGAACCTCAAGGTCGCGAAGTACTTCGCGAGCGTGCTGCCGAACGACGCGCGCGCGAAGGAGTACGCGAAGAAGCGTGGTCTCACGCGCGACACCATCGAGAAATTCATGATCGGCTTCGCGACCAACTCGTGGAACGAGGTGCTCAAGCGTTTCGGCGGCACCGAAGCCGACAAGCGCGCGCTGCTCGAATGCGGCCTCATCATCGAGCGCGAGCGCACCGACTCCCGCGCGCTCGAGCGTCACTACGACCGGTTCCGCGATCGCCTGATGTTCCCCATCCGCGATTCGCGTGGCCGCGTGCTGGCCTTCGGCGGACGCATCATCGACCAGGGCGAGCCCAAGTACCTGAACTCGCCCGAGACCATGCTGTTCCACAAAGGCCGCGAGCTTTACGGCATGTACGAGGTGCGCCAGAGCCGCGCGGCCCTGAAGCGGCTGCTGGTGGTCGAGGGCTACATGGACGTGGCGCGGCTCCACCAGGCGGGCGTGACCTATGCCGTCGCGACCCTCGGCACCGCGACGACTCCCGAACACCTGCGGCGGATCTTCAAGCTCGTTAACGAGGTGGTGTTCTGCTTCGACGGCGACAAGGCCGGCCGCGCCGCGGCGTGGCGGGCGCTCGGCAACGCGTTACCCGAGGCGCGCGACGGGCGGCAGATCCGCTTCCTGTTCCTGCCCGAGGGTCACGACCCGGATTCGCTCGTCGGCGAAGAGGGCCGGGAGCGCTTCGAGCAACGACTCGACGGCGCGCTTCCATTGTCCGAATACCTCGCGACCGCCCTCGCGGAACAGGCCGATCTGTCCCATGCCGACGGCCGCGCCCAATTCGCCGAACTCGCCCGCCCGCTCGTCACCAAGGTGGCGCCTGGCGTCTATCGAGACCTGTTGATTGATCGGCTTTCCGAGTCGATAAAGCTCTCTCCTGCCAGATTGAACCAATTGTGGTTCAACGAGACCGTAACACCGGCCGGCGAACATGCCCGTGACACCGCGTCGGCGACGCGAAACGTCGAGGCGAACCGGTATGCCAACCGGCCGCGCGACGGCGGCGGCAACAAGAGTCTCGTCACCAAGGCCGTGAAGCTCCTGGTGCATTTCCCCATGCTGGCCGGAGACATCAGCGGCGCGCAGCTCACGCGCCTCGAATCGAACGCGGAGCCGGGCGCCCGGTTCCTGTTCGATCTCATCGATCACCTGCAGCAGGAGCCGGCCGCGAGCACCGCGGTCCTGCTCGAACGCTGGCGGGACCGGCCGGAGGCTGTCCGAATGCGTGCGCTCGCGGCAGAGACGCTCGAGGCGATCGCGGACGCCAGCGCGGCCGCGCTCGAAGTCATCAGCGTCATCGAAACCCTGGCCATGGAACCGGCCATGCGCAGATACGAGGAACTCGTGAGCAAAGCCGATCTAACGGCCGACGAACTCGCCGAGCTCAAGGAACTCAATACCGCCATCCACCTGGCAAAGAGCAAGACCGCCCCAAACGTCCCATCGCGGAGTTGATCGGGGCTGTTCAAAACTTCGCCAGAACTTCGCCGGGGATGACCCGTTTGGCCCGTTTTTTGCGTTCTCGGGAGGGCCGAAGTCGAACGGAAGTCGTTGACCCACTGGCGATTTTCACTTTGTCAAGCCGTAGGTCTTTGCGTAGAATGCGCCCCCTTTCCCGCAAGCCACCTTCGATCGCACCGACGACCCTGTTGCGGTGCTGACCCCAATACGCCCTGGCGTCCGGAATCTCATGACACAAAAGCACAAGCGTCCTGTTGCACCTGCCTCGAAAAAGCTGCCGAAGAAGGCGGCGAAGTCTGCTGCTGCGCAACCGAAAGCGGCCGCGCATCCCGCCAAGTCCAAACACGTCGAGAAACACGCCGACGTGAAGAAGCCCGTGGCCAAGGGCAAGGCGACCGAGAAGACTGCGCCGGACGCGAAGGCGAAAGTCGTCGATCTCAAGCCGGCGCAGAAACTCGT
>JAEZCR010000023.1 GCA_023433465.1 Pseudomonadota bacterium | reverse complement strand
GTGCAATTCGTTCCCGACCTTGTTCGATGCGATCGACGCGAGCGAAACGCTCGAGCTCGACGGCGTCGACAAGAAGGTCTACTGGGACGTCGTGGACCACTGTTACCTGTGTGACATGTGTTTCATGACGAAATGTCCCTACGTTCCCCCGCATCCCTGGAACATCGATTTCCCGCACCTGATGCTGCGCGCGAAACACCTGCAGCACCGCAAGGGTGAACATTCGTTCCGGGACAAACTACTTTCGAACACGCGGGTGCTCGGCAGCATCGCCGGCATTCCCGTCGTCTCGGGCATCGTCAACGCGGTGAACGCCACGGATGCCGGCCGCAAGCTGCTCGAGGCGACGCTCGGCGTCGACCCCACCGCGCCCATCCCGAAATACCATTCGAAGGCGGGCTCGAAGCGTGCGCGCGCCACTGCAAGCAACATGGCGAGTGCGACAACTGAAGTGAAGCCCACCGACGAAACGCGCGGCAAGGTCGCGTTGTTCGTCACGTGTTACGGCGACCGCAACGAGCCGCACATGCCCGAGGACCTCACCGCCGTGTTCGAGCACAACGGCATCCCGGTGAAGGTCGTCGGCAAGGAAAAGTGCTGCGGCATGCCGAAGCTCGAGCTCGGCGATCTCGAGACGGTCGAGAAATACAAGAACTTCAACGTCCCGGCGCTCAAGGCACTGATCGACGAGGGCTACGACATCGTCGCGCCGATCCCGTCCTGCGTGCTCATGTTCAAGCAGGAACTGCCGCTGATGTTCCCGGAAGACGCGGACGTGCAGGCGGTGAAAGAGCACATCTTCGATCCGTTCGAATACCTCATGCTGCGCCACAAGGCGGGCCTGCTGCGCACGGACTTCAAGGAGAAGCTCGGCAAGGTGAGTTATCACGTGCCGTGCCATTTGCGCGTTCAGAACATAGGACTGAAAACGCGCGACGTCCTCAGGCTCGTGCCCGACACCACCGTCGACGTGATCGAACGTTGTTCCGGGCACAACGGCACGTACGCGGTGAAGAAGGAATTTCGCGCGGCGTCGGTGAAGATCGGACGGCCCGTGGTCAATCGCGTCGCGCAGGCGAACGCCGATCACTATTCGAGCGATTGCCCGATGGCCGGGCACCAGATAGAGAGCATTCTGTCGCCGGACGAGTCGGGGAAGGTGCGCGAGCCCGAACACCCGATGTCGCTGATACGCAAGGCCTACGGACTGAAATGACCGCCATGAAGAAGCTGGTCGAATCGGACCTTTTGTCGCTCGAACGTTATTCGCGCGAGCGGGCGGATTTCCGCGCGCGCGTGATCGCGCACAAGAAGAATCGGCAGCTCAAGGTCGGACCGAACACGATGTGGCTGTTCGAGGATCGTCTCACCGTGCACTACCAGGTCCAGGAGATGCTACGCGCCGAGCGCATCTTCGAGGCCGAAGGCATCGCGGAAGAACTCGGGGCCTACAACCCGCTGATCCCCGACGGGAGCAACTGGAAGGTCACGTTCCTCATCGAGTATCCGGATGCCGAGGTGCGCAAGGTGCAGCTCGAGAAACTGCGCGGCATCGAAGATCGTTGCTGGATCAAGGTGCAAGGTTTCGACCGCGTATACGCGATCGCGGACGAGGACCTGGAGCGTGAGAACGAGACCAAGACCTCGGCCGTGCATTTCCTGCGCTTCGAGCTCACCGATGCGATGGTGGCGAAGCTGAAGGCCGGCGCCGCGCTCGGCGTCGGGATCGACCATCCTGACTACACACACGAGATCGCGGCCGTGCCCCCGAACGTGCGCGACGCACTGGTCGCGGACCTGGCCTGAGAATCCGCCGCGCCCGCGGGCCGCGGGCGCGCCTATTCATTACAGCTGGCTGGCCTTTTCAGCCTGTTCCTTCTTGAGCAGCAGGACGCCATACATCAGGTTGGCGATGCCCACCGCCGCCGGGATCAATCCGAACAGCGACACACGGTCACCGATCAGCTCGTCGAGCGCGAAGTACAGGATGATGCCGATCAGGAGCATCATGAGGCCATTGCGGAAGGCCTTGGCCGCGGTCGGCGGCTCGCTTTCATCGAGCGCCACCAGGCGGCGGTCGAGCTCGGGCAGGGCGACCCCTTTGTCGAGGGCGGATAGCCGTTCCTTGTGGAACTGCTCGAGGAGCTGCGACTTGCGCTTGTGCTCCGTCCAGATCGACAACATGCCGATGCCGACACCCATGACGATGGCGACGATCGGGATGAAGACACCAATGATTTCGGGACCCATTGCGAATTACTCCAGTCAGCGTTGCGAACGCCCTTGTTACTGGTGACCCCCTGATCCGGTTGCAGCCCCGCGCTGCAACCCGCTGTACCCTTGGCCAGTATCATCCATGTGCTGGCTGCCACAAACATGAAATCCGGCGTGCAGGCGCCTGTTATGTCCGCTGCCATGGAGCGGGACGCGGACCTGCTTGTCGCGCTGAAGGCCGGAGACCGTCACAAGGTCCTCGAAGGCCTCATGGCTCGCTACCGCCAGAAGGTCATGAACCTGGCGTTTTCCATCCTGCGCGACGCGGCTCTGGCCGAGGACATGTCCCAGACCGTATTCGTCAAGGTATGGCAGGCGCTGCCGGGCTTCGACGGTCGCGCGGCCCTGTCCACCTGGCTCTATACCATCGCCCGGAACACCTGCCTGACCGCGGTCGAACGCGAGCGGCGCATCGTGCCTCTCGAAGACTTCGTCGAGGTCGCGGATGACGATGGGGACCCGATGGTCTTCGGAACCGCGCACGCGGGATCCGAAACGTCGGGCCAGGCCGCCGCCGAATACGATGTCGCGAAGCTGCTGGAGCAGCTGCCGGAACCGTATCGCCGCGTCGTAGTCCTTTTCTATCTGGAAGATCGCAGCTGTGAAGAAGTCGGCGAACTTCTATCGATGCCCACCGGCACAGTGAAAGCATTGCTGCACCGGGGACGCAAACGTCTCGCCGCGCTGGCGGGCGAGACCGAGGAGTCCGGAACATGAACCGCAAGAACGAGCAAATCGAATCCCGGCTGGAGCGTTCGCTCCGCAACCAGGTGCGCGCGCCGAAACTCGACGGCCGGTTCGACGCCGCGGTCTGGGCGCGCATCGAGAAAGAGGCGGCGCCGAAGGCCGCGCCCGCGCCGCGCAAGCTGCCGGGCTGGCTCGTCGCGAGCAACGCGGTCGCCGCGCTGGTCACGATCGCGCTGATCGTGTTCGTGGGCGCCGAATCGCTGAGTGGTGTCGACGTCGGCTCCGAGCTGGGAGTGAAATTGCCGCAAGTCGCGCCGGGATTGGTGGAGCGGGTGATCCAGTCCCTCGCCTGGCCGATCACAGGCGTTGCACTGCTCTTCGGACTGAAATTCACGGGCATCTGGCGCCGACTGCGCGCTGAATTTCTCTGATGTCGCACGCCGGGCACGCTCTCCCGGCCCCGGCAATCGCTGCTACACTCCGCGCCGCGCGGCATGGAGTCCGCGCGCAAGTTTTTTCTGCCGCGGAAGAGAATGTCCTACACCGCATCCGATATCGAAGTCCTCTCCGGTCTCGAGCCCGTGCGTCGCCGCCCGGGCATGTACACCGACACCAGCCGGCCCAATCACCTCGCGCATGAAGTCGTCGACAACTCCGTCGACGAAGCGCTCGCCGGCCATGCGAAGGAAATCAACGTCACGCTGCACAAGGACAATTCCCTGTCCGTGGCGGACGATGGTCGCGGCATGCCCGTCGACATCCATCCGAAGGAGAAGGTGTCGGGTGTCGAGCTGATCCTCACGCGCCTGCACGCGGGCGGCAAGTTCAGCGACAAGAACTACGAAGTGTCCGGCGGTCTGCACGGCGTCGGCGTTTCCGTGGTGAACGCACTCTCGAAGCAGCTCGAGTGCTGGATCAAGCGCGGCGGCAAGGAATACAACATCAGCTTCAAGGACGGAAAGGTGTCCTCGAAGCTCGAGGTCGTCGGCACGGTCGGGCAGCGCAACACCGGAACTACGGTGCGGTTCTGGCCCGATCCGAAATTCTTCGACAGCGACAAGTTCTCGGTTCCGCAGCTCAAGCACAACCTCAAGGCCAAGGCCGTGTTGTGCCCGGGCCTCAAGATCACGTTCGAGAACGAGGCGACGAAGGAGAAGGACGAGTGGTTCTTCACCGGTGATCTTTCGGCCTACCTGAAAGAAGAAATCGGAAAAGAAGATCCGATGCCGGCCGAACCGATCTTCGCGAAGAACGACCAGGAGAAGGTCAACGCGGTCGAATACGCGCTGGTGTGGACGCCGAATGCGGATCGCGCGATCGGAGAGAGCTACGTCAACCTGATTCCGACCGCCGAAGGTGGCACACACGTCAATGGTCTGCGCGCCGGCATCGCGGGCGCGGTGCGCGAATTCTGCGAATTCCGCAACCTCGTGCCGCGCGGCCTCAAGCTCACGCCCGAGGACATCTTCGACAAGGCGTGCTTCGTCCTGTCGATCAAGATCCAGGAGCCGCAGTTCGCCGGCCAGATGAAGGAGCGTCTCGCCACGCGCGACGCGGCTTCGCTGGTCGAAGGCTTCGTGCACGACTCGCTGTCGCTGTGGCTCAACCAGCATCCCGACGCGGGCGAGCGCATCGCGCAGTTCGCCATCGAGAACGCGCAGGAGCGCACGAAGGCGGCGACGCAGGTCAAGCGCAAGCGCGTGACCGCGGGTCCCGCGCTGCCGGGCAAACTCGCCGACTGCACGAACAACGATCCGAAACACTCGGAGCTGTTCCTCGTCGAAGGTGATTCCGCCGGCGGCTCCGCCAAGCAGGCGCGTGAGCGCGAGTTCCAGGCGATCATGCCGTTGCGCGGCAAGATCCTGAACACCTGGGAAGTGTCGGTGGGCGAGATCGCGGGTTCGCAGGAAGTGCACGACATCGCGGTGGCCATCGGCATCGATCCGGGCAGCAACGATCTCGCCAATCTGCGTTACCACAAGATCTGCATCCTCGCGGACGCCGACTCGGATGGTCAGCACATCGCGACGCTGCTGTGCGCGCTGTTCCTGCGCCACTTCCGGCCGCTCGTGGCGAACGGGCACGTGTACGTCGCGATGCCGCCGCTTTTCCGCATCGACGCGGGCAAGAACGTGTACTACGCGCTCGACGAGGCGGAGCGCGACCAGCTGCTCAAGAAGATAGAGCACGAAGGCAAGACCAAGGCCAAGCCCGTGGTCACGCGCTTCAAGGGCCTGGGCGAAATGAATCCTTCGCAGCTGCGCGAGACCACGATGGACCCGCGCACGCGCCGGCTGGTGCAGCTCACCATCGCGGCGAAGGACGACAGCGACCAGCTGATGGACATGCTGCTCGCCAAGAAGCGCGCCTCCGATCGGCGTGAGTGGCTGGAAGAGAAGGGCAACCTGGCCGAAGTCATTCCCTAGGGCCTGTTCACATCCCTAGCTAGCGGGAAACGAATGCAAGACGAAATGAACTTCGAAGGCGTGGAGAAACAACCGCTCCGCGTCTTCACGGAAAAGGCGTACCTCGACTACTCGATGTACGTGATCCTGGATCGCGCGCTGCCTTCCCTGAGCGACGGCCTGAAGCCGGTGCAGCGCCGCATCATCTACGCGATGAGCGAGCTCGGCCTCTCGGCCGGGCAGAAGCACAAGAAGTCGGCGCGCACGGTCGGCGACGTCATCGGCAAGTTCCATCCGCACGGCGATTCGGCCTGCTACGAAGCCATGGTGCTCATGGCGCAGGATTTCTCCTATCGCTATCCGATCGTCGACGGCCAGGGCAACTGGGGTTCGATCGACGATCCGAAGTCCTTCGCGGCGATGCGTTACACGGAGTCGAAGCTCACGCGGTACGCGGAAGTGCTGCTCTCCGAGCTCTCCGACGGCACCGTCGACTGGCAGCCGAACTTCGACGGCACGCTCGAGGAACCTGCGTTCCTTCCGGCGCGCCTGCCCAACGTGCTGCTGAACGGCACGCAGGGAATCGCGGTGGGCATGTCGACGGACATCCCGCCCCACAACCTGCGCGAGGTCGCGCAGGCGTGCATCCATCTGCTCGATGAGCCGGACGCGATGACGCGCACGCTCATGAAGTACGTGAAGGGCCCGGACCTGCCGACCGGCGGCGAGATCATTTCGCCGCGCTCGGAGATCCTCGACATCTACAACACGGGCAACGGCAGCTTCAAGGCGCGCGCGGTGTACAAGGAAGAGGACGAGCTCATCGTCATCTCCGAACTCCCGTACCAGGTGTCGGGCTCCAAGATCATCGAGCAGATCGCCGCGCAGATGCGCGACAAGAAGCTGCCGATGGTCGAGGACATCCGCGACGAGTCCGACCACGAAGAGCGCATCCGCATCGTCATCGAGCCCAAGAAACGCACCGACGTGCCGAAGTTGATGGCGCACCTGTTCGCGACGACGGATCTCGAGCGCAACTATCGCGTGAACCTCAACGTGATCACGCTCGAGGGCAAGCCCAAGGTGATGGGTCTGCGCGACCTGCTCAACGACTGGCTCAAGTTCCGCACGCAGACGGTGACGCGCCGCCTGCAGTTCCGCCTCGACAAGGTCGACAAGCGGCTGCACATCCTCGATGGTTTGCTGGCCGCATACCTCAATCTCGACGAGGTGATCCGCATCATCCGCCGCGAGGACGAGCCGAAGCCGGTGCTCATGAAGCGCTTCAAGCTCACGGACATCCAGGCCGAGGCGATCCTCGAAACCAAGCTGCGTCACCTGGCGAAGCTGGAAGAAATGAAGATCCGTGACGAGCAGAAGAAGCTCGCCGAGGAAAAGGAAGAGCTCGAGTCCACGCTCAAGTCGAAGGCCAAACTCAAGAAGCTGATCGCGAGCGAGATCGAAGCCGACGCGGAGAAATACGGCGACGACCGCCGCACGAAGATCGTCGAGCGCGAGGCCGCGCAGGCGATCGACGAGTCGCAGCTCATCGCGAACGAGCCGGCGACGATTGTCCTGTCGAAGGGCGGCTTCGTGCGCTCGGCCAAGGGCCACGAGATCGACGCTCGCACGCTGCAGTACAAGTCGGGCGACGAGTACCAGCATGCGGCCAAGGGCCGCAGCGTGCAGCAGGCGGTGTTCCTGGATTCGACGGGGCGCGCGTACAGCCTGGTCGCACATTCGCTGCCCTCGGCGCGCGGTCTCGGTGAGCCGCTGTCCTCGCGCGTGGATCCGCCCGATGGCGCCAAGTGGCGCGGCGTGATGATCGGCGAGCCTGAAGATCTCTGGCTGGTGGCCAGCGACGCCGGTTACGGCTTCACCGTGCGACTCAAGGAAGCCTATGCCGGCAAGAAGGCCGGCAAGACGCTGTTGAACCTGCCGGAGGGCGCGCTCGTGCTGCCGCCGGCGCCCGTGCCGGGTGAGGACGCGCTGGTGGCCGTCACATCCAAGGACGGCAAACTACTGGTGTTCCCCGTGAAGGACGTGCCCGAACTGCCGCGCGGCAAGGGCAACAAGCTGTTCGACATCCCGTCGAAGAAATTCGCGGCGCGCGAGGACTTCATGACGGGCATGGCCGTCGTGGCCAAGGACAGGTCGCTGGTGGTTCGTTCCGGCGATCGCAAGATGACGATCGAGTGGAAGGACCTCAAGGACTATCGCGGCCAGCGCGCGCAGCGCGGCTCGGTGTTGCCGCGCGGCTGGCGCACGGTCGATTCACTGGAAGCCGAATGATCGTTGCCAGGTCTCTGGAAAATCCACCGAGCCCACGTCTGCCACCTGCGGATCGTTGAAGGCCATCAAGGCCTGATGCGCGGGGTGAACCTGGTATTCGCGCAGTTCATCGAGAGAATCGAAACGCATCGCAAGCATGACGTCCCAACTGCGTGCGGTGTGCAGCACGTCGCGGCCGACCTCGAGATCTCGCACCACGGGAATGCTCTCGGGCAAGGCGCGCGTCCTTCGGAGGAACTCGTCGATGTGCGCGTCGGTCGTGCCCGGCCTGTACTTGATGAACACGAAGTGTCTCAGCATGCCACTTCGCTCGGGACAGGTCGGCGTACTCGTGCCTCGGCTGGAATGAGCGACGGCGCGGCATTGAGCTTCTCCGCCGCGAAGCCCGCAGCCACCTTGTAACGGTGCATGAATTCGTCGCGCTCAGGCTTGGGGATGACGTCGTCGATATCGTCGAACACGCCGCCGCAACGCTCGTCGAGCAGATTGAGCAGGCCGAAAGGACCCGCCCCGCGATTGCGCAGGATCAAGGGCGATATTTCCGGGCACAGCTTCTCGTCGTATGCCGCGAGTGCCTCGGCATTGACACCATGTTCGAGCATCGCGGCGCCGAGCACGCGTGCGTCGACGATCGCCTGGCTCGCGCCGTTGGATCCGGTCGGATACATCACGTGGGCGGCATCGCCGAGCAGCACGACATTGCCGTCGCGCCAGGTGTCCACGGGTTCACGATCGATCATCGGATACTCGAACACTTCGCTTGCGCGGCGAATCATGGCGGGAATGTCGATCCAGTCGTAATTCCACTGCGTGAAGTGATGAATGAAATCCTCGTGCTTCACCGGTTTGTTCCAGTTGCCCTCGGGCCAGCCGTCTCTGTTGTCGACCGTGACTTCAGCGATCCAGTTGATATCTGCGAGTCCGGTGTCCGGGTCCGGTGCCGAAATCGGGTAGAACACCACGCGATGACGATGCGTCCCCAATCCCACGAATGAGGCGCCTGTACGAATCGGTCTGCCGCGGGCGACGCCGCGCCACATGATCGCGCCGCCCCATTGAATGGGCGGCTGCGCGGGATGCATTTGCTGACGCACGGCCGAATGCAGGCCGTCGGCGGCGACAAGCAAGCTTCCCACCACCTCCGAACGAGCGCCCGCGCGGTCCTGCAACACGGCGCTGACGCCGCTGCCATCAGCATGATTGCGATAACCGGTGACCTTCATGCCGGTGCTGATCGCACGCCGTCCGAGCCGTTCCAGCACCGTGCGATACAGCAGCATCTGGAGCTTGCCGCGATGTACGGAGTACTGCGGCCAGTTGTAGCCGGCACGCAAGCCGCGCGGCTCACTGTAGACATCGTGGCCGTTGAGCCCTACCAGCGCCCATTCCTGGGTCTCGATGCCGATGGTCGCGAGCGAATCCGGGCCAAGGCCCAACTCGTAGAGCTCGCGTACGGCATTGGGTTGCAGGTTGATGCCGACTCCCAGCGGTTTGATGTCGGCGACGCTCTCAAAGATGCGGCACGGCACGCCGATCTGGTGCAGGGTGAGCGCAGTAGTGAGACCTCCGATGCCGGCGCCCGCAATCAGAACTGGAGGGGTGCTCATTCAGCCGTGCTGCTCTGCTTGTTGTCGCTGATGTCGACGTCCACGGGGTTGCCACAGGCAGGCCTGGCGGTGTGAGTCATGAAGCTGATCCAGTGTCCAAAAGGTGCGGATGGTACTTTACAAAAGGCGCGGCGCTGCCGCGTGGCAGGCGCAATGTGGACGCGCTCGAGACCGAGTAGTAGGCGCTCCGTGTATCGGCGCGCTGAATACGTGAGGTGTGTCCCCGTTTCCAGGAAACGGGGAATGTCCCCATTTCAACGGGCGGCGATTACCGCGGCCGCGCCGGCCATGGCGGCGCCGGAACTTCTGTTCAATCGGCGCACCGCCTTTGGGGTCGTGAACATCTCGCGCGCACGCGCCGCGAGGAACACGTACGAGAACAAAACCGCCGGCTGGACGACGACGATGGCCAGCGAGATCTCGAGGAAGCGCAGGGCGTTCATCGAGGCGAGATCGATGACCGTGGGCAGCAGCGCGAGGAAGAACAGGATCGCCTTCGGGTTGCCGAGGGTGAGCATGAAACTCGCGGCGAACGCGCGCCAGCCGTGCTGCCGGCCGTCGTCGCCGGCCGGGACCGCGACACGCTCCGCGGGCGCCGTCCAGAGCTTCCACGCCAGGTAGAGTAGATAGGCGACGCCGGCCCACTTGATGGCGACGAACACGGTCGCGGCGGTCTTCGCGATGGCGGCGAGGCCCGTCGCCGCGATGGTGAACCACACGAGGTCGCCGACGAGGAAACCCGCGACGAACGCGGGTGCGCCCCTGAATCCGAGCGCCACCGAGCGCGCGATGACCGCGGCGATGCCGGGACCGGGAGTGGCGACGGTGAGCGCGTAGACCGCGCAGAAGGTCAGCAGACCGTAGAGAGTCATCGGGCAACCCGTCCGAGAAAGGGGCGGCTATTGTGCAGCGGATTTCAGGTGGCGGTCGAGCCAGGAAATCATCGCGTCGAAGTAGTTCGGCCAGTCGGGCCGGGGTCGGGCCGAACCGAAATCGACGCCGTGCTCCCCGCCGGGAACCGTGATCAGCTCGACGGGTACGTTCGCCTTTTCGAGCGCCGCCTTCATGGTCACGGACTGTGCGTAGGGCACGATCTTGTCGGCGTCGCCGTGCACCAGCATGACTGGCGGGGAGCCCGGCTTCACGTGTGTGATGGGCGAGCCGGCTTCGTAGGCGGCGCCCGTCGAGTCCTGCGACGGCGGCGCTTCCATGAACGACACGACGTAGGCCATGCCCTCGACGGTATCGACGTTGCGCAGGTCCAGCACGGGCGCGCGCAGCACCACGGTCTGCAGCGTCGCGGACTCGCGATTCACCGGATCCGGATCGTGCGTATTTCCCGGCTCGGCGAGCATCGCCGCCAGCGCGACGAGATGTCCGCCCGAAGATCCCGCGACGCCGCCGAGCCGATTCGGGTCGATGCCGTACTGCCTGGCGTTGTGACGCACGAAGCGGATCGCGCGCTGGACGTCGTGGATCGCCGCTGGATAGTGAAACTGCGGCGCTCCGCGGTGATTCAGCGCGAACACCGTGTAACCCGCCGCCGTGAGCGGCGGACCCCAGGCGCCGATCTGCTGCTCCTTGAGCGGCGCGGCGCCGTACGCGGTCGAGGCCTGCCAGCCGCTGCCGGAGATGAAGATGACTCCGTGCCCGTTCGGCTTCGCGGGCCGATGCACGTCGAGCAGCAGCGCGGCGCCGGACACCATTCCATAGACGACGTTGCGCTCGACGGCCGGCGTTGCCGCCGGCTTCGGTGCGGACAATGCGGGTACGGAGAGCGCAACGAGCAGCGCGAACATGCCCGCGCGCATTCGCATCAGCGGCGTCCCTGGCCTTCGGCCATGACCACTTCCTCGGGCGCGTTGATGAAATAGCCCTGGATGAACTGCACGCCGAGCTGCCACAGCACCGCCATGGTGTTCGCATCCTCGACGCGTTCGGCGATCGTCTCGACCTTCGACTTGTTCGCCTGCTCGACCAGTTTCTTCACCATCGTCTGCGTCTCGAAGTTCGCGGCGAGATCCTGCACGAGCGCGCCGTCGATCTTGATGAAATCCAGCGGCAGCGTCGTGAGTAGTTTGAACGGATCGCGCCCCGTGCCGAACCGCTCGAGCGCGATGCGGAACCCGAGCTTCTTGAGCTCGCCGAGCTGGCCGGCCGCGGCGTTCATGTACTGCTCCGCGATGCTCTCGGTGATCTGGAAGCAGATGCGCTTCGGATCGTGTGTGCCCGTGGCGAGCTGGGTCTTCAACCACTCGAGGAATCCCGGGTCGACCACGGTGTCCCTCGACAGGCGCACGAACAGGCAGCCGGGCTTGCGCTGCGCCGCGAAAGACAGGGATGCGCCGACGACCCAGCGGTCGATGTTCTTGAGCAGGTCGTTGCGTTCGGCGGCGGCCATGAACTCGGCCGGCAACACTTCCTTGCCCTGGTGATCGAGCATGCGCACCAGCACGTCGAACATGTTCGGATCTTCGCCCTGCAGGCTCGCCACCGGCTGCTGCACGAGCCGGAAGCGGTTCTCCATGAGCGCCGACTTGATGTGTTTGACCCAGATGCGGTCGTAGGCCTGCACGCGCGTGTCGGTGTCCGTGCGATCGAGGTGATAGATCTGGTTTCCGCCCTGCGAACGACCCAGGCGCACGGCCTCGACCACGTCCGCGATCACCGCGTCGAAGTTGCCGCCTGCCGTCGGGACGGCAGTGAGACCGATCGTGCAGGTCGTGTGGACGGTGCGTTGTCCCACCGTCGACGCGTTTTCGGTGAAACGCGCGAGCACGGCTTCGGCCCACGCTTCCACGTCGTGCGGATTGCCGCGTTCGAGCAGCGCCAGGAACGAGACACCCGTGAAGCGGCCCGCGATGTCATTGGGACCCAGATAGGACTTGAGCGTCGTCGCGTACTCCGCGACCAGCTGGTCGGAATTGCGCGCGCCGACGTCCTTCTCGATCTCGGCGAATTTGTCCGGTCGCACGAGCGCCATGAAGCGCACGCCACCGGCGGGCGGCGCGCCGATGCGCGTCTCGATCGAATCGAGCAGCGGCCGGCGCAGCAGCAGGCCGGTGGTGGAATCCCGCTTCACCGCGTCGGTGAGATCGGTCGTGAGCTGGCGCTCGTCGCGTTTCTTCGCGGGCACCATGATGCGCACACAGGGCTCGTTCTCGAATTCACCCGGCGTCAGCACGAGGTCGAGCTGCAGCTGGGTGCCATCGCTCAGCAAGGCGGCAACCTTGAGCGGGTGATCCGACCACTTGCCCTGCGCGCACGCGACGAGCGCGCCCTTGAGCGCGGCATGCGAACGCTCGTCGAAGAGATCCATCAGCGGCTGATCGACGACCGCTCCGGCTTCGGCATAACCGAACAACTCCAGCCATGTGCGGTTGGCGTCGACCACGATGCCTTCCTGCACCTGCAGGATCGCGTCGTTGGAGCGCTGCAGGACGGACTGGAGCTGCCGGCGATAGTCGCTGGCGGATTGCAGGGTCGTGTTGAGCGCGCGTTCGAGGCGGAACGAACGCAGCTCGCGCGCGATCACGGCCTGCACGCGTTCCGACGCCGACAGCGACACGACGTCGCGGGCGCCGAGGCGCATGCCCGTCGCGATGTCGTTTTCGGAAATCTGTGGGCGCACGATGATGAGGGGCACCTGCGGCGCGACCTGGTCGCGCACGGAGATGGCCTGGCGTGTATCGGCTTCGGAGACGTACGCGCAGATCAGCAACTCCGGGTTGAGTTGCTCGAGCGCTTCACCGAGATCGCGCACGGCGGGAATCCAGGTGCAGTGCACCGGCTCTCCCGCCTTGCGCATCAGACTGTTGATGAATTCGGACGGCTCGCGCTGCGGCGAAAATACGATGAGCGGAACGGCAGAATTGTCCGTCAATGGAACTCCCCGGAGGTCGGCGCCCTTGCGTGTGCGCCGGTCAAACAAGCGTCGCGAGTTTAGCACCGGGCCCCCGGACGGGCCGCCCGGGTCGACCTGACCTCGGCACTTATGGCGGGCCCGGGGCCGGGTGGGTATCATGCGCGGTCTTTTTTTCAGGCCCGTTCGTCGGGCAAACCCGGAATTCCCATGTCCAGCTACACAACCAACGAAATTCGCGGCGGAATGAAGCTCCTGATCGATGGCGACCCGTACGCCGTCGTCGACAACGAATACGTGAAGCCAGGCAAGGGCCAGGCCTTCAACCGCATTCGCGTGCGCAACCTGCGCACCGGCCGCACGGTCGAGAAGAGCTACCGCTCGGGTGAGTCCATCGAGGCCGCCGACGTCATGGATACGGAAATGCAGTACCTGTACAAGGACGGCGATTTCTGGACCTTCATGAATCCCGAGAACTACGAGCAGCTGCAGGCGGGCGAATCGGCCGTCGGTGATGCGGCGCAGTGGCTCAAGGACGGCACGGTCTGCATCATCACGTTGTGGAACGGTGTGCCGCTGGTGGTGACTCCGCCGCCCCACATCGAACTGAAGGTCATCGAGACCGATCCCGGCGTGCGTGGCGACACGGCGACGGGCGGCAGCAAGCCCGCGAAGATGGAGACCGGCGCGGTCGTGCGTGTGCCGCTGTTCATCAACGAAGGCGAAGTGCTGCGTATCGACACGCGCACGGGTGAGTACATCTCGCGCGGCAAGGGCGACTGAAGAAAACCGGGGACAGATTTATTTGTGCCAGATAAAGATTATCTGGCACAAATAAATCTGTCCCCGATTTCGTTTTCATTTCAGTCGAGCGATTCCAGGAAGACTTGCGCGATGGCTTCGAGCCCGCGCTGATCGGCCTCGCCGAAGCGCCGCAGTTTAGGGCTATCCACATCGAGCACGCCGAGTAGTTCGTCGCCGCGCAGCAGCGGAATGACGATCTCGGAGTTCGATGCCGAGTCGCAGGCGATGTGTCCCGGGAAGGCGTGTACGTCCTCGACGAGCACCGTCGTGCGCCGCTCGGCCGCGGTGCCGCACACCCCCTTGCCGATCGCGATGCGAACACACGCGGGCTTGCCCTGAAATGGGCCCAGCACGAGTTCGCCTTCCTTATATAAGTAGAAGCCCGCCCAGTTGAGATCGGGCAGCGCGTCGTAGAGCAGCGCGGCGGTATTCGCGGCGTTGGCGATGAGGTCGCGTTCGCCGGCGAGCAGGGCGGTGAGATCGCGCGCGAGATCGCGGTACGCCGACTCGGCATCGGTGAAATCGTAGGCTTTCGAAACGTGGCTCATCAGGCGCGCTCCAGGGGGAATGCCAGCACTTCGTCGATGTGCGTCGCGCCCGCGGCGAGCATCAACACGCGATCGAAACCCAGCGCCACGCCCGCGCAATCGGGCAGGCCCGCTTCGAGCGCCGCCAGCAGTCGTTCGTCGATGGCCGTCGGCGGCAGATCGCGCGAGCGGCGAGCCGCCTGGTCCGCCGCGAATCGCTGGCGCTGTTCGGCGCCGCTCGTCAGCTCGTGATAACCGTTCGCGAGCTCGATGCCGCCATGGTACAGCTCGAAGCGCAGCGCGACGCGGGGATCCGCCTCGTCGAGCCGCGCCAGCGCGGCCTGCGAGGCGGGATAGCGATGGATGAAGGTGAGGGAGCCCGCGCCCAGCCGCGGGCCCACGCGCGCGCCGACGATGAGGTCGAGCAGCTCGTCTCGCCCGGCCGTGGCGGCATGCGCTTCGGCGAGGCCGAGGTCGCGCGCCACGTGGCGCAGGGCCTCGATGTTGTCGTTGAGTGGGTCGATGCCCGCGTGCCGTTGCACGGCCTCGCGATAACTCACGAACTCGGCGGGTAGTTCAGAGGCGCCCCGGCCTAACAACCCGCGCACGAGGTCCGCGACCTCGCGCATGAGATCGTCGAGCGAAAATCCCAGCCGGTACCACTCGATCATCGTGAACTCGGGGTTGTGCTGGCGCCCGCGCTCGGCGGCGCGGTACACGCGGCAGATCTGGTAGATGTCGCCGCTGCCGGCCGCGAGCAGGCGCTTCATCGCGTATTCGGGAGAGGTGTGCAGGTAGAGGGGTTTCTCGAGACCGCCGAGCGTGACGCGTGCGCTCGCGAGGTTCACGTCGCAGACCGGCGCGTTCACGAGCGCCGGCGTTTCCACTTCGAGCACGTTGCGCGCGCGGAAGAACTCGCGCACGGCATGGAGCGCCTCGGCCCGGCGCCGCAGCATCGCGGGCGATGCCGTGGGGCGCCACGCCACCGCGTCGTTCATCGCGCCGCCCAGGGCTCGAGCGTGCCGATGCGTTCGCCCATGCGGACCGTGCGGCCGGCCGTGAGTGTCGACGCCCAGGTCGAGGTTCCCGGCGGCATCAGCAGGATGATCGTCGAGCCCATGTTGAAGCGCGCCATCTCCGCGCCCTTCGATAGTTCGGTCGGCGCGAGTACGCCGTGCACCGGCAGCGGAGTAACGTCGCGATACTTGCGCGGGCTCACGTCGCCATGCCAGACGGTGGCCATGCTGCCGACGTTGAGCGCGCCGACGAGCACGATGCCCCAGGGCACGCCGCCGGAATCGAATCCGCAGAACACGCGCTCGTTGCGCGCGAACAATCCGGGCACGAGCCGCGCGGTGGTGCGATTCACGCTGAACAGCCGGCCGGGCACGTAAAAGCTTTCGCGCAGCTCGCCCGGCAGGGCCATGTGGATGCGGTGGTAGTTGTACGGCGCGAGGTAGATAGTCGCGAAGCTGCCGCCGGAGAAGGTCCGCTCCCAGGCGCGGTTTCCCGCGAGCAGCGCGCGCAGCGTGTATTCGTGTCCCTTCGCCTGCAGCAGGCGGTCTTCCTTGAGCGCGCCGGCCTCGCTCACGGTGCCGTCGACGGGGGACACGATGGCGCGCGGATCCTCGTCGATGGGCCGCGTCTGCGGACGCAGCGCGCGCGTGAAGAATTCGTTGAAGCTCGCATACGCGGTGGGGTCACGCTCGACTGCGTCGCTCATGTCGGGATTGAAACCGCGCACGAACATGCGGATGAGCGCGTTCTTGAACGCGGGCGCGCGCGAGCGCGTGGCGGCGAGCACGAGGCGCGAAATCCCGTGTTGTGGCAGCAGGTGCTGGAGCGCGACGAATGCGCGCCCGCCCGCGCCGGGAGACTCGTCGTTCATGATCCTGTGGCGAGCAGATGTGGTTCGAGCGTTTCGAGGTCGCGCGCCAGCGCATCGACGCGCAGCGGCGGCGTGAACACCGCCACGATGCGCGCCTGCGAATCGAGCGCGAACACCGTCGCGGAATGATCCATCGTGTAGCCGCCGCCCGGCAGCTCGACGCGGCTCGACGCCACGCCGAACGCGCGCGTGACTTTCACAATCCCGGGCGCGTCGCCGGTCAGGCCGATAAACTCGCTGCCGAATGAACTCACGTACTTGCCGAGCTGCTCGGGCGTATCGCGCTCGGGATCGACGCTGATGAGCGCGACCTTGAGTCCCGGCACCGCCGCCTTCTTCTGCGCGCTCGCGAGCAGCGCGAGCGTCGTCGGGCAGACGTCGGGGCAGTTCGTGAAACCAAAGAAGACCAGCGTCGGGTGGCCCCGAAGCGATGTGGGCGAGGCGGGCGCGCCATGGATGTCGACCAGCGAGAAATCCGCGAGCGCCCGCGGCGCCGGGAACGCCGTGCCGCTGTCGAGCACGGGCGGTGGCGGCGCCACCGTGCGCCCCACGTTCTTGCCGACGTATACACCCGCGATGCCCGCGGCCAGGGCGATGGCCGCCCAGCTCCAGAAGTGACGTTTGTTCATGCCGCGATTATCCCACACACCCACCGTCGGCAGCCTCATCGCGAGCGTCGCGCGGCGTCTGACCCGGGCGCGGGTTTTCTTCGGACACGGCACCGACAACGCGCGCGATGAAGCCTTCGCGCTCGTGTTCCACGTCATGAAACTGCCGCACGACTCGCCGCCGCGGGTCCTCACGCGCCGGGTCAACGCCGCGCAACGTGCCAGCGTCGATGAGTTGCTCGCACGGCGCGTCCGCGATCGCGTGCCGCTGCCGTACCTGACGCACGAGGCCTGGTTCGCCGGTTCGTCTTACTACGTCGACGAGCGTGTGCTGATTCCGCGTTCGGCGATCGCCGAACTGATCGAGCGACGTTTCTCGCCCTGGATAGACGCGACGCGCGTGCGCGAGGTGCTCGACATGGGTACCGGCTCGGGCTGCATCGCGCTGGCCTGCGCGCAGGCGTTCCGGCGCGCGCGCGTCGATGCGACGGACATCGATCCCGGCGCGCTCGCGGTGGCCGGCATCAACCGGCGGCGGCTGCGCCTAACACGCCGCGTGCGGCTCATCGAATCCGACCACTTCGCGGCGCTTTCGGGCCGCTCGTACGATATCATCGTGAGCAATCCGCCCTACGTGGGCGCACGCGAAATGCGCGGCTTGCCGCGCGAGTACCGGCACGAGCCGCGCCATGCGCTCGCCTCCGGTCGCGAGGGTCTCGATTCGGTTGCGGTCATCCTGCGCGAAGCGCATCGGCACCTGCGGCCTCTCGGTCTGCTCGTGGTCGAAGTCGGCAACACGGAACGTGCGCTGGCGCGCGCTTATCCGCGAGTGCCGTTCACGTGGCTGGATTTCGAACGCGGCGGGGGCGGAGTTTTCCTGCTCACGCGCGAGCAGTTGGCAAAGGCGCAGGCACATGTCCGGTAATTCGATTGGCAGACTGTTCACGGTCACGACTTTTGGTGAAAGCCATGGACCGGCGCTCGGGTGCATCGTGGACGGTTGTCCGCCGGGGCTGCCGCTCACCGAGGCGGACTTGCAGGGCGACGTGGACCGTCGCCGCACGGGCACTTCGCAATTCGTGAGCCAGCGTCGCGAAGGCGACGTCGTGAAGATCCTGTCGGGTGTCTTCGAAGGTCGCACCACGGGCACCTCGATCGGCATCCTCATCGAGAACACGGATGCGCGTTCGCGCGACTACGAGAAGATCAAGGACCGCTTCCGTCCGGGTCACGCCGATTACACCTATCAGCAGAAATACGGCTTTCGCGACTATCGCGGCGGCGGACGATCCTCCGCGCGCGAGACCGTCATGCGCGTGGCCGCCGGCGCGATCGCGCGCAAGTACCTGCGCGAGAAACTCGGCGTGGACATCAGCGGCTATCTATCGCAGATCGGCGCGCTCACGATCGACCCGGTGAAGCCGGAGGCGGCGTACGAGAATCCGTTCTTCTGTCCGGATCCGTCGCGGGTGCAGGAACTCGAAGACCTCATGTGGAAGATCCGCGGCGAGGGCGATTCGCTCGGCGCGAAGGTTACGGTGATCGCGAAGGGTGTGCCGCCGGGTTGGGGCGAGCCCGTGTTCGACCGGCTCGACGCCGATCTCGCGCACGCGATGATGAGCATCAACGCCGTGAAGGCGGTCGAGATCGGCGCGGGCGTGGCGTCCGCCGCGCAGCGCGGCAGCGAACATCGCGACGAACTCACGCCGCAGGGTTTTCTCACCAACAACGCCGGCGGCATCCTCGGTGGCATCTCGTCCGGCCAGGACGTCGTCGTGCACGTCACCCTCAAGCCGACCTCGAGCATCCAGGTGCCGGGCAAGACCATCGACGTGAACGGCAATCCCGTCGAGGTCGTCACCACCGGCCGTCACGACCCCTGCGTCGGCCTGCGCGCCACGCCGATCTGCGAGGCGATGCTCGCGATCGTGCTCATGGATCACTGCCTGCGGCACCGGGGACAGAACGCCGACGTGCGGTCGACCACTCCCGTCATCGCCTGAAGTCGGCCGCGGGGCGTTGCATCCCCGCCAACATGGAAACCCCGAGGCGTACGCGGTCAGCGGACGTACGAAATCCACGGGTTACGCCCGTATTGCGACGTGTTAGAGCATCGAACGCGAAACGGGACACGTTTTATGTTCCACGCATTAGGGAAGATAAGCCGCGAGCGTGGACATAAGTATGGATCGTGACCGGCAACCTATCTCGGGATGCTGTTGTGAGCAGCACACCCGCGCCGTGGGCTTTGGTGCGCGAGCCTATTTAAGTTATATTGCGGGCGGTCTCAGCTTAGGGTCGCAGGTTTCATCTCTAAGCTCATGTTTCGATAAACAATTCTCATAGCCGACGGTGGATGTGGAGACGCGAATGATGCGGAATGGTCTCGCCCGGGTTTTGCTGGCAATCCTGCTGTTACCCGGAATCTCCCATGCGCTGGGACTCGGCGACGTTCGGCTGAACTCGCCCCTCAATGCACCGCTCGATGCCGAGATCGAGCTGGTCAACGCGACGACCGAAGATCTCGCGACGCTGGAAGCCAAACTCGCGTCGAAGGAAACCTTCGCGCGGTATGGACTGGATTGGCCGCCGTTCATGGCGTCCGTCACCGTCACGCGTGATCGCGCCGCCAACGGCTCGCACATCCTGCGCGTCAAGTCGGTCGAAACCGTGACCGAACCGTTCCTCACGCTGCTCATCGAAGCGACCTGGGCTCGCGGCCGTCTCGTGCGCGAGTACACCGTGTTGCTCGACCCGCCCGTATTCGCGCCCAACAGCGTGGCGCAGGCGCCGGTTGCCGCGCCCGCGCAGAGTGCGAGCCAGAGCAGTGGCCAGATCACGCGACCGGCGCCCGAGCAGAGCGCGCCGGCTCCCGCGCCGTATACACCTGCCGGTGGCGGCGACAGTTACGAAGTGCAGCGCGGCGACAGCCTCTCGGCGATCGCGCGCCGCCTGTCCTCGAGCGTCGGGGCTTCGACCCAGCAGCTCATGGTGTCTATCTACCGCGCGAACAGCGGCGCCTTCGACGGCGACATGAACCGCCTGCGCGCGGGCGCCGTGTTGCGCGTCCCGTCGGGCGAGGAAGTCGCGGCGATTTCGCCGGCCGAAGCGTCGAGCGAAGTGCGCAGCGCCGTCGGTTCCTGGGCGGCCAGCGCCGGAGCCGGTTCGGGCCGCCTGCGTCTCGTCGCGCCGAGCGACTCGGCGAGCGCTCCCGGCGCCTCCGGTGCGGACCCGGCCGAAGTCAGCGCGCTGCGCAATCGCGTGAGCGAGCTCGAAGGCCAGCTCAACGAATCCAAGCGGCTGCTCGAGCTGCGTAATACCGAACTCGCTGATCTGCAGGCGAAGCTCGCGGCTTCTCAGCAGCAACCCGCCGCCGTACAGCCGACGCCCGAGCCGGCACAGCCGGAAGTGACGGCGCCCGAAGTGACCGTGCCGGCCGACACGGCCGAGCCCGAGACGGCGATCCCGCCGGAATCTGCGGTGGCGCAGGAGCCGACGCCGGAACCCGTGCAGCCCGCGCAGCCGGCACCGGCTCCGGTGGCGACGCCGGAAGCGGACTCCGGTACGTCGTTCATCGACACGCTGCTCGATTACAAGTGGGCGCTGGCCGGTCTGGCGTTGCTCGGCCTCCTCGCCGTGGTCGTCAAGTCGCGCAGCAAGCGCAAGAGCGCGGAATTCGACGACAACCTCGGCCGCCTCGCCGAGCAGGGTGGCGATCGCCTCGCCGAGCCCGTGGACTCCATCGAGGACACCGGCCGCATGCGCGCGCCGACGGCCGCGAGCGTGCCCGACGACATCCTCGTCGAGGAATCCGGCACGCACCGCGCGCTGCAGGAGACGCAGGACATTCCGCTCGCCCCGACGGTTCGTACCGACGAGACCATCAGCAGCGAGACCGCGGTCAATCTCGACCAGGGCGATCCGCTCGCCGAAGCCGATTTCCACATGGCCTATGGTCTGTATGACCAGGCCGCGGACCTCGTCCGCATCGCCATCCAGCGCGAACCACAGCGTCGCGACCTCAAGCTCAAGCTCCTCGAAGTGTTCTTCGTCTGGGGCAACAAGGAGCAGTTCCTGGCGACGGCCAACGAACTCGGCGCCTCGCGCGCCGGCTCGGATCCGGGCGAGTGGGAAAAGATCGTCATCATGGGCAAGCAGATCGCGCCCGAGGATCCGATGTTCTCCGAAGGCGGCGCCGGTGGCGCGGTCGGCGTGGACCTGAACCTCGACGGCGGCGGCGCCGGTGGCGTCGATTTCGATCCCTTCGATGTCAGCTCGCGCCTCGATGTGACGGGTGGCGGCACGCCGGACCCGGTCGATCTCGATCTCGGCAGCGCGCTGCGTGATCCGGATGCGACCGGCGAGGGCCTCGCGCTGCCCGACCGCGACAGCGGTCAGACCACGCGCGAGATGACGGTCAAGATGACGCCGGCCGGTTCGGAAGCGCCGACGGTCGAACAGCCCGCGCTGCGTCCGCTCGACGAGCCGACGATCCGCGAGAAGGTGGAAGGCGCGATGCGCCGCAAGCTGTCCAGCGATCAGACCGCCGAGCTCGCGCTCGACGATCTCGTACTCGACCTTGGCTCGCTCGAACAGACGGACTCCCAGATCGGCCTCAAGCCGATCCAGGGCCCGGGCAACTCGGGCCCGGATGCGAATGCTCCGACGATGGTCGCGGGCCTCGACGAGAACTCACAGCGCCTGCTGCGCGCGGCCGCCGCGCGTCACGTGGGCAACGGCGACGACTCGCAGATCGGCGAGCACGGTGCGAGCGGCACCTGGTTCCTGACCGAGAAGGAGCTCGGCGGCGACATGGACCTGACCAAGGGCCGCGCCATCGACCCGAGCAGCACCGCCTCGCTCGCGAAGTTCGAAATGCCCGACGAAGGTTTCGACATCTCGTCGACCTCGCGGCTCGCCGCGATCGACAGCAGCAACGTGGATTTCCCGGTCGAGCCGACGCAGCAGCAGCCGTCGATGACTCGCGGCGTGGACCTCGATCTCGGCGCGGCCAGCGGCAAGTACGACATGCCCGGCAGCGCGACCGAAGAGCTCGCGGTGCCGGATCTCGAGCCCGTCACGTTGTCCGAGGTCGGCACGAAGCTCGATCTGGCGCGCGCCTATGTCGACATGGGTGATCCGGATGGCGCGCGCAACATCCTCAACGAGGTGCTGAGCGAGGGTTCCGCTTCGCAGAAGCAGGAAGCGCAGCGCCTGATCGAGTCGTTGCCCGGCTAACTACAACCGATGCCTCGCTTCGCGGCCGGCCTGTAATAGGACGGCGGGCGGTACGCGGGCTGGCTATTCCAGCCCGGCCTCAAGACCGTCCAGGACGAACTGCAGCGCGCGCTCTCGCGCGTGGCCGATGCGCCGATCGAGTGTGTGTGCGCGGGGCGCACCGATGCCGGCGTGCACGCGTCGTCGCAGGTGGTTCACTTCGACACCGACGTGACGCGCACCGAGCGCGGCTGGCGCCTCGGCGCCAATACCTATCTACCTTCGGACATCAGCGTGGTCTGGGTGCGCGAAGTGCCGGCGCATTTTCACGCGCGGTATTCGGCCGCGGCGCGCAGCTATCGCTACGTCATCCTCAACCGCGACTCGCGGCCCGGTCTGGCCAACGGCCGCGCGACCTGGGAGCGCCGCCCGCTGGACGCGGAGCGCATGCACGTAGCCGCGCAGGTGCTCGTCGGCGAACACGACTTCAGCGCGTTCCGCGCCGTCGAATGCCAGGCGAAATCGCCGGTGCGCAACGTCGAGCGGTTGAGCGTCACGCGCAGCGAGGAGTGGGTCGTGATCGACGTGACGGCCAACGCGTTCCTCCATCACATGGTGCGCAACGTCGCCGGCCTGCTCATGAGCGTGGGCAGTGGAGACTCGTCCCCGGAACGCGTCGCGACGGTCCTCGCAGGGCGCGATCGCAAGGCCAATGCGGCGACGGCTCCGCCCGATGGCCTGTATCTCGCGGCGGTGCGCTATCCGGCCGAGTTCGGGCTGCCGGTGCCCCAATCCGCTATCATCGCCCGCACTTTGACCCCCTGAGTCGACGAGGGAACGCCCAGACATGTCCTGGTTCGAGAAAATCATGCCGTCGCGGATCAAGACCGAGCGCCGCACGCGTTCGGTCCCCGAGGGCCTGTGGATCAAGTGCTCGGCCTGCGACGCCGTGCTGTACCGCGCCGAGCTCGAACGCAATCTCAACGTCTGCCCGAAGTGCAACCATCACATGCGCATCGGTGGGCGCGAGCGTCTCGCGCGGTTCCTCGACGAGGGTGAGCAGTTCGAGATCGGCTCGGGCATCTCGCCCGAGGATCCGCTCAGATTCCGTGACAGCAAGCGCTACAAGGATCGGCTGTCCGCCGCGCAGAAGGCCACCGGCGAGCGCGACGCGCTGATCGCGATCGCGGGTACGCTCGAAGGCCTGCCCATCGTCGCATGCGCGTTCGAGTTCAAGTTCCTGGGCGGCTCGATGGGTTCGGTGGTCGGAGAGCGCTTCAAGCGCGCGGTCGACCGCTGCATCGAGACGCGCGCGCCCCTCGTGTGTTTCTCGGCGAGCGGCGGCGCCCGCATGCAGGAGGCATTGTTCTCGCTGCTGCAGATGGCGAAGACGAGCGCGGCGCTCGCGCGCCTCGCGCAGGCGCGCCTGCCGTTCATCTCCGTGCTCACGGATCCGACCACGGGCGGCGTCTCGGCGAGTCTCGCGATGCTCGGCGATCTGAACGTGGCCGAGCCGCGCGCGCTGATCGGCTTCGCCGGTCCGCGCGTGATCCAGCAGACGGTGCGCGAGACGCTGCCGGAAGGATTCCAGCGCAGCGAATTCCTGCTCGATCACGGCGCTCTGGACCTGATCGTCGATCGTCGCGACATGCGCGAGAAACTCGGCGCGTTGTTGCGCCTGCTGATGCGCCAGCCGCCGGCCGCCGCTCCCCAGCCGGTTTCCTGAGCTTCATGCGCTCGCTGGCCGACTGGCTGCAGCAGCAACAGCAATCCCACCCGAGCGCGATCGACCTGACCCTCGAGCGGGTGCGCGAAGTCGCGCGCCGCCTCGATCTGCTGACGCCCGCGTATCGCGTGATCACCGTGGGTGGCACGAACGGAAAGGGTTCCACCGTCGCCTATCTTGACTCGCTGTTGCGCGCGGCGGGGCAATCCACCGGCCGCTTCACCTCGCCACACCTGATCCGCTACAACGAGCGCATTTGCGTCGACGGCCATGAAGCGGACGACGCGCGGATCATCGAGGCGTTCGAGCGCATCGAAGCGGCGCGCGGCGAGATCACGCTGACGTTCTTCGAGTACAACACGCTTGCCGCGCTCGAGTGTTTCCGGCGCGCCGCCGTCGACACGGCGGTCCTGGAAGTCGGCCTCGGGGGACGGCTCGATGCGACAAACGTCATCGACTCCGACGTCGCGATCGTGTGCTCCATCGGGCTCGATCACGTCGACTGGCTGGGCAGCACGCTCGGGCAGATCGGTCGGGAGAAAGCGGGAATCTTCCGCTCGGCGCGGCCGGCGGTCCTCGGCGCTCCGGACCTGCCGGATTCGGTCCACGAGACGATCCAGGAGATCGGCGCGTTTCCCGTCGTCCGGGACAGGGACTTCCGGGCGCATCGCCACAACAACGGCTGGGATTTCGAATGCAACGCGCTGCGCCTGCGGAATCTGCCGCTGCCCGCGCTGGCGGGCCCACAGCAGGTCGACAACGCCGCGACGGCGCTCGCCGCGCTCGCCGTGGGCGACGTCGGCATCGAGCTAACGCACGAGGTGGTGAGCCGGGCCCTGCGCGACACACGACTTCCCGGGCGATTCCAGATCATTCCGGGCGAGGTGGAGTGGGTTCTCGACGTCGCCCACAACGTGCCGGCGGCGCAGGTGCTCGCGCGGAACCTGGCGACGTTGCCGGCCAGACGCACGATCGCGGTGTTCGGCATCCTCGGCGACAAGGACATCGGTGGCATTCTCGCGACGCTGGCGACCCGCATCGACGCCTGGATTCCCGTGTCGCTGAGCGGTCCGCGCAGCGTGAGCGCGCAGTCGCTCGCGGCGCGTCTGCCGCAGGCGGCGTCGATCGTGGAGCTCGCCACCGATGTCGCCGCCGGTTGCCGCGCGGCGCGCGACGCGGCGGCTCCGGGCGACCGCATCGTCGTGTTCGGATCGTTCCTCACGGTCGGGCCGGCGCTCGAATTCCTTGGGATATAGTTCGCGCATGGATTCCCGAGCCAAGCAGCGAGTGACCGGCGCCGTCATCCTGGCGGCGCTGTTCGTGTTGCTGGTGCCCGAACTACTCACCGGTCCCAAGTCCCCGGTCGCGCCCCCGGCGCCGGCGGAAGACGAACAGGGTCTGCGCAGTTACACCATCGACATCGATGGCAATTCCACGGCCGCGACTCCTTCCGCCCCTCAGCCTGCGCCAGCGGCTTCGGCCGCGCCGGCCGAAGCTGGTGAAGCGACGCCGGCCGAAACCGAGGCTGCGCCGACCGCGCGACCCGAGCCGCGATCCGCGGCCCAGGAAGCCCCTCAGCGGGAGGTGACGCCGACTCCACAGGCCGCGCCGGCGCAGACGCCCACGACATCCGCCGCGACTGCTCGCCCGGCATCACCTCAGCCGACACCCACGCAGGCCGTGACGCCGCCCGCTCGAGGCAGCTTCGTCGTACAGCTTGGCAGCTTCGGCAGCCGCGACAACGCAGATCGACTGGTCCGCGACATGTCCGCAAAGGGGTTCAAGGCGTTCGTTGCACCGATCAGGAGCGGGGGCCGCGACCTGTATCGCGTGCGTGTCGGGCCGACGCCCGACCGCGCCTCGGCCGAGGCGCTGGCCGCCGATCTCAAGCGCGCCGGGCAATCCGGCAGCATCGTGCCCATTTCGTGACGCGCGACACTCCCCGCCCGTTGTCTCGCTGCAACGGTGCGCAGGGGTCGAGTACAATGCCGCGCCTTCTCCGACAGGTCGGGTAAGACTCAACACGAATGATTGCAGTCGACTACATCATCCTCGCCATTGTCGTCGTTTCCGCAATCATGGGCCTGGTCCGCGGTCTGCTCCGCGAAGCCATCGCCGTCATCACCTGGTTCCTCGCCATCGTGTTCGCCTGGGTCTTCGCCGATTCGCTGTCGCCGCACCTGGGTGGCGTGCTGGAGGATTCCCCTACGAGCATCTGGGCCGCGCGCGTCATCATCTTCGTCGGCGTGCTGCTCATCGGCAGCGCGATCGCCGTCGTGGTTGGACATTACGTCCGCGTCTCCATGTTCTCGGGCATGGACAAGTTTCTCGGCTTCGTCTTCGGTCTCATCCGCGGCATCGTCGTGGTCGGCGCGTTCACGATCGCGATCCAGGCGCTGCAAATGGACAAGGAACCTGGATGGAAGCGATCGCGTCTGATGCCGTACGCCATCGGGATCGCCGATGCGCTGCGCGGCATCGTAGGTGAGAATCTCGAACGCCTCGATCTCGACAAGCCCCCCATCAAGCCCTGATCCCAAGGAACCCCACCGAATGTGCGGAATCGCTGGCATCGTCGGAACGAGTGGAGTCAATCAACGGATCTACGACGCCCTGACGGTGTTGCAGCATCGCGGCCAGGACGCGGCCGGCATCGCGACCGTCGCGGACGGCGAGCTGTTCGTGCGCAAGGGGCAGGGCCTCGTGCGCGACGTCTTCGACCAGCACGCCATGCAGGACCTCAAGGGCAACATCGGCATGGGGCACGTGCGGTATCCGACCGCCGGATGCGACAGCGCGGCCGAGGCGCAGCCGTTCTACGTCAACGCGCCTTACGGCATCTGCCTCGGGCACAACGGCAATCTCACCAATGCCCGCGAACTCGGCGAAGTGCTCGAGCGCGAAGATCGCCGCCATCTCAATACGAGTTCGGATTCGGAAGTGTTGCTCAACGTCCTCGCCTCCGAGCTGCAGAGGGTGGGGACTCCCCGCGTCATGCCGGCCGACATCTTCGCGGCGGTGAACGCGGTCTATCGTAGATGCCGCGGAGGTTACGCCGTCATCGCGATGATCATCGGTCACGGCCTGCTCGCGTTCCGCGATCCGAACGGCATCCGTCCGCTCGTGCTCGGTCAGCGCGAGACGCCGAAAGGCGCGGAATGGATGCTGGCTTCCGAGAGCGTCGCGCTCGACATGCTGGGCTTCAAGCTCGTGCGCGACGTGGCGCCGGGCGAAGTGGTGTACATCGACGTGCTCGGCCGGCTGCATTCGCAGGTGTGTGTGACCACGACGCGCCACGCGCCGTGTATTTTCGAGTACGTGTACTTCGCGCGCCCCGACTCGCTGATCGACAACATCTCGGTGCACCGCGCGCGCATGCGCATGGGTGACCGGCTCGCGGAGAAGATCCAGCGCGAGCGCCCCAACCACGACATCGACGTCGTCATCCCGATTCCCGACACGAGCCGCACGAGCGCGATGCAGGTGGCCCAGCACCTGAACGTGAAGTACCGCGAAGGCTTCGTGAAGAACCGCTACGTCGGTCGCACGTTCATCATGCCGGGGCAGGAGCAGCGTTCGAAGTCGGTGCGCAGCAAGTTGAACGCGATCGATCTCGAGTTTCGCAACAAGAACGTATTGCTCGTGGACGATTCGATCGTGCGCGGCACGACCTCGGCGCAGATCATCGAGCTCGCGCGGGAGGCCGGCGCGCGCAAGGTGTACTTCGCGTCCGCGGCGCCGCCGGTGCGTTTCCCGAACGTGTACGGTATCGACATGCCGGCCGCGAGCGAGCTCGTGGCGGCCAATCGCACCGACGCCGAGGTTGCCAAACTGATCGGCGCCGACTGGCTGATCTACCAGGATCTCGAGGATCTCATCCACGCCTGCGTGCACGATCATTCCAGCATCAAGGAATTCGACACGTCGTGTTTCTCGGGCAGCTACGTCACCGGCGACGTGACCCCCGAATATCTCGCGCGCCTGCAGTCCGAACGTTCGGACTCGGCGAAGGCCTCGCGCCGCGAGACGGATCGCGGACTCAAGGTCGTCAAGAGCTGATCCCCGTGCGGCGCGCCCGCCATTGAACGCGCGCCGCGTTCTCCTCGAGCTGTTCGACGCCGGGCTGCGCTCGGTGGATGGGTGCGCCTGCGTCGCGCGGGCGCTGCGCGGATGGAAGACTCGCGGCCCCTTCGCGGTTTTCGCGATCGGCAAGGCGGCGAGTTCGATGGCCCGCGGCGCGCATGACGCGCTGGGCGATTCGGTCTGCTCGTTGCTCGTGATCACGAAGGATGGCCACGTCGACGGCGACCTGTCGCGAGTGCCCGGGGCCGCGCTGCTCGAAAGCGCGCACCCCGTCCCCGATCAACGCAGCCTCGACGCGGGCGCTGAGCTCGAGCGGAGGATCGCCACCCTTTCGCCCGCGATCTTTCCGGTCTTCCTGGTTTCGGGTGGCGCGTCGAGCCTCGTCGAATCCCTGGTGCACGGAACGACGCTCGAGGATCTGCGCGCCTTGAACGAGAAGGGGCTCTCGGCGGGTTGGGACATCGCGCGCCTGAACGCGGAGCGGCGCCGGTTCTCGCGGCTCAAGGGCGGCGGCGTCGCGCGCCTGCTCGCGGGACGGCCGGCGCTCGCGCTGTTCATCTCGGACGTCGCGGACGATTCTCCCGACGTCATCGGATCCGGGTTGTTAGGGGCGGACGGAAACATTCCTGACGCGATCGATCGCGTGGTGGTCGCGAACGTGGATGCGGCAGTGCACGCCGTCGTCGAAGCCGCCGCGGCGCGCGGGATGTCGCTCGAGAAGGGCGCGCGGCGCTTCGACGGCGACGCCGCGGAGGTCGCACGCCGTTTCCTCGATGCGCTGCGCGCGACCGATGCGGATGGGCTCGTGTGGGGCGGCGAGTCGACCGTGACACTGCCGGCCACGCATGGCCGCGGTGGCCGCAATTCGCATCTCGCATTACACGCGGCGCGGCTGCTGCGCGCGGGCGAAAGATTCACGATCCTCGCCGCGGGAACGGATGGCACGGATGGTCCGACGAGCGACGCCGGCGCGATGATCGACGAAGGAACGATCGAGCGCTGCGAGATCGCGGGAGTCGACGTGGAACGCGCGCTGACGTCGTTAGATTCGGGAACGGCGCTCGAGGCATCGGGAGATCTGGTCCACACGGGTCCGACGGGCACGAACGTCGGGGATTTCCTGATCGGTATCAAGGCAACTGGGACCGTGTTGTAATCCGCCCCCTCATGCGCCTGCTGCTCATCGATGACGATCCGCGTTACCGAACGCTGCTGCGTCACCACATCTCGTGCGACTGGCCCGACGTCGACATCGTCAGCTACAACCCGCGCGTGCGCGGAGCCCTGACGCCGGGTTTTCTCGCGCAGGGCTACAGCGCGGTCCTGCTGGATCACGCGTGGAAAGGCGGATCGGGTCTCGACTGGCTCCGGGATCTGACCGGACGCGAGGGCTTCGCGCCGGTGATATTCATGGCGGCCGACGACGAATCGCCTGACGCGATCGAAGCGCGCGGCGCGGGCGCCTATGCGGTCATCGGCCGGAAGAAAGTCCGCGGTACCGTGCTCAACGATGCAATTCGCCGCGCCGCCGACGAGCAGGCGAAGGCGCAGAGCCGCTGGCGCATGTCCGCGGGCGCGAAGATGGCGCAGGATTTCGCGGGTGCACGGCTCAAGGCCTACCGGCGTATCGAACTCATCGCGAAGGGCTCCGTCTCTGAGTTGTTCCTCGCGGAGAGCGCGGCTGTCGGTGGTGTGGTGGTGCTCAAGGTGACGCCCGCGATCCGCAAGGAAACCGGCGTCGACCAATCGATGGAGCGCTTCCTGCAGGAATTCGAGATCCTGCGCGAGGTGCATCATCCGAACGTCGTCAGGATCTACGACCTCGGCGTGATGGACGATCACCTGTATCTCGCGATGGAGTACTTCGCGAAGGGCGACCTGCGCAAGCGCATGGCGGAGGGACTCACCGCGCGCCAGTCGCTCGAATACTCGCGCGATCTCGCGCAGGCGCTGCAGGCCATCCACGAGGTCGGCATCTTTCATCGCGATCTCAAGCCCGGCAACGTGATGCTGCGCGACGACGACAGCATCGCGCTGATCGACTTCGGCCTGGCGAAACACGTGGCGCTCAAGATGGAGGTCACGGACAAGGGACTCATCTTCGGCACGCCTCACTACATGAGCCCGGAGCAGGGGCACGGCAAACCGATCGACGCGCGCAGTGACATCTATGCGCTCGGCGTGATGTTGTACGAGATGCTCACGGGCAAGAAGCCTTTCGACGCCGAGAATCACATGGCGATTCTCGTGCACCACGCGAAGGCGCCGATTCCGAAGCTGCCCGAGCGCATCGCGCACCTGCAGCCGCTCATCGATACGCTGATGGCAAAGGATCCGGCCGCACGGCCCGCGGACGCCAACGAGGCCGCGCGGCTCATCGAATTCGCGATGTCGGGGATGTCGACGACGACGGAGGCTTCGTGAGCTTACGAGAGGCGACCG
>JAEZCR010000020.1 GCA_023433465.1 Pseudomonadota bacterium | reverse complement strand
GCCGGCAACAGCGTGCGCGCGCAGAACGCGATCGCGGACATCTCGAACACGCTCGGTGGAAATCCGTATGCGCCTGCGGTGGGGAGAAAGAAGTAGCGCGAGCGGCCGCATCGAAGCACATTACTGGCGACGGGCCGGCACGTGTTTCGCGTTGCTGGCGCTTGCGTGGCTGAACACGGCCGCGGCCGCCGTCGGCCCGGACCCGGAGACGCTCACGTTGTGGAACCGTCACATCGTGACGTTCCGCGCGGTAGTCGGCGGCAACGGGCCGGCGCAGCGACTCGCCAACGCGCAACGGCGCCTGGATGCGCTCGCCGATCACGAACGCGTTCAGCCGGTGACAGCCGCCGAGGCGACGGTCGGACGCGATCACGGATGGATCGTATCGGTCGGTAGTCAGGCGGTGTTCGGCGTCGTGCAGGGCGACGTGGACCCCGAGTCCGGCCTCACGCTCGAGCAACTGGTCCGGCGCGCGGAGGGCGAGTTGCGCGCCGCGCTCATGGCCCAGGCCGAGCAGCGAAATCCGTCGGTCATGTTCCGCGGCATCGGGTTCTCGGTGCTCGCGACGCTGGCCGTGATCGCGATCAGCTGGCTGGTTCGGAAGCTCCAGGAAGGCGGCGTCCGCAGGCTCGATGCGTTCCTGAAACGGCTGAACCTCGTCGTCGCCGGCGTCGACATCGTGCCGACGCTCGCGACGCTCGAACGCGCGCTGCTGCGCGTCGCCGGCTGGGGCATCATCGTCGCGATCGTCTATCTGTTGGTCGTCTTCATCCTGCAGCAGTTTCCGTACTCGGCGCCGCTCGGCTACCGGCTGGGCGCGTACCTGCGCGAGAATATCGCCTCCGGCTTGCTCTCGGTCGTGCGCTGGCTGCCGTCGCTCGCGCTCGTGATCGCCGTGCTGCTCGTGACCCGCGCGGTGGCCGTGTGGATCTCGCGCATGCTGGCCGAAGTGGAGCAGGGCGTGCGTGCCGTGAGCTGGCTGCAGGTGGAGCAGGCCCGCGCGACACGGCGCATCGCCGTCTGGTTCGTCTGGGCTCTCGGCGTCGTGATCGCCTATCCACTGCTGCCGTGGGCCAACAACCTCATCTTCCAGGCCTTCAGCGTGGTGTTCGGCGTCGGGTTGTCGCTGGCGTCGACCGGGCTCGTGAGTCAGTGGATCAGCGGACTCGCGGTCCTCTATTCGCGCTCGTTCCGGATCGGCGACTTCGTCGCGATTGGCGAGACCGAGGGTGTCGTCACGGAGATGGGTTCGCTCGCCGTCAAACTTCGCACGATCAAACGCGAGGAGATCGTCGTACCGAACTCCGTCATCACGTCCGGGAGGCTCGTGAACTACACGCGTCTGGGCGAGGGCGCCGGCGCGATGTTCGGCGTGCGATTGTCGATCGGCTACGACGTGCCCTGGCGGCAGGTGAACGAACTGTTGCTGCGAGCCGCGTCCGAGACGAGATGCGTGCGTCGCGAACCTCCCCCGCGCGTCTTGCAGTGGGAGCTCTCCGATTTCTCGGTCACCTATCAGCTGGACGTGAATCTCGAGCGGTCCGAGGACCGATTGGCGGTGCGCTCGGAGCTCAACGCGCGAATCCTCGACACGTTCGCCGCCGCGGGAGTGCAGATCATGACGCCGCACTTCGAAGGCCAGCCAGAGAACCCCGTGATCGCGCCGGTCAGCGCGTCGTAGTCCGGAGCCGACAGCAGATGCCGAAGAACATTCTCCAATCGCGGCGGGTGGAGTAGGGGTCGGGCGTGGCGCGCCACAAGTACATCGCGCTCGTCGACGACGACGAAAGCGTTCGGCGTTCGCTCGGCAGGCTGCTGCAACAGGCCGGCTTCCATCCGATCGCGTTCGCCTCCGCGGAGGATTTCCTTGCGGACCCATTGCTCTCGCACTTCGATTGCCTGCTGGTCGACATCCGGCTCAAGGCGATGACGGGCATCGAATTGCATCAGAAGCTCGTCGCGGAGGGCTCACGCGTGCCGGTCATCTACATCACGGCGTTCGACGATCCGTCGGCAAAGTCGGAGGCGATGCGCGCCGGTTGCGCGGGATTCTTCCGCAAGACGGACTCCGCGCCGGAGATCGTCGCGGCGATCCGGCGCGCGATCGCCTGATCGGAAGCGCACCCTCAAGGGTTATTCCTTGTGGCGCGGGCTCCGGAAGATAGGCGCCCGCGCAACAAGCCATAGGCCCCAAGCTCTATTTACCGCCCCGCGTCGGAGCCGATGTAATCGCGCACGCCCATCCGAATCGGACGGCGTGAAGTCCGCGCGAGGGATATGAGCTACGTGACGATTCTCTGGTCGATGGCAGCCGCGGCCGCGCTGCTGCTGGGACTGGTGCATCTGTTCGCCTGGACCATGGACCGGCGATCGCGGGGAAATCTGTGCTTCGCGTTCCTCGCATTCTCGATCGCGGCGATCGTTCCCACGGAGCTGGGCTCCATGTATGCCCGTTCCGCTGAAGAATGGGCCTGGTGGGTACGCTGGTGCCAGGTCCCTATCTATTTCACGATCGTCGGCCAGGTCGTCTTCGTACTGGTGTATTTCGGCACCGGGCGCGCGTGGCTCGCGGGTGTCATCATCGCGCTGCGCACGCTCATCCTCTTCATGAACTTCGCGGTGGAGCCGAACTTCAACTTCGAGCGGGTCGACAGCATCGCCCGGGTTCCGTTCATGGGCGAGACGATCTCGGTGGTGGGAGACGCCGTCACCCGGTCCTGGCAATGGCTGCCCGTGCTCGCCAACCTGCTGTTCACCGCGTTCGTGATCGACGCGACGGCCGCGCTCTGGCGCCGTGGCGACCGGGACTCGCGCCGCCGCGCGACCGTGGTCGGCGGCAGCCTGCTTTCGTTCGTGGTGATTTCCATCGGTCTCACGCAATTGATGATCTGGGGGCACCTGCGGATCCCGATCATGATCGCGCTGCCGTTCGTGCTGACGCTGTGCGCGATGGCCTTCGAACTGAGCCGCGACATCATCCGCGCGCCGCGCCTGGCGCGCGAGCTGGCCGAGAGCGAACGGCGCCTCGAGCTGGCCGCGAGCGCGGGCGGTCTCGGCCTCTGGTCGTGGGACATCCGGACAAACCGTCTGTGGACGACCGCGAAAACGCTTTCCCTGTTCGGCATCGACGATCCGGGCAAGACACACGAGGCGAAGCAACTGGGTGAGCGAATACATCCCGACGACGCCGAAAGAGTTCGCGGCGCGCTCGGCGATCTGCTTGAAAACGGGCGCGACTACGAGATCGAACATCGCGTGTGCCTGCCCGGCGACGTCGTACGCTGGGTCGCCGCGCGCGGCCGACTCGACCGCGATGCGGCGGGCCGCCCGCTGCTCCTGCGCGGCGTGCTGCGCGACGTGACCACGCTCAGGACCGCGCAGGATGAATCCCGCGAGCTGCGCAGCAATCTCGCTCACGCGGGACGCGTCTCCATGCTGGGCCAGCTGGCCTCCGCGCTCGCGCACGAGCTGAGTCAGCCACTCGCCGCCATCCTGCGAAATTCCGAGGCCGCGGAAATGATGCTGCGCGGTGAAGCGCCCGATCTGGAGGAGCTCGGCGCGATCATCAAGGACATCCATGGCGATGACCGCCGCGCCGCGGAGGTGATCGCACGCATGAAGAACCTGCTCAAGCGTCGTCACCTGGACTTCGAGTCCATCGCGGTCGACGGGCTGGTGCGAGACGTGAGCACGCTCGTGCGTCCCGACGCGGTGGCGAAACGCGTGACGATCGAGTGCGCGATCGAGTCCGGATTGCCGCCGGTGTCAGGAGATCGTGTGCACCTCTCGCAGGTGCTCATCAACCTCATCATCAACGGAATGGATTCGATCGCCGAGGCGGCCGGAAGATCGCCCGGCATCGTGCGCGTCGCGGCGCGTCCGGGCTCCGAACATGCGGTCGAGCTCGCGGTCATCGATTCAGGCGCGGGCATCTCGCCGCTCACGCTGCCGCGGCTGTTCGAGCCGTTCTTCACGACGAAGTCCCACGGCATGGGGATGGGGCTCGCGGTTTCGCGCACCATTGTCGAAGCGCATGGAGGCCGCTTCTGGGCCGAGAACAATCCGGGTGGCGGCGCGACGTTCCGCTTCACGATCCCCGCGGTGGAGGCGGCATGAGTTCGGCAACCGTTTTCCTGGTCGACGACGATCCGTCGTTCCTGCTCGCGCAGTCGCGCATGTTGCGCGTCGCGGGCATCCCGGTCTGCACTTTTCACGCGGCCAGACTACTGCTCGACTGCCTCTCTCCCGACGACCGGGGCTGCATCGTGACGGACCTGTTCATGCCCGGCATGAGTGGACTCGAGCTCCAGGCGGAGCTCGCGCAGGCAGGCGTCGTGCTGCCGATCGTGTTCCTCACCGGGCGCCCCGACATTCCGAGCACGGTGCACGCCATGCGTGACGGCGCCGTGGATTTCCTCGAGAAGTCGGCCCCGGGCGAGATGCTGATGGACGCGATCCGCCGGGCGCTCGCGAGCGACGCGACCGCGCACGAGTCGCGTCAATACGCCGCGGAACTGCGGCGCAGATTCTCGCGCCTGACGGCGCGCGAAGAGGAAGTGCTGGGTTACGTGCTCGGCGGCAGCATGAACAAGCAGATCGCCGCGACGCTCGGAATTCACGAGCGCACCGTCAAACTGCATCGCACGGCGATCACGATGAAACTCGGCGTGCGTACCGCCGCGCAGATCAGCGAGATGGCGCACGAAGCCGGCATCGCCTTCTCGAGCCGGCCGGCGCCGGCGAATCAGCGCGGTGGCGCCGCCAGCATCGCGGCGCCACCGCATCCCTGAGCGTCGCGATTCACGCGACACGCATCTGCTCGTCCGCCGCGAGTGCCCGCGCGCGCGTCAGCAGCGCCATGTTGAAGTCGTTGCGCGGCCTGCGCGACAGCCGTTCCTCGACCAGCGCGCGCGCCAGCGAGCGGCGACCCGCGCGCAGCGCGGCCTCGGTGACCGTGAGGTGCAGCAGGTCGCGTTGCGCGTGACTGCCGCCGAAGCGATTCGCGTGCGCACGGATGCGCTGCAACTCGTCGATCGCGACTTCGAAGTCGCGTCCTTCGAACGCGCACAACGCGCGCGTCATCGGCAGGCCCACTTCGCGGCTCATCATGCCGTTCGTGTCGGATCGCTGGGCCGCCGCTTCGAGCGCGGCGACGATGCGCGCGACCTGGCGCTCGTTGCCGGTCGCAAGGAAGGCCATGAGCGCGTGCACGTCATTGAAGGCGTAGTAGCCCTCGTCGCCGAGCGCTTCCCAGCTCGCGGCCAGTTCGGTCCAGCGATCGCCGACGTCAGCGCCGCGCAGCCGCAGCCGCCACAACAGCGCCGACGCGTCCACCATCTCGCCCGCGACGCGCGTCGAAGTCGGGCGCACGTGTGTGTCGTAGACCTTGAGCGCGGAGACGTAGTCGCAGTTGTCGAGGTGATAGAGCGCGAGGTGCCAGAAATTGTGGAACGCGAGGAAGTTGTGCTCGCTCCAGCCGAACGAGGTGTTCTTGATCCAGTCGATGCCCGCGCGGGTCTGCCCGCGCATCTCGTACACGTGCGCCACCGAGTGGACTGCCCACACGTCCGCCGCGTTGAGGTCGACCGCGCGGCGGCCGAGCGCTTCCGCGTCGTCGTACGCGCCGCATTCCTCGAGTCCGAAGGCGTACATGCCGAGGACCTGGCCGCGGTGCGCGTCGAGGTCGTTCCACGCGTGCAGCACCTGCGCCGGGCGGTCACGCAGCATCGTCGAATTGCCGAGCAGGAAGTCGAGCAGGTGCGCGTACTGCAGCGCGAGCAGGTCGCGCGGGTACTCGGCGCTGATGTCGCCGTATAGTTTGGCGGCGCCGGCGAAGTCGCGGTCGAGCCAGGCGCGCGCCGCGCCGAGGTGCATGCGCTCGCGCTCGAGGGCATGGCCGATGTGCCGGTCGGCGGCATCGAGCGTCGCGACGATGCCGGCCTCGCAACCCTGCTCGCTGGTGGTGGCGAGCAGGCCGGCCTTGAAGCAATGCCCCATGACGAAGCCCGGGTCGATGTTCAGGGCCTCGTCGATGGTCGCCATGGGATCCGAGCTGTATTTGGCGAGCTGCGCGACCGCCTGGTCGTACAGGTCCAGGGCCGTGCGGTTGCCGGCGGATACGCTATTTCCATAACGGTCGACGAGTTTCATGTGAGGCTCCAGTGTCATTCCCTGTCTATCAGGCGTGACGTGGCGCGGAACAATGTTCCGCCATTCCTCATTCCGGCCGGTAGCTGCAGAAGGAGCCGGTGTGCACCGCCCATTCGAGGTGCCGGCCGGCCGCCGGGCACTCGCGGGTGATGCGGTCCAGCGCGTGTTTGAGCCGCCGCTGCACGTTCACGCGCGCCCGTTCGACGTTCGAGCCGGCGCGGGGGCGGCGGGCCCCCGGGGGGCCACC
>JAEZCR010000277.1 GCA_023433465.1 Pseudomonadota bacterium | reverse complement strand
GTGCTGGCATAGTAACCGCCGACGATATGCATACTCACCGAAAGGTGGGGACGCAAAGCTTCCGGTCTAAGGGCCTGCATTGGCCTACGACAGCGGGGTTGCCGGCTCGAACATCCCTGTTCGAGTTGATACGGGTAACTGCCCTCTGGTTCCAATGCACCTCTCGTTTCGGACGCCCGTTCCCACTGTCTGCGGACGCCAACGGGATATCCCGATGAATCCGCAAGTTTCGTGAGGAGCGTCTCGTTCTATTTAACTTCACGCTGATATATAGTGTCTTGGGTTTAAGACAGGTCGCGCGATTCCGCTGTAACACTTTGAAAGGACTGCGAAAGTGCTGTTCCTAACTCGCAAGTATCGTCCGGTTCTCGGACTTGACATAACAACTTCCTCGGTGAAGTTGATCGAGCTGGTGATGAGCGGGGGCTCCTACCGGGTGGAGTCGTACGCGGCTGAACCTACCCCCCAGAACGCCATGAACGAAAAGGCCATCGTCGACGCGGAAGCGGTCGGCGAGGCGATCCGTCGCGCGGTGAAGCGCTCCGGCGCCGGCGCGAAGGAAGTGGCGATCGCGATCTCCGGCGATGCCGCGATCACGAAGGTCATCCAGATGCCGCGCTCGTTGCGCGAGCGCGACCTCGAAGCGCAGGTCGAGCTGCAGGCCGACCAGTACATCCCCTTCCCGATGGACGAAGTCTCTTACGACTTCGAAGTACTCGGTCCCTCCGAGAAGGACCCCGAGACGAACGACGTGTTGCTCGTCGCGACGCGTACGGAAAATGTCGAGCAGCGCCAGGCCGCGGTGAACGCGGCGGGCCTCACGGCGAAGATCGTCGACGTCGAGGCGTTCGCGCTCGAGAACGCCTGCAAACTCATGACGCACCAGATGCCCGATGGCGGCATCGACCGCACGATCGCGGTCGTCGACTTCGGCGCGAGCAGCACCACGTTCAGCGTGCTGCGCAATCTCAAGGTCATCTACACGCGTGACTTCGCGTTCGGCGGGCAGCAGCTCACCGAAGAAATCATGCGTACCTACGGGCTCTCGATGGAAGAAGCCGGCCGTGCGAAGAAAGAAGGCGGACTGCCGGGCAACTTCCAGGCCGAAGTGCTCGATCCGTTCATCGACGACATGACGCAGCAGGTCAGCCGCTCGCTGCAGTTCTATCTCGCGTCGGGCTCGGGCCGCGATCAGCCGGAGAAGATTCTCGTGTGCGGCGGTTGCGCCAACATCTCGGGTGTTTCGGACGTCATCTCCAGCCGCGTGGGCATCACCGCCGAAAGAGGCGATCCGCTCGGCCAGATGAAACTTTCCTCGCGCGCCAAGGCGCAGGCGGTCGCACGTGACGCGACTGCGCTGCTCACGGCCTGCGGCCTCGCACTGCGGAGCTTCGACTAATGCCTCGCATAAACCTACTCCCCTGGCGCGACGAAGAACGCAAGGAGCGAAAGCTCAAATTCCTCGTGGCCCTTGGCGGCGCGGCCATCGGCGCCTGTCTCACCGCGTTCTGCGGCTACCTGCTGATGGATTCGATGATCAGCGCGCAGGAAGCCCGTAACGCCAAGCTCGACGCGAAGATCGCCGAGCTCGACAAGCAGATCGAGAAGATCAACAGCCTCGAGGCCGACAAGGCGCGCTTCATCTCGCGCATGGAAGTCATCGAGAAGCTGCAGCGTTCGCGTCCGGAGATCGTTCACGTATTCGACGAGATCGCCAAGCAATTGCCCGACGGCGTGTACCTGACGCAGATCACCCAGACCGGCAATCGCATCAAGTTCGAAGGCATCGCGCAGTCATCGACGCGCGTGTCCGCGTTCATGCGCAACATCGACAGCTCCGACTACCTCACGAAGCCGGAGCTCGAGGTCGTGGAAACCAAGAAGGACACCGCGGGCGGCGCGACCTTCGTGCTGACGGCCGAGCAGAAGAGTGCCGTCGAGCCGGAGCCTGAATCCAACTTACCGAAGCGGCGCGTTGTTGCGTCGGCGGGGGGCTGAACGTGAGCATCCTTGACGAACTCAAGACTCTCGACCCGAACGATCCTGGTCGCTGGCCCGCGCCCGTGCGCGCCGGCACCGTGGTGTTGTGCTTCGTGTTCCTCGCGACGCTGCTCTTCTATTTCCTCGTCTGGAGCGACCAGAAGCCGAAGCTCGAGCGCGCGCAGCAGACGGAGCTCGAGCGTCGCAACACCTTCAGGCAGAAGCATTCGAAGGCCGTGAATCTCGCGGTCTATCAGCAGCAGCTCGCGGACATCGAGCGCTCGTTCGGCGCCTTGCTGCGCCAGCTTCCGGGCAAGACGGAAGTCCCGAACCTGCTCGTGGATATCTCGCAGGTCGGCGTCGGCGCGGGTCTCGAAGAAAAACTCTTCCAGCCCTCGCCTGAAATCAAGAAGGATTTCTACGCCGAGCTTCCCATCAAGATCCGGCTGACCGGCTCCTATCACCAGATGGGCGAATTCGTGAGCGGCATCGCCGCCTTGCCGCGCATCGTCACGTTGCACGACATCACGATCAAGTCGGACACCAAGGACGCCTACGATCAGCTCACGTTCGAGCTGACCGCCAAGACTTTCCGGTACCTCGACGACGCCGAAGTCGCCGAGGCCGAGCAAGCCAAGGCGAAGAAGACCACGTGAAGCACGGCGAAAACGCAGGTACAGATATGTTTTCGAAACCGAAGAACGACTGGCTCCTCGTAGCGGCCGCGTGCCTCGCTGCAAGCGCGCTGGCGGGTTGTACGAGCAAGGACGATGAGCTCGATCAGTTCATCGCCGATACGGAACGGGAACCGGGCGGCCGTGTCGAGCCGCTGCCGGAACTGAAGCCATACGAAACCTACACGTATGCGTCGACCTCGATCCGCTCTCCGTTCATGCCGGGCGGATCCGGAGCCGGCCCGGGCGTGCGTCCTGACCAGCGCCGCAACCGCGAATTCCTCGAGCAGTTCTCGCTCGATACGTTGCGAATGGTGGGCACGCTGCGCATGTCCGATCGCACGTACGGTCTCGTGAAAACAAAGGATGGTCTGGTACATCGCGTCCTGCCCGGCAGTTACATGGGGCAGGCGGATGGCAAGGTCGTCGAGATTTTGCCTTCGAAGATCAATGTCGTGGAACTGGTTCCCGACGGTGTCGGCGGCTACATGGAGCGAGCCGCTTCACTCGCACTGAACTGAAGATCCACGCCAGGGAGTAGTCAGGAATGAATAAGATAACCACCCGCCAGCTGGCCACATCGACCCTCTTGTGGCTTGCTGCGTGTCTCGTCGTCGGTCTCGTGAGCAAGGCGGCGTACGCCCAGGGCGCGCCTAACAAGCTCGAATCCATCGACGTGCAAAACCTCGCCGGCCAGCAGCTGCAAGTCACGCTGCGTCACTCGGCGCCGCCCGCGGAGCCGGTCGCGTTCACGATCGACAACCCCGCGCGCATCTCCCTGGATCTCGCGAATACCGCGCTTGCGCTGCCGTCGCGCCGCGTCGACGTTCGCTCGGGCGGAGTCGACTCCATCCTCGCCGCCGAAGCTTCCGGCCGCACCCGCCTGGTCCTGAACCTGGATCGGCTGCTGCCGTACCAGACCCGCGTTTCGGGTAACGACGTCATCATCCTGCTCGGCGCTGGCACTTCTTCGACTGTTGCCGCGGCTCCCGCTGCCAGCACCTCGGAGACGCGCTCCTCGGCCGGTATCGCCGCGCCCTCGGGTCCGCGCGCGATCAAGGGCATCGATTTCCGCCGCGGAACCGGTGGCACCGGCCGCGTCATCGTCCGTCTTTCGGATCCGCGCACGCCGGTGAGCCTGCGCCAGCTCGGCAATCAGGTCGTCGTCGATTTCGCGGGCGCCGAAGTGGCCAGCAATCTCGCGCGCCGTTACGACGCGGGCGACTTCGCCACCCCGGTGACCGGCTTCGACGTAGTTCGTGTGCCGGACGGTGTGCGCATCGCCATCAGCGCCGTGGGTGACTTCGAGCAGCTCGCGTACCAGACGGACGATCAGTACGTCGTCGAAGTGCAGCCTGCCCGCAAGGCTCAACAGAAGGTCGAAGAGAAGCGCGTCTACACGGGCGAGCGTCTCACGCTGAACTTCCAGGACATCGAAACTCGCGCCGTGCTACAGCTTCTCGCGGACGCGAGCGGCCAGAACATCGTCGTGTCCGACTCCGTGCAGGGCAGCGTCACGCTGCGTCTGCAGAACGTCCCGTGGGACCAGGCGCTCGACATCGTCCTGCGCACCAAGGGCCTCGACAAGCGTCGCAACGACAATGTGATCATCGTGGCGCCGACGGAAGAACTCGCCGCGCGCGAGAAGGCCGAACTCGCCGCCCGCCAGGACGTGCAGGAACTCGCGCCGCTGCGCTCGGAATATCTGCAGGTCAACTACGCCAAGGCGGCTGACCTCGCGGAACTCATCAAGACCCAGGGCTCGGGCGGCCTGCTGTCCAAGCGTGGCTCGGTCACGGTGGATGAGCGCACGAACACCCTGCTGTTGCAGGACTCGTCGGATCGTCTCGAAGACATCCGTCGCCTCGTCGGCACGCTCGACATTCCGATCCGCCAGGTACAGATCGAAGCGCGCATCGTGATCGTGAGCGATGATTTCTCGCGCGAGCTCGGCGCGCGCGCCGGCTTCTCGGGCTTCGACTTCTTCAGCAACAACCTCGGTTACACCAGCGGTTCCGCGCTGAACAACGACGACATGCTCGAGTTCATGCAGGAGCGCTTCGAGGACGACAATCCGAACAACGACGGCCCGGGCTTCGTGCTCGGCGACGGCAACTCGATCCCGCAGCGTTACAACGTGAACCTGCCCGTGGCGAATCCCGCCGGCAGCCTCGCGTACATGCTGCTCGGTCGTGACTTCCTGATCGACCTCGAGCTGTCGGCCGCGCAGGCCGAAGGCCGCGGCGAGGTGATCTCGACGCCGCGTGTCATCACGGCTAACCAGCGTGAAGCCAGCATCGAGCAGGGTGTGGAAATCGGCTACCAGGAATCCGCTTCCTCGGGCGCGACCACCATCACCTTCAAGAAGGCCGTGCTCTCCCTCCGGGTCACGCCGCAGGTGACGCCTGACAACCGCATCATTCTCGACCTCAACGTCAAGAAGGACAGCATCGGCCAGATCTTCGTCGGCGCCGGCGGCGCTCAGATCCCGTCCATCGATACCCGCGAGATCACCACCCAGGTCCTCGTGAACGATGGTCAGACGGTCGTGCTCGGCGGCATTCTCGAGACCGAGCGTCGCGAGACCGAGAAGAAGGTCCCGTACCTCGGCGACATCCCGGTGCTCGGCCGCATCTTCAAGACGACCGGTCGCACCAACAACAAGGATGAGCTGCTGATCTTCGTGACTCCGAAGATTCTGCGTGAGGGCGTGAGCGTCTACTGATCGGTTCTCGC
>JAEZCR010000272.1 GCA_023433465.1 Pseudomonadota bacterium | reverse complement strand
ACCCGGATCACGCCGGGTCCGGCGGCCTTTTCGTTTCCAGGATTTTTTGCAGCGCAGCCTCGTCGAGGATGCGCACGCCGAGCGTCTGCGCCTTGGCGAGCTTGGAACCCGCGTCCGCGCCGACCACCAGAAAACTCGTCTTCTTCGACACGCTGCCGGAGACCTTCGCGCCGAGCAGGCGCAACGCGTCCTCGGCCGCTTCGCGCTGCATGCCCGCGAGCGTGCCCGTGATCACGAACGTGAGTCCGGCGAGCGGCAGTCCCTCGGCCTTGACCACCGGAATGGGGTCCCAGGTCAGTTCGTTCACGAGTTTGTCGACCACCGCGCGATATCCGGGATCGGCGAAGAACTTCGCGATTTCCGCGGAGACGACAGGCCCGACGTCCGGCGTTTCCTCGATCGTCGCCGCGTCCGCCTGCAAAAGCGGCGCGAGATCGCCGAATTGCTGCGCCAACGCGCGCGCAGTGGACTCACCGACCTGCGGGATGCCGAGCCCGAACAGCAGGCGCGGCAGCGTGGTCTTGCGGCTTTTCTGGATGGCCTTGAACAGGTTCGCGGCGTTCTTCTCACCAAAGCGGCGCTCGGTGGGTTTGCCCTCTTCCACGTTGGCCGCGACGAACTTGAGCGCGCCGAGCTCGGCCTCGGTCAGCGTGTAGAGATCGGCCGGCGTGCGCAGCCGCTCATCGTCGACGAGCTGCTCGACGAGGCGTTCGCCCAGGCCCTCGACGTCCATCGCGCGCCGGCCCGCGAAGTGCAGGATCCACTCGGCGCGCTGCGCCTTGCACTTGAGATGGCCTCCGGTGCACTTGTATACGGCCTGGTCCTGCTCGCGCACGACGGGCGAGCCGCAGACCGGGTACGACGACGGCATCACGATGGGCTGCGCATCCGCGGGCCGCCGGTCGGGTAGATAGCGCACGACCTCGGGGATCACGTCGCCCGCGCGGCGCACGACGACGGTATCGCCGATCATGAATCCCTTGCGCTCGACCTCGTCCATGTTGTGCAGCGTCGCGTTGCTGACCGTCACGCCGCCGACGAATATGGGCTTGAGCTTCGCGGCCGGCGTGAGCGCACCGGTGCGGCCGACGTTGAAGATCACGCCTTCGAGGATCGTGAGTTCCTCGTCGGCCGGGAACTTGTGCGCGAGCGCCCAACGCGGCGCGCGCGAGACGAAGCCGAGCTTCTCCTGGTCGGCGCGATTGTCGACCTTGTAGACGACGCCGTCGATCTGGAACGGCAGCTTCGCGCGCCGCGCGCCGATGTCGCGGTAATACTCGAGGCAGCCCTCCACGCCGACGACGAGTTTCAGCTCGCCGCTGGTGCGCAGGCCCCACTCCCGCAACTGGACCGCGAGTTCGCTGTTGCGACCGGGAATCGCGCCACCCTCCACCACGCCCACCGCGTAGAAGAACAGGTCGAGCGGCCGTGTGGCGGTGATACGCGGATCGAGCTGTCGCAAACTACCCGACGCGGCGTTGCGCGGATTCACGTAGGTCTTCTCGCCGCGCGCCGCGGCCTCGCGGTTCATCTTCTCGAAGCCGGCGAACGGCAGGAACACTTCACCACGCACCTCGAGCACGGCCGGTGGCTTGCCGCGCAGCCGCGTCGGCACTCCGCGGATCGTCCGCACGTTCGCCGTGACGTCCTCGCCCGTGACGCCATCGCCGCGGGTCGCAGCGCGCGCGAGCATGCCATCGCGATACAACACGGAGATGGCGAGGCCATCGAACTTGGGCTCCGCGGTGTATTCGATCGGGCCCGGCACGCCGAGACGCTCGCGCACGCGTCGATCGAACGTGCGCACGTCGTCCTCGGTGAACCCGTTGTCGATCGACAGCATCGGGATCGTGTGGCGCGCCTCGGCGAATTCCGCGGCGGCCATGCCGGCGACGCGCTGGGTCGGAGAGTCCGGCGTGACGAGATCAGGATGTGCGGATTCGAGCTCCTTCAGCTCGTTCATGAGCCGGTCGTATTCGGCGTCGGGGACCGCCGGCTCGTCCAGCACGTAATAGCGGTAGTCGTGCTGCGTGAGTTCCTCGCGCAGCTGCGCGATGCGCGCGGCGGGATTACGACTCACGCGTCACCGGCGACACGCGCCTGCGGCGCCGCCTCCAGCGACTGGCGCAGGCGCGCGAGGCGCTGCGCGGTGAGCTCCTCACCGTGCTGATCGGTGATCCGACCCTGCAATCTTTCGGCGAGCTGGCGCGCGGCGTGCACGAGCTCATCGAACGTCTCGCGCTCCGGCATGGGTCCCGGCAACACGGCGAACAGGTTGACGCCCGAGAAGCGCTGCGAATCCATGATCGATGGGTCGAACGTTCCCGGATGCGCGAGCGCCGCGGCGGAGATGATCACGCGCCCGCTCTCGTCCGGCAGGTGATAGATGTCGAGCGGCCCGTGCCAGAAGCCGGCGGCGGCGAACGTCTGACGGAGCGCGCGGCCAAGGAAGCGCGGCTCGGCCTGCGGAATCACGCGCAGTGTGACGATGCGCCGCTCCTCTTCCTTCGGCCAGGCGAGCACGAGCTGCGGACCGCGCGGCGGCGGCGGCTCCTCGTACACGCGCACTTCGGAAACTTCGTCGTCCTGCCCGACGTACGGTGCGTCATGCGCGCGCAGGATGGCCTGGGTCGACGTGGGCGATTCCAGCGCCGCATCGACGGCTACCTCTTTCGAAACCGCGATGCCGGCGGAGGCGGTGGTCGCCGGCTTCGTCCCGGTCGACCGCTGCAGTTCGATCACCGGCAGATCCTCATCCACCGAGATGCGCTGCTCGCGCACCACGTGGATCTCCGGAAGCATCGAAGGCGCCGGGCGAACCGGCTCGCGCTCGGGCGGCGATTCGGGCACCTGCGCGGCCGCGGGTTTGCTGCCACGCGCGCGCCACCATTCGTAACCCGCGATCGCCGCGACGAAGATCACGCCGACTACGAGAAGAATGATGCGTAGCTCGGGCATGCCTTCCGGACTCAGGCGGTGGCCATCCGTACCGCCTCGTCCACGTCCACGGACACGAGACGGGAACAGCCGGGTTCGGTCATGGTGACGCCCAGCAACTGCGACGCGAGTTCCATGGT
>JAEZCR010000202.1 GCA_023433465.1 Pseudomonadota bacterium | reverse complement strand
GCCTGGCACCCTCTTAAGGCACTTCAGGGTCAGGCAGCGCGTAGAACGCGTTACGTAATGACTCGCTCCAGCCCTCCCGGATGACTTTGAAATAGGCGTCATCGGGGCCGATGCTGCGGTGGAGGGCTATCTGCAGGGCGTCGCGGCGCACGATCGCGAGATCGAGCGGCATGCCGACCGACAGGTTGGAGCGGATGGTCGAATCCATCGAAATGAGCGCGCACTTGGCCACGGCCGCGAGCGGCGTATCCGCCTTCACCACCCGGTCGATGATGGGCTTGCCGTATTTCGATTTGCCGATCTGGAAGTAGCGCGTGTCGGGCGTCGTCTCGATGTAGTTGCCCGCGGAATACACGTGGAACAACCGCGGCGGTTCGCCGCCGATCTGGCCGCCGATGATGAACGTCGGGTTGAACTCGATGCCGTGTTCCTTGAGGGCGCTCGCGTCGCGGTGATAGACGTCGCGCACCGCGTGGCCCACGAGCTGCGCCGCATCCGACATCGTGCGCGCGGTGAGCAGGCTGGCCTTGGCGTGGGTCACGCGCTCGCGCAGCAGGCCGGTGACCGACTGGCTGGTCGCGAGGTTGCCGGCCGAAAGCAGCACGAGCGCCCGCTCGCCGGGCACCTCGAAGAAAGTCATCTTGCGGAAGGTGCTGATGTGATCGACACCCGCGTTGGTGCGCGAATCCGACAAGAACACCAGGCCTTCATCGACCTGGACGCCAACGCAGTAGGTCATCGCATCTCCGATCAGCTCGTACGACGCATCCTACCAACGTCCGCGAGTCGGCGGGTCAATGCTCGAGTTCGTACTCGTTGCCGCCCAGATCATTCATCGTGGCGGTGTCGAAGCGCCGGCCGATCCCGGAGAACGTGGAACGGGCGACGTAGATCTCCGCACCGTCGGAGGCTTCGTAGGCGCCGAGCGTGCCGCCGATCTCGCTGTTCACGATGTGGACGCGGGCCTGGCGGGCGATCAGGCCGACGCCGCCAGCGCGGATGCGGGCGTTGCTGATGTAGAGGTCGCACCCTTTCTCGGCGATCAGCGCGTCACCGGAGAAGTCGAGCGTCTCGCCGTCGATGCGCATGAGGCGGTCGCCCTGGCAGATGATGGGCTCCGCACGGCGCTCGGCGTTGGCGGCCTGCGTTTCCGCACGCGGACTCGCCTGGCGAGCCGATGGCTCGTGGCGCGTGATGCTGTAGCCCGGGCCTTCGATCGTTCCCTGGCTCGCGCTCGCGGCCGGCGCGTCCCCCGCGCGCTTGATGCTGAAGCCGGGGCCCTCGACGAGGGTCGATCCCTCGTTGCTGCGTTCGATGGCGACGAGCTCGGTAGTTTGCTGCTGCGGATCGACCGCCGGCGCGGTGTCGGACGCGGGCGCCGCCGGCTCCGCCTCTGGCGCGGGCGCCGCCGGCGCGGGCTGGGCCGCACTCTGCGATTTCTTCGACGAGGCTACGTCCTTTGCGGAGGCGAGGGGCGTGGCGACGAGCTCTTCCACGCGCAGGGTCTGGACCTCGCCACTGGCCGTGTCGCGCACCGTGAAGACGCCAGCCGACGTGTCGGTGGCGAGAATTTCGTACGCCGGATTGCGCGCGAGAGCGGCCCGGGCCCACTCGACTTCGCTGCGGCTTTCGAACCTGGAGCAGCCGGCTAACAGGGCGAGCGCGGCACCGATGAGCAAAGGAACGCGCGTTGTTTTCATGGCGCAATCGTAGGCCGATGCCCGCCATCCGCAAGGGCTATTTCTAGTAAAGTCACACGCCCGTGACGCCGGAACTCTCGACTTACTGTGAGCAGCAACTGACACGCCTGCGCGAGTCGGGAGGCCTCGCTCCATTCGAAGATGCCTCCGCGGCGGTGCGCGAAACGCTGCCCCGCGTCGTGGTCGCAAGCGACTTCGTCGGATCGAGCCTGCAACGCGATGTTTCGCTGGGAAACTGGCTCGTGAGCGACGCCGCGGCGCTGGATCGGCCGCTCGCGCCCGGCGACATGGCGGCGCGGCTCGCGGCGGCGGTGGCCGGGGAGCCGGACCTGGCCGGATTCATGAGCGCGCTGCGGCGCCAGCGCACCCGCGAGATGGTGCGCATCGCCTGGCGGGACCTGGCGGGACTTGCCACCGTGACCGAGACACTGGCGGACACCAGCGCCTTCGGCGACGCGGCGATCGCGGCGGCCGTCGAATTCGCGCATCGCGATCTGGCGCGGACCTACGGCGAGCCGCGCAACGACGCGGGTGAAGCCCAGCCCCTGATCGTCCTCGGCATGGGAAAACTCGGCGGCGGGGAGCTCAACTTCTCCTCGGACATCGACCTCATCTTCCTGTTTCCGGACAAGGGCTCGACCGCCGGATCGCGCAGCATCGACAACGAGGATTTCTTCACGCGGCTCGGCCGCCTCGTCATCCGCATCCTGGGCGAGCGCACCTCCGAGGGCATCGTGTTCCGCGTCGACATGCGGTTGCGTCCCTTCGGCGACAGCGGGCCGCTCGCGGTGAGCGCCAACTTCCTCGACAACTATCTACAGACCCATGGGCGCGATTGGGAACGCTACGCCTGGATCAAGGCGCGTGCGCTGACCGGCGCCGCGGCGTACAAGTCGATCCACGCCGAGAGCGTGCGGCCTTTCGTGTATCGCCGGTACCTCGACTTCGGCGTGTTCGAAAGCCTGCGCGAGATGAAGGCACTGATCGAGAAGGAGGTCGCGCGCCGCGATCTCGCCGAACACGTCAAGCTGGGTCCTGGCGGCATCCGGGAGATCGAATTCATCGTGCAGGCCTTCCAGCTCATCCGTGCCGGCCAGGATCGCAGGTTGCAGACGACTTCGTTGCTGGCCGCGCTGCCGCAGCTCGCCGGCGGCAGGCTGCTGCCGGGACGCGTCGCGCAGGAACTCGAGGCGGCCTATCTATTCCTGCGACGGCTCGAGAACCGGCTGCAGATGCTCGCAGACCAGCAGACGCACACCCTGCCGGAAGACAGCCTCACGCGCGCGCGCATCGCCTTCGCGATGGGCTCGTCCACCGGAAAAGAGGCGGGCTGGGACATCCTCGCCGCCGAGCTCGCGCTGCACCGGGCGAGCGTTACTCGCGCGTTCAAGGAAGTCGTGTTCGCCCGCAACGAGGCGGCGACGGCCGAGGCTCCCGGCGTCAACGGCATCATCGAGGCCTGGGTGCGCGGCGCCGACGCGCCGCAATTCGCGGCGGCGCTCGCCGCGCGCGGCTTTCGCGATGCGGACACGGCCGCCACGCAGCTCATCGAATTCCGCGATGGCGGCGCGGTGCGCCGCCTCGCCGCCCCGGGCCGCGCCCGGCTCGACCCCCTGCTGCCGCGCCTGCTGGCGCTCATCGCGGATGTGCCGGGAGAGGCGCCCTCGTCGCAGGCCGACGTCCTGCGGCGCGTCCTGCGCGTGCTCGAGGCGATCGGTTCGCGCTCCGCGTATTTCGCGCTGCTCAACGAGCACCCCACGGCGCGGCGCAAGCTCGTGGACGTCGCGAGGATCGGCGAATTCCTCACCGCGCAGATCGCCTCGCACCCGCTGCTGCTCGACGAGCTGCTCGACGACGGCGCCGGCGCGTTGCCGCCGTCGCGCGCGGTGCTCGAGGCGGAAGTCGCCTCGCGGCTCTCGAACCTCGAAGACGAGGAGCCGGAACGCCAGGTGGAAGTGCTGCGCCAGTTCCAGCGCGCGGCGATCTTCCGCGTCGCGATGGCGGACCTGACCGGGCGCATCCCGCTGATGCGCGTCAGCGACTATCTGACCGAGATAGCCGAGATCATCGTCGAGCAGGCGATGCAGCTCGCGTGGAAACAGATGACGGCGCAATTCGGCGTGCCTCACTATCTTTCGAAGGACGGCGCGCGTCACGTGGTCAGGATCTGCGCGGTCGGCTACGGAAAGCTGGGCGGCTACGAGCTCGGTTACGCGTCGGACCTCGATCTCGTGTTCCTGCACGACTCCGGCACCGAGGGCGCGGAGACCGATGCGGCGAAGCCGGTCGACAACCAGGTGTTCTTCATCCGCTTCGCGCAGCGCGCGATCCACCTGCTCACGATGCACTCCGCCGCGGGCCGCCTCTACGAAGTGGACGTTCGGCTGCGGCCTTCGGGCAAGGGCGGCATGCTGATCACGCGCATCGGCGCGTTCGTGGAATACCAGGAGAAGGAGGCGTGGACCTGGGAACACCAGGCGCTGCTCCATGCGCGCGCGGTCGCCGGCGATCGCGGACTGCGCGATGAATTCGAGCGCGTGCGGGTCGACCTGCTGATGCGCTGCGTCCGCCGCGACACCCTGCGCGACGAGGTGCGCAAGATGCGCGAGCGCATGCGGCGCGAGTTGTCGCGGGCGCGGCCGGGATCGGGCCTGTTCGACATCAAGCAGGATCCCGGCGGCACGGCGGACATCGAATTCCTCGCGCAGTACTGGGCCCTGTTGCACGCAATGACCCATCCGCCCGTGGTCATGTTCGCCGACACCATCCGCCAGCTCGAATCCGTCGCATCCGCCGATCTCGTGCCCCAGGCGACCGTGGATGTGCTGGTGAATGCCTACCGGGGCTACCGGGAGCGCTCGCACCACCTGTCGCTGGATGGGGCGTCACCGGTCGTGCCGGCGGCGGATTTCGCGGAGGCCCGTGCGGCCGTCACGGCCATCTGGGACGCCACGATGGGCGAGGGATGAACCCGGCCCGGCCGCCCCCTATAATCCGCGCCCATGCAAGCCACACCCAAGCCCCTCATCCAGCCGAACGCGCAGAACGAATACAAGGTCGATGCGAGCGACCTGCCGCTGTCCTGCCCGATGCCGCAGATGTACCTGTGGAACTCGCATCCGCGGGTCTATCTACCGATCGAGCAGACGGGCTGGGCGAAGTGCCCTTATTGTGGTTCCGAGTACACGCTCACCAAGTGAGCGCTATGGGGCGGTTACGCCGATCGGTCCAGGGAGGGTGTCTGGCCAAAAGGCTTGTCGAGCGAAATCGCGGGCTCCGAGAACCAAATCGGTTCCTTCTCGCCCATGTGGAAGCAGTCCTCCAGACGGATGCCGAACTTCCCGGGCAAGTAAATCCCTGGCTCGTTGCTGAAACACATGCCGGGCGCGAGCAGCGTCTGCTCGCCGCGCACCAGGTTCACGGGTTCGTGGCCATCGAGGCCGATGCCGTGACCGGTCCGGTGCGAGAGGCCGGGTAGTTCGTAGCCCGGGCCGTAACCCCACTTCTCGTACAACGCCCGCACGGCGTCGTCGACGGCGCCCGCGGCCACGCCGACCCGTGCCTTCTCGATCGCGGCCTGCTGTCCCTCGCGCATCTGCATCCAGACCTTGCGCTGCTCGGCAGTGGGCTCGCCGAACACCGACGTGCGCGAGATGTCGGACTGGTAACCCTCGACGCTGCAGCCGCAATCCATGAGCACGACTTCGCCTTCGCGCACGGCCTGCGGCTTGCCGGTGCCGTGCGGATAGGCGCTGGCCTCGCCGAGCAGCACCAGCGCGAATTCGTGGCGTGCGCCTAGCGCCTCGTGGGCGGACTTCATCAGTGCGCCGATGTCGGCGGGTGTCATGCCGCGGCGGACACGCGGCCAGGTGTGCCGGTACGCGGCCAGCGTGATGTCGTTCGCCTTCTGCATGAGCGCGAGCTCGGCCGGCGATTTGATCATGCGGCAGCCGCGCACCACGCCGGCGCCCGCCATGATCTGCACGTCGGGCATGGCGCGCATGAGGGCGTCGATGGCGAAGTAGCGCACCGTCTCCTCGATACCCACCGGGCCTTTCACCTTGCGGTCGCGCAGGATGCCGGCCACGGTGGCGAGCGGATCCTCGTGTTCGTGCCACACGCGCACGTCGGCCGGGATCTCGAGGCTCTCGCGCACCGAAGGCTCTTCGAAATGCGGCGTCACGAGCGCCGGCTCGCCTTCGCGCGGCAGGATGGCCGCGGTCAGCCGTTCACTGCGCCACCAGCGCACGCCCGTGAAGTAGACGAGCGAGGCGCCGGGTTCGATCAGCAGCGCGCCGATCCCTTGTTCCGCCATCAGGCGCTGGGCCTTGGCGATGCGCGCGAGATATTCCTCGCGCGAGATCGGCGCGATGCCGCCGGTCATGGATTCGAGCGCGCGCGTCGCTTCGGCGGCGAACAGTGACCTGGGACCCAGTGCGGAGGCCGTCGCCGCGGCCAGGCCCAGGTTCAGCAACCCACGTCGGCTGGTCTGCATCGTCTATGCGTATGGCTTGTACGATTTTTCTTCGACGATATTCGAGCCGAGCGCGACGTTGATCCGTTTCTTGATCGCCGCGCGTTCGTCGTTCGTGACGTACACCGCGCGCGCGAGCTCGATGAACTTCTCGCCGAAACGGCCGGCGTGTTCCTCGTCGCGAATCTCGTCCTCGATGACCCACAACGCTTCGTTCACGCGCGTGAGGTTCGCTTCTTCCTCTCCGAGGTTGCCGTCGGCGGCTCCGGAGTCGCGCCAGGTCTTCTCGAGCAGCGCGAGCTCGTGTTTCACGTTCGCGACCTTTGCCGCGTCGGTCATGCGCGCCGCCTTGATGCGCAGGATGGTGATCTTGTCGAGCAGCTCGCCGGGGCTGATCGGTACCAGGATGTCCTTCATGTCAGTGATCTTTCACGCGAGTCGCGCCGATGGGCTCAAGGCTAGCAGTTCGTCGAGCTTCGCGTTGACGGCATTCACCTCGATGAGCTCCATGACTCCGGGACGCTCGATCTTCGTGGTCCAGGGGATCTGCGCCGGGCTCTTGCCGAGGAATTTGTGCGCCGCGGCCTCGTACGCATCCACGCACCAGCGCCGCGACAGGTACGGGCCGCTGCGCGCCGGATTGGTGGCCGCGTACAGGCCGATGACGGGAAGTTTGACCATCGTCGCCATGTGCGCCGGACCCGAATCGGGCGTGACGAGCACGGTGGCGCGCGCCAGCAATGCGAGCAGTTGCGGCAGCGTGTCCTTGCCCACCTGGTCGATGACCGGCACGTGCAGGTGGCGCGCGATCGTCTGCGCCATTTCGCGCTCCACGCCGCTCGGCCCGCCACTCAGGATGACGCGCATTCCGTGCTTTCTCACGGCATGTTCGGCCACGGCCGCGTACCGCTCGGGCAACCAGTTGCGCGCACGGTGACTCGAGCAGGCGCTGATCACCATCGTCGGCTGCGAATCCGGGATGAGGTGCGCGGCGTAATCCAGGGCGTCGCGCGTGAGCGGAACGTCCCAGCGCAAGGGCTCGCGCGGAATGCCGAGTGCGTCCGCGAATCCTTGAAAACTGTCGAGCACGTGCTCGCGCGCGCGCGGCGCGATGCGCGCATTCGTGAACAGCCACTGCAGCTCGCGCGCGCGCGGCTTGTCGAAGCCGAGTTTCACCGGGGCGGGAATACACGCGGCGGCCGCGCTGGCGCGCAGTGACAGCTGCAGATGCAGCAGCAGGTCGAACGCGCCGCGGCGCTGCATCTCGGTCCGGAGCCGGCCGTACGCCGCGAGGCCTGCGCCCTTGTCCACGGTGATAAGCTCCACATCCGGAATGAGGCCCATCAGTTTCGCTTCCAGTTTGCCGATCACCCACGTGAAGCGCGTGCGCGGCCACGCCGACTGCAGTCTGCGCAGCAATGGCACCACGTGGCAGGTGTCGCCGATCGCGGAGAGTCGCAACAAACAAGCTTTATCCGGCGCCTTGGCCGGCGGAAACGATTCGGCCCGCACTCTCGCTCTTCCGTGGACTTGAAAGAATGAAGCGTCACTGGCCCGTCGGAGCGGAAGTCAGCGAAGCCGTCATCGATGGCGGCCGGATGCTATACGACAGCTCCCGGACGAGCAATTTCTCGCCGGAGTTCTTCGACCCGGAATACTGGCGGAAGCACGACGCCATCGAGGGCACGGCGCGCGGCCGCGGAACGACCTGGTTCATCCGCGCGGGCGATGCCGGGTTCGTGCTGCGACACTACCGGCGCGGCGGCCTGGCGGCGAAGATTTCGAAAGACCGCTACTGGTTCCGCAGCGAAGCTGAAACGCGCTCCTTCGCCGAGTGGTTCCTCACCTATCACCTGCATCGCGCTGGGCTTCCGGTGCCCGCGCCCATCGCGGCCCGTTATCGCCGCGACGGCATGTTCTACACGGCCGATCTCATCACGCAACGCATCGACAACAGTGAGTCGCTCGCGGCCCGGCTCGCGCAGGGCTCGCTGTCGCTCACGCAATGGGTCGCGATCGGGCGCTGCATCCGGCGCTTTCACGACGCGGGCGTCTACCACGCGGATCTGAACGCCCACAACATCCTGCTCACGCCCGAGGCGGTGTACATCATCGACTTCGATCGCGGCACCCTGCGCAAGCGCGGCTGGTGGGCGGATACGACGCTCGTACGCCTGTACCGCTCGCTGGAAAAGGTGACCTTGCTCGCCGCGCCGGACAGCTTTTCCGACCAGGACTGGCACACGTTGCTCGCGGGATACCGCGAGTCGGCCGGTCTGCCGCAAGCATCTCTGGCGTGACCAGGCCGTAGCCGCTTGCGGTTCCTCTACATCGTCATCGCCTACCTGATCTCGCCGGTCGTGATCGGCGCGCTCGCGGTGCGCGGCTTTCGCGAGCGCAGCCACTGGCAGGGGTTTTCGGAACGCTTCGGACTCGGCCGGACCGTCGAGGGCCGCAGCATCTGGGTGCACGCGGTATCGGTGGGCGAGGTGCAGGCCGCGGTCCCGCTCGTCGAAGCGTTGCTGAAGAAGTTTCCGGAAATTCCGCTCGTGCTCACGACGGTGACTCCGACCGGCCGCGCGCGCGCGCAGGCGCTGTTCAAGCAGCGCGTCGACGTGCGTTACGTGCCGATCGATCTGCCCGGTTCGGTGCGCCGCTTCTTCCAGCGCGTGAAGCCGCAACTCGCCGTGATCCTCGAAACGGAGATCTGGCCGAACCTGTACCACCGGTGCGGCCGGCTGCGCGTGCCGCTGGTGCTCGCCAGCGCGCGCATCTCGCCGCGTTCCGTGAAGAGTTACCGGCGCCTCGTCGGGCTGTTCCGCGAGACGCTCTCGAACGGCATCTTCATCGCGGCGCAGAGCCGGGAGGATGCCGATCGATTCGTGTCGATCGGCGCGAACCCGGAGCTCACCCACGTCGTCGGCAACATCAAGTTCGACTTCGGCTATCCACCCGACATCGAAGTGCGCGGGCACGAATTGCGGCGGCTGCTCGGCGTGCATCGCCCGGTCTGGGTCGCGGGCAGCACGCACGCGAAGGAGGAAGACGAGCTGCTGGCCGCGCACGCCCGCGTGCGCGAGCGATTCTCGAACGCGCTGCTGGTTCTCGTGCCCCGGCATCCACCGCGGTTCGCGGATGTCGCCGCGCGCCTGCGCGACCAGGGCATCGAGTACGTCTCGCGCACCAGCGGTGGCGCGGTCACGCCGCAGACGCAGGTATTCCTGCTCGATACGCTCGGCGAATTGCCGCCGTTCTACGCGGCGGGCGACGTGGCCTTCGTCGGCGGGAGTCTCGTGCCCATCGGCGGACACAATCTCCTCGAGCCCGCGGCGCTGGGACTGCCGATCGTCGCCGGTCCGCACAATTTCAATTCGGCCGACATCGCGAAGCTGCTCGTGGAGCGCGGCGCCGTGCGCCTCGTGCAGGATTCGGCCGGCCTCGCGGCCGTCATCGGAGAGTTGCTGGCCGATCCGGCGGCGCGCGCCCGGATGGGCGCGGCCGGCCGAAAGGCGGTGGATGAGAATCGCGGCGCGGTCACGCGCCTGATGAATTTCATCGAGCCGCTGCTGCCCTGAGCGGGCGAGCAG
>JAEZCR010000201.1 GCA_023433465.1 Pseudomonadota bacterium | reverse complement strand
GGCGTTACCTGGCACCTCGTCCGCAGGAGCCCGGACTTTCCTCCACATTTCGCGAGAAATGCAGCGACCGTCCGGCCGACTCCGCGCGCACCATAACGGCATGGGATCGCAGGTACAAGGTCGCGCGGAGCTTTATTTTTCCGTGTTTTTCGCGAGCGCCAGCGCGCGCGCGTACGCGTCGTTGCGCTTCGCGCCCGTGAGTTTCGCGGCCACCGCGGCGGCTTTGCTCGGCGCGAGCTCCGGCAGCAGCGCGCGCAGGGTTTCATCGAGTGTAAGACGCACACCCTCTTCGTCAGGAACATCGCGCGCGCCTTCCACCACCACCGTGATCTCGCCGCGCGTGAAATTCGCATCCCTGCGCGCGAGCGCAGCGAGCTCGGCGAGCGTGCCGCGATACACTGTTTCGAACACCTTCGTGAGCTCGCGCGCCACCGCCGCGCGGCGCGTGGCGCCCAATGCGGCGCTCATGTCCTCGAGTGATTCGGCGATGCGGTGCGGCGCTTCGAAGAACACCTGCGTACGAGATTCCGTCGAGAGCGTAGCGAGTCGCGCGCGACGCTCCGCGAGACGCGCCGGCAGGAATCCCTCGAAGGAAAATCGCTCGGTGGGCAGGCCGGCGATACTGAGCGCCGCGGTGATGGCCGACGGGCCGGGCACCGCGACCACGCTCATTCCTTCCTGCGCGACGCGCCGCACGAGTTCGAAACCCGGGTCGGACAACAGCGGCGTGCCCGCGTCGCTCACGAGCGCGATGCGTGACCCCGCGCGCAACTTCGCGAGCAGTTCGTCGATGCGCTCGGATTCATTGTGTTCATGCAGCGACACCAGCGGGCGCGAAAGGCCGAGCGTCGTCAGCAGTTGCCCCGTCCTGCGCGTATCTTCGGCCGCGACCAGTTCCGCCGCCGCGAGTTCATCGCGCGCGCGTGGCGACAGGTCCCCTAGATTGCCGATGGGCGTCGAGATCACCGCGAGACGCCCCTTGGATTCAGCCACTATACTTCTCCGCCGCCATGGATAGCGGCCCTTGCGAAGGCTAAGCGACGCATGATCTCCGAGAAAGCACTGAACAAGATACTGACGTTTTCCGTGGTGATCGCCGCGGCGTTCCTGCTGACCGCGTGTCCAACTACCCCGCGGCGCGGCGGACCGCCGAGCGTCGATCGCGCCGAGGCCCTGGTCCGCGCCGGAGACCCGGCGGGCGCCGCTGCCGTATACGAAAGGCTCGCCAACGAGACGACCGGGGGCGACCGCTCGGAATTCCTGCTACGCGCCGCGCGCAGCTGGCTCGCCGCGGGCCGCCCGGCCGATGCGGATCGCGTGCTCGCGACCATTCCCGCGGACCTGACGCAGCAACAGTCGCTCGAGAAGAACCTGCTGCGCATCCAGTCTTCACTCGCGCAAGGCCAGGGCGATGCGGCCTGGCGCGAGATCAGCGCGATGCAGGCGCCGACGGCTCCCGCCGCCGCGGCGCGTTATTACGAAACGCGCCAGCAGGTGGCCATCGCCACGGGCCACATCGTCGACGGCATCCGCTCGCAACTCGCGCGCGAGCGTTTCATCGCGCCCGGCGAGGCGCAGGTGGCGCGCGCGGAGTTGCTGGCGCAGTTGCGCGCCGCGGCCGACCGTGGAATCGCGCTCACCGCGCCGCCCGGAAGCGATGCGACGGTGCGCGGCTGGATCGAGGCCGGCACCATCGCCGCCGACAACGCCCGCAATCCGACGTTGGGCGCCGCGCGGCTCACGGCATTCCGCGCGCGTTTCCCGTCGCATCCGGCGCTCGCCGCGCTCGCGAACGAACCCAGCGTCGGCGGCCTCGATCAGCCCGCGAGCCTCGACAAGGCGCCGCACATCGCGCTGCTGTTGCCGCTCACCGGTCGCACGTCGGCCCCCGCCGCGCAGATCCGCGACGGCTTCATGACCGCGTATTACCAGGCGCCCGCGAATGCGCGCCCGCGCCTGCGCGTGTACGACACGGCGACCGGCGCCGTCGCGGAAGTCATCGCGAACGCCGCCGCGGCGGGCGCGGAGTTCATCATCGGTCCGCTCACGCGCGAGGAAGTCGTCGCGGCCTCGGAGATCGTCTCCGCACGTCCGCCGATGCTCGCGCTCAATTTCCTGCCAGCCGAAAGTCCCGTGCCCCAGCGATTCTTCCAGTTCGCGCTGTCCCCGGAGGATGACGCGCGCGCCGTCGCGCGCTTCGTCGCCGCGAACGGCCGGCGCCGCGGCGTGGTGCTCACGCCGGAAGGGGACTGGGGCAACCGCGTCGCGGCGGCGTTCGACGAAGAGCTGCGCGCGGCAGGTGGATACACGCTCGGCCAGTCGAGCTTCGGCGGCGTGCGCAATGACTTCAGCGACAGCATCACCAACGTGCTGCGCACCAACGACAGCCGCGCGCGACATCAACGCATCCAGGGCACGATCGGCCAGAAGCTCGAATTCGAGCCGCGCCGGCGGGCGGACATCCAGTTCATCTTCGCGCCGAGCCAGCCGGCCGCGGCGCGCCTGCTGCGGCCGCAGCTGCGCTTCCACCTCGCCGGCGACATTCCCACCTACACGCTCGGCGATGCATACGATCCGCATCCCACGGCGAATCGCGAAATCGACGGCGTGATGTTTCCCGAAATGCCGTGGATGCTCGGCGATACCGGACTTTCCGGCGAGGTTCGCGAGGCGGCCCGCCACGCATTCGGAGATTCGGGCGCGCGTCGCGGCCGCCTGTTCGCATTCGGTTACGACGCCTACCGGATCGCGAGTTCCCTGCAGCGCGGCGCGCCGGTGATACCGCAAGGTCTCACGGGCACCCTGTCCCTCGACGAACGCGGCATGGTTCGCCGCGCGCTCGAATGGGTTCGCATCGAGAACGGCGTACCGGTGCCGCTCGGCGCCGCCGATTCGGCTCCATTACCCTCGCCGACTCCCTGAGCGCGATCCTTCGCGCGGCACGATGGCATGGATCGCCGTCAAACCGGTACGCTGGCCGAGAACCGCGCGTCCGCGTTTCTAGAATCCCAGGGCTTCGTCATCTTCACGCGCAATTTCCTGCGCCGCGTCGGTGAACTCGACATCGTTGCGCGCTCGGGCGACCCGCCCGGCGATCTATTGATAGTCGCGGAGGTACGCACCCGCGGCAGCGATGAGTACGGCGGCGCGGCGGCCAGCATCGGCTGGAGCAAGCAACGCCGGATCATCGCGACCACGGGGCTGCTGCTGCAGCGATATCCAGAGCTGCGCAAACTTCGGGTGCGGTTCGACGTGATCATCGTGAGGGATGGAACGATCGAGTGGCTCCGGGATGCTTTTCGGGCGTAAACCATTGTCAGGCGCAAGCGCCACTCCTCACGCCGCCGAAGCGGCGGCGTCCGTCATTGTGAAGAGCGCTTGATCGATGTTTTGCCAAATCAGGTGCGGGCGGTCAAGATTGCGGCCGCATGCCAACACTCGACGAACTGTTCCAGAACAATCGGGAATGGGCTGAAAAGATCCGGCGGCAGGATCCGGAGTTCTTCTCGAAACTCTCGCGCCAGCAGTCTCCCACCTACCTGTGGATCGGATGCGCCGACAGCCGCGTGCCGGCCAACCAGATCGTCGGGTTGCTGCCGGGTGAAGTCTTCGTTCACCGCAACATCGCCAACATGGTGGTGCACACCGACCTGAACTGCTTGTCGGTCATGCAGTTCGCGGTCGACATCCTGAAGGTCAAACACATCATCGTCGTGGGCCACTATGGCTGCAGTGGTGTCCAGGCCGCGATGCGTCGCACGCGCGTCGGGCTCGCCGACAACTGGCTGCGCCACGTGCAGGACGTCCACGAGAAACACGAACACTCGCTGCGCGACGTCCGCAGCGAGAGCGCGGCGCAGGATCGCCTGTGCGAACTGAACGTCATCGAACAGGTGCAGAACGTCTGCCAGACGACGATCGCGCGTGACGCGTGGGAACGCGGGCAGGAATTGAGCGTGCACGGCTGGATCTACGGCATCGCCGACGGACTCGCGCGCGATCTCGGCACCTCGGTGTCGGACTACCGCGCGGCGCTCCCCGCCTATAAAGCCGCCGTGGCAAAGCTCAACGATCCGTCGCGCGCATGAGTTCCGGCGCGGGGCCGAAGGACTGACCCCGGATGTTCGTCAGCATGTGGATGACGCGCGAGATCATCACCGTGGATTCCACCGCGACCCTCGCCCACATCGCGACGACCATGGCGCGCCACAAGATTCGCCGCCTTCCCGTGGTGACCCCTTCGCCTGAGGGGCCGAAGCTGGTCGGACTCGTGTCGCACTCAGACGTGCTGCACGCGTTCCCGGCGAACATCAATCCACTGGCGATCAACGCCGCGGGCGACGTCGCGGCGCTCGAGATGAGCGGCGCGCGCAGACGAATCTACGCCGCGGATTTGATGGCGCGCGATCCTCTCACCACCACGCCTGACGCGCCGATCGAATCCGCGGCCCGGCTCATGCGTGAACACAAGATCGGCGCGTTGCCGGTGGTGAGCAATAACGTACTCGCGGGGCTCATCACCGAGTCGGATATCTTCCGCGCGTTGCTCGAGGTGTTCGATGCACCCGTGCGCGCGATCCGCGTGACGTTCTCGCTCGGCGAAGATGAAGACGTGCTGCCGCTGGTAGCCGATATCGCGCGCCGCCGTTCGATGCGCGTCACGAGTTTCATGGCTCTGCCCGGCCACGAGCCTCCGCTGTGTGTGGTGCAGCTCGCGGGTGAAAACGCGGATGCGGCGCTCGACGACATCTGGAAGTCGAAGCACCGCGTGATGAACGTCGTGACGCTAGCTACTTGACGACCTTGAGCTGCGGCCGGCGGCTGCCGTCGTCGGGTGGTGAAGGCTTGGTTGGCGGCTCGGGGCCCAGGTCCTGTTCGGAGAACACCATGCCCTCGCCGGTCTCGCGCGCGTAGATGCCGAGTACCGTCGTCACCGGGATGCGTACGTGGTGCACCACGCCCGCGAAGCGCGCTTCGAATTCGATCCAGTCGTTGCCTATGACCAGTCGCTGGGTCGCGGTCGACGAGAGATTGAGCACGACCTTGCCGTCCTTCACGTAGGCGCGTGGCACTTCCACGCCCGGCTTCTCCGCGTCGACGATGATGTGCGGCGTTTCGCCGTTGTCCATCATCCAGGCGTGCATTGCGCGTATGAGATATGGGCGCTTGGAGTTGCGCGGGCGGTCGTTCATGCCAGCCGCATCTCGCGCTCGGTCTCGGAAAGGCTCGCGCGGAAGGCCGGACGCGAGAAGATCGTGCTCGCGTATTTGAGGATGGGCTGTGCGGGAGGCGGCAGGTCGATTTCGTAGCGCGGCAGGCGCCACAGGATCGGCGCGATCGTCGCGTCGACCATCGAGAATTCGTCCGACAGGAAAAACGGCTTGAGCTTGAACAGGTCGGCGCTGCCGAGCACGTTGTCGCGCAATTCCTTGCGCCACTGCGCTGTGTCCTTCGCCTGGCCCGAATCGATCTTGCGCGCGAGGTCGTACCAGTCGTGCTCGATCTGGTAGAGCGCGAGCCGCGCGCGTGCGCGCGACACCGGGTCGACCGGCATCAGCGGCGGATGCGGGAAACGCTCGTCCAGATATTCCATGATCACGCGCGAATCGTAGAGCACGAGATCGCGATCGATCAGCGTGGGCGTCGTGTGATACGGATTGAGATCGAGCAGGTCCTCGGGATACTTCCCGGGCGCCACGTCGACGATCTCGATCTCGATCGCTTTCTCCGCGATCACGATCCGCGTGCGATGACTCCAGGGGTCATCGGGCGCCGAGAACAGCGTCATCGTAGCGCGTCGGCTCGACACTCACTTCCTCCTAAGGCTGATCGGAGCCGCGAATCCGCGAGGAACCCGATCAGCGGACGTCCTTCCAGTACTCCGACTTCAGCATCCACGCAAGCGCCGTGAACATCAGCAGGAACAACACGACCCAGATACCCAGGCTCTGACGCTCGACCTGCGTGGGATCGCCGACATACTGCAGGAAGTTCACGGTGTCGCGTACGAACTCGTCGTACTGCTCCGGCGTGAGACTGCCGACGATACCCGGCTCGAACTTCTCGAATTCCGCGACGACGATGGGATTGCCGTCGGGCCCCGGACGCTCGACATCCTTCGTCTGGATGGTCTGCACGCCCTGCAGGCTCGCCAGCACGTGCGGCATCGCGGTGCCGGGCAGCTGCAGGTTGTTCACGCCCGTCTGCTTGTTGGCGTGGTCGGCGTAGAACGTCGTCAGGAAATTGAACACCCAGTCGCTGCCGCGCGAACGCGTGACCAGCGAAAGGTCCGGCGGCGCCTTGCCGAACCACTCCATCGCATCCTTCTCGGGAAGCGACGTCTTCACGTAATCGGTGAACATGTGGCCGGGCGGCACGAGATACGCGTCACGCGCCTCGTCGGGGATCTTGAGATCCTCGGCGATGCGTGAATAGCGGATGTACTTGAGCGAGTGGCATCCCGAGCAGTAGTTCAGGAAGTTGCGCGCGCCCCGCTGCAGCGACGGCAGGTTTGCGATCTGGTTGTCGGCGGAACGTTGCCAGCTGGCGTGCCCGCCCTCCGCGGCTGAAACCGCGCTCGCGGCAACGAGCACCACGACCAGCTCGATCAGCGCGAGAGTCTTAATGCGCATGGTAAGTCACTCGATCAGGAACCGGACCATTGCCGTCGGCCTTCGACACGCACGGCAGCAGGATGAAGAAGCCGAAGTACACGACCGTGAAGATGCGCGCGAGCAGCACGTAGATGC
>JAEZCR010000192.1 GCA_023433465.1 Pseudomonadota bacterium | reverse complement strand
AATGGGGTCTGACCCCATTCCGCCATGTCGCGCCTCGCTCTCTTCGCGATATCGCTGATCCTCGCGGCGTGTGCTTCCGTGGGGCTGTCGGACACCGGCCCCGTGCCGTCGCCGCCAGAAACCATCGGGGCGAATCCGACCCTGCCGCCGCCCGAGGAGCAAACCATCCCGGTCGTGCAGATCGCCGAGGCGAAGGGCTGGCCGCGGAACAAGCTGCCCACGCCCGCCGACGGCCTGTCGGTCAACGCATTCGCGCGCGGATTGCAGCATCCGCGCTGGATCCACGTCCTGCCCAACGGCGACGTGCTCGTGGCCGAGACGAACGCGCCGCCGCGGCCCGAGGAGCACAAGGGCATCAAGGGCAAGGTCATGAAATCGATGCAAAAAAAGGCCGGCGCCGGGACGCCGTCAGCCAACCGCATCACGCTGCTGCGCGACGCCGACAAGGACGGCGTCGCCGAGATGCGCGCCACGCTCATCGAGAGTCTCAACTCGCCGTTCGGCATGGCGCTCGTCGGCTCGACGCTGTTCATCGCGAACACCGATGCGATCGTGAAGGTGCCGTATTCGAAGGGAATGACGAAGATCACCGCGGCGTGAACGAGCGCGACGAGCTGGGCAATGACCTCGTGCCTGACTACCTCACCTCGGTAGACGAAGGCGGCTTCTACGGTTGGCCCTGGAGCTACTTAGGTTCGCACGCGGACGCGCGCGTCGCGCCGCCGCGTCCCGATCTCGTGGCGACGGCGATCGTTCCCGACTACGCGCTCGGCGCGCACGTCGCCGCGCTCGGCCTCACCGCATCGGCCGGAAATTCCCTGCCGGCGCGGTTCGCGAACGGCATGTTCATCGGCGAACACGGCTCGTGGAATCGCAAGCCGCCGGTGGGATACAAGGTGGTCTTCGTGCCGTTCGCGGACGGCAAACCCGCGGGCCCGCCCATCGACGTGCTCACCGGGTTCGTGAGCGCGAAGGGCGCAGCCTGGGGGCGTCCGGTCGGCGTCGCGATCGACCGGCGGGGCGCGCTGCTGGTCGCCGATGACGTCGGCGACGTGATCTGGCGGGTGGCCTCCGTCGACTAGCTACCCGCCCTGGCTCCTGCCGTGAGCCGGGGGACTGGGCGCCAGGCACTTCGTTGTGCAGCCGAGCGCGGGGCAGGTCCGCTCCCCGGCGGCCTCGCGCCACTCGATGCCGATCCCATCCCAGTCCGTGCGCACCACCGTCGCATGCCCGCGCGGTCCGCGCGAGCCGTCGGGGTTCATGATCGCGACTTCGAGCTGGCAGTACAGCGACACGCCGAGCGAGGTGACGATGAACGCCCCGGACTTGCTCACGTCGCGCATCTGCCCGCGCCCGCGCAACTCGGTGTCGTCGGCGATCTGCACCTGGGCATGACAGGGAATACGCCCGCCCCAGCGCGGATCCCGCGCGGCTCGTTCGCGCTCGTGAACTACACGTTCCATGGGCACACCACGACTCCAATGGTCGCGCGCTCCGGCCGGGTCGGAAAATGGGCATCAATACCTAGTGCGTGTACGAGAAGTTCAGGTCATGAGCGAGTACTGCGCCAGGAGCAGCGTGACGAAGCCCGCGACGGCCAGCAACCCGTGCCCTACGACCAGCCCCGAGGGGAGCCTTTTACCTTGCGCGTGCGAGCTCAGCAGGACGAAGCCGCCGAGCGCCGCAGCCGCGAGCAGGCCGAACGCGATGCCGGGCCGCCCTTCGAAACCGGCCTTGATCAGCGCCAGCAGCAGCACGACGAGGCCGGCGGCGGCAAACAACCCGTGCAGAGTCGCGACCACCGTGCGAGGTGGGCTGACACCGCGGAAATGCATGATGGCCATCGTGAGGCCCGCGATGGCCGCGACGGCGAAGAGAACGAGGGAGAGCTGGAACATCATTACCTCCGGAGCGGCGCGACTTGCGCCGCCGCTGCGGAGTCAATGCGTTCCAGCGTCCCGTCGTTCCCGGAGGGTCAGGGACTCGGGCTACACCGCGGGCATCAACGGCGTCGACATGACCACTTTCATGCCGCGCGGCTTCGCGGGCACCCGCGCCTTCGTGCGCTTCGGGTGGATCACGAGCACGTCGCACGGCAGCTCTTCGAGCACGCGCTCGGCCGTGTTGCCGATGAACAGGCGCTTGAGTCCGGAGCGCGAGACCGCGCCCATGACCACGAGTCCCGCGCCGATCTTCTTCGCGACGCGCGGAATCGCGGCCTCCGGTTCGCCGTCGACGAAGTGCCGGCGGCCCGCCGGCACGTCCACGCGTGCGGCGACTCCATCGAACTGCTTGCGGCGCCTTTCGCGGATCACCTCGTGCCGGGCCGCGAGCATCTGCGCGTCGATGGCAGGATCGCCCCCCGTCGGCAGTCCGTAGAAACCAGGCTGCACCGAGTGAACGAGATGCAGTTTGCCGCCGAGCGCATTGGCGATGCGTCCCGCCGTCTCGAGAATGTTCGCATCGAGCCCTGAGGGCTTCGAATGCGCATGCGACGGATCGATGGCCGCGAGCACCGGCGTCCGGGCGAGCGCCGGCGCGCCCTCCTTGAGCAACAGCACGGGCACCGCGCTGGCGCGCAGCAGCTCCCAGTCGTTGAGTTTCATGATCCAGCGCTTCGCGCGCGAACCCTGATGCACCTCCGCGACGATCAGATCGGCGCCCGACTTCTCCACGCGCCGCAGGATGGCCTCGTGCGGTGGATAGTCCCATTCGACGTGGCTGCCCGCCCGCACGCCTTTCCGGCGTGCGAGTGCGACCAGCTTCTCGAGTTCTTCGCGGCGTCCCGCGGCGACCTCGCGTTTGACGTCCGGCAGCGATGCCGTGCCGGTCAGGGGCTGCAGGTCGATGAACACCGGCGACGAGATCGAGTGGAAGAACTCGATCGAGGCGCCGAGCGACTTCGCCAGTGTGATGCCCTGCAGCGCGGCACTCTCGCGCTGCGCCGCAGGGTCCTTGACCGCGAACAGGATTCGCCGCGCGGTTTTCATGTCATTGCACCTTGATCTGCGTCGGCTTGCGCTGCTCGACCTTCGTCTTTGCGACGTGCACCGTGATGACGCCGTCGTTCGACTCGGCACGAACCGCGTTCACGTCGGCGTTGTCGGGCAGCGTGAAGCTGCGCGAGAAACTGCCGTACACGGTCTCGACGCGATGCGACTTCTCCTTCTTGTCCTCGAAGCGCTGCTTGCGCTCGCCCGAGATGGTGAGCATCCGGTCGTCGACCGTGATGTTCACTTCCTCCTTCTTCATGGCGGGCAGTTCGGCGCGGATCAGGTACTCGGTGTCGGTTTCACTGATGTCGACGGCGGGCGTCCACGCCCCGCGGCCGCCGGTTTCCAGCGCGCGCGGCCAGCCCAGGAGGCCAGGCATGCGGGCAAACAGGTCGTCGACTCCACCGAACGGTTCCCAACGGATCAGGCTCATGGCTTACTCCTCATCGTGACGATGCGCAGAAACTAATACCGACGCCGCATATAGCGCGATCCGCGCCGCCGCGTAATCGGATGCGGTCTATTCCTTATTGGCATGCGCCGCACAAGACGAGGAGAATCGTCCGATGGAGGAAGAGTCATGCGCGTGATACCGGCGATTCTGATGCTCGTGCTGGCGGCGCCCATGGCGATGGCCGCCAACGAGGCGAAACGCGATCTCGATCTCGCGAAGAAGGCGGCTCCCGATCCCGAACATGGCGCCGAGCTCTACCGCGCCTGCATCTCCTGTCACGGCGCCGACGGCAATGGCCAGGCGAACGGCAACGTGCCGCGCATCGCCGGCCAGCATTACTCGGTGCTGCTCAAGCAGATCGTGGATTTCCGGCACGGCAAGCGCTGGGATTTCCGCATGGAACAGATCGCGAACCAGCACAACCTCGAGGGCCCTCAGGACATCGCCGACATCGCCGCCTACGTCACCAGCCTCGAGCGGAGCGGCTCGCGCGGCATCGGCGAGGGCACGTACGCGACCGATGGCGCGATCCTCTACGGGCAGCGTTGCGCGTCCTGCCATCGCCCGGACGGCAGCGGCGACGCGGCCAAGGCGATCCCGCGGCTCGCGGGCCAGCACTACGACTATCTGCTGCGCCAGATGTACGACGCGGTGGACGGCCGACGCCCCACGCTCGACAAGGTGCACTCCAACAAGATAGAGCCGCTCGATTTCCAGCAGGTCCGCGCGCTCGCGGATTTCCTCTCCCGGATCGGCTGGGATCCCTCGTCCAACTGACGGGCTTCACGCCGCATGAGAAAGGCATTCGCGCTCTGCGCCCTGGTCGCGAGCGCGATCGCGTGCCGCCCGGTGGTGGAGGGCGAGCCCCAGGCGGCCACCACACGCGTCTCGGCGCCTGATTCCGCGCAGATTTCGGCGCCCCCGAACGCGGACTCCCGCTGGTTCCGTGCGGGCAAACCCACGGCGCAGGCGCGGCAGTTGCTCGCGATCCTGCGCGACGTGCGCCCGTACGGCCTCGACGCGTCCGAGTTCGCGCCGCTGGCTGACGGCGTCGAGCGCGCGATGGCGGTGGGCGAACCCGCGGTGCGCATCGACGATCTGCTGAACGCATCGGCGGAAACTCTCGTCGCCCAACTACATGGCGGCCGCGTCGATCCGCGCTCCGTCGGCCATGAGCTCGAAAACCGGCGCGCGCCCATGGATCTGTCCGCGATGGCGGGACGGCTCGCGACGGAAACGGACGTCGCCGCGGTACTCGCGCAGGTCGAGCCGCAATACGAGCAATACCGGGCGCTCAAGCGCGCCCTCGCGCGTTATCGCGAGCTGCCGCCGCTGCCTGCGCTCGCGCCGCTGAGCAGCAGGGTCGTCGAGCCGGGAGATCCGTATCCTGACGCCGGCAATCTGCGCAACATCCTCGGCGCGTTGGAAGGCGCGCGTTTCGCGCCACCGGAGTCGGCGAGTATTTACGACGAGGCATTGTCGTCCGCCGTGCGGCAATTCCAGGAGCACCACGGCTTGCAGGCCGATGGCCGACTGGGGGCGCGCACGTTCGCGGCGTTGACGCGGCCAATCGAAGACCGCGTTCGCCAGGTGGAACTCACGCTCGAGCGTTACCGATGGCTGCCGGATATCCGCGCGCCCGCGGTCATCGTGAACGTGCCGCAGTTCATGTTGTACACGTTGCCGACGACGACGGGCGGGAGCGTCGTACGGATGCCGGTCGTCGTGGGCAAGTCGGCGCAGCGGACTCCGATCTTCGATAGCGCCATCCATTCGGTGGTCTTCCGCCCGTACTGGAACGTGCCCACGAGCATCACGCGGAACGAGCTGCTGCCGCTGATCGCAAAGGATCCTGGATATCTCGATCGCAACGAGATGGAAATCGTGCGCGGCAATGGCGCGATCGTCGCCCTGCTCGGAACGGACGCGGCGGCCATCGCGGAACTGAAGGCGGGGCGCGCGCGGGTGCGGCAGAGGCCGGGCCCGCAGAACGCGTTGGGGCTCATCAAGTTCGAGTTGCCGAATCCTTACGACGTCTACCTGCATTCCACGCCGCAGCTCGAGTTGTTCTCGCGCGAGCGGCGCGCTTTCAGTCACGGCTGCGTGCGCGTGAGCGACGCGTCCGCGCTCGCCATCTATCTACTGGCGGACACTCCCGGTGACTGGGGCCCGGATGCCATCGAGGCGGCGACCTGCGAGGCGGCGAAGACGTCGACCGTCCGCCTGTCGCGGCCGGTTCCGGTGTTCGTCCTGTACGTGAGCGTCGTCGTGGACCGGGACGGCGCCGTGCTGTTCTTCGATGACGTGTACGGCCATGACCGCGAGCTGCTCGCGATGCTGGCCCGCAGGAGCGCGCGCCGTCACGCTCTCGGCGGAGAGAATGGATGATGGCGCGCGGCGCGCGCGAGCAGCACGCAGACTTCGATGTCCTCGAGCTGCTCGAAGCGGTCGTACCACTCGCCGATCGCGAACAGGATCGGCGGAGTCTCGAGGACGACGACCTGATCCGCTTCACTCTCGATGAGCGCCAGGGATTCCGGCGCGGCGACGGGCGCCGCGGCGATGACCGAAGCCGCGCCCAGTCTGCGCGCCGCGCGGATCGCGGCGAGCAAGGTAGAGCCGGTCGCGATGCCGTCATCGACCAGCACCACGTTGCGCCCGGTCAGGTCGAGCGGTGGCAGGCCGCGCCGATAGAGCGCTTCGCGCCGGCGCAGCTCGTTTCTGGCCGCGACCGCCAGCTCCGGAAAGGACGGGTGCAACGTGGCCAGCAAGGGCACCGCGTTGGGTTCGTGCACCACGACGCCGGCGGCGGCGATCGCGCCGATCGCGAGCTCGCTTTGACCCGGCATCCCCACCTTGCGCACCACCATGACGTCGAGCGGGGCCGCGATGGCCTGCGCCACTTCGTAGGCGACGGGCACGCCGCCCCTCGGCAGACCGAGGACGAGGACGGGTGGTTTGAGCCCGAGTTTCGCGACCGCTTCGCCGAGCCGGATTCCCGCGCTGCGGCGGTTGGCGAAGCGCATGGCGTCGTGCGAGTGCGCAGCGCGCGCCGCGTGCGGATTCAGGTGTTTCATGTGCCGGCTCCTGCGGCGTGGGGCTGCCTGACTACGTGGCGCGTTCAATCTACGCGCGCACCGGTCCCGGCTCGATTCGAGGCTGCGCGTACCGCCGTAAGTAGTTATCCTCGATCCTGCGGCCGCCGGGCCGCGTAACCTTGTCAGCCATGCGCAACGTCGGCCCGTCGACCATGATCCTCGCCCTGCTCGCGGCATACGCGTGGGGACAGTCCCCGGAAACGCGCCTCCAGCGCGATCGCGAGTTCGTCGAAGGCGCGCTACTGCAACCCGATCGTGCGCACGGCGCCGAACTGTTCCGCACGTGCGCCGCCTGTCATGGCGCTGACGGCATCGGCACGCCGGACGGGGAAATTCCGGCGATCGCGGGGCAACATGGCGGCGTACTGCTCAAGCAGCTGACGGACTTCCGCCACGACCAGCGCTGGGACGAGCGCATGCGGCATTTCACCGATGACCATCACCTGCGCAGCGCGCAGGACCTGACGGACGTGGCCGCCTACATCTCGGAGCTGCCGCGTTTTCCGCCGACCGCCAAGGGCATCGGCGATGGAAAGGAGCTTCGCCAGGGCGCGAGCGTCTACTTCCGGGTTTGCGAACACTGCCACGGTCCGCTCGGGGAAGGGGATCGCACGCGTTCCCTGCCGCGCCTGGCCGGGCAGCGTTACGGCTACCTGCTGCGCCAACTGCAGGAGACCGCCGACGGCAAACGTCCCGGGATGGACCTCGCCCATGTCGAGCGGCTGAAAGAGTTGTCCGCGGCCGAAATGCGCGGTGTGGCCGATTACCTCTCGCGCATGAGCCCGGATCTCAGCCCGATCTCGAGTAGGTAGCTTCGTCAGTTCGCCGACATGTAATTCATGTCGAGCATCATCCGCACCAGTTCCGCGATCGACCCGGCTTCCATCTTCTGCATCACGCGCGCGCGGTGAATTTCGACGGTGCGCGGACTCACGTCGAGCGCCTGCGCGACGGCCTTGTTCTGCTTGCCCTGCGTCATGAGGTCGAGCACCTCGCGCTCGCGCGGGGTGAGTGACTCCAGCCGCCGGCGGATGCGCTCGTGTTCGCCGAGCGACTTGCGCAGCTCGGCGTCCTTCGCGATGGCCTTCTGGATGCGATCGATGAGGTCCTGGTCGCGGAATGGCTTCTGCAGGAAATCGAACGCGCCGTGCTGCATGGCTTCCACGGCCATCGGGATGTCGCCGTGACCGGTCATGAAGATGACCGGGATCACCGCGCCGCGCAGGTTCAACTGCTGCTGCAGCTCGAGGCCGCTCATGCCCGGCATGCGGATGTCGAGCAGCAGGCAACCCGGCTGCGCGCTGTCGTAGGCGGCGAGGAAATCCTGCGCGGAGCCGTACGAAGCTGAATCGAGTCCCACGGACTTGAGCAGCACGCGCATCGCATTGCGCACGCCCGCGTCGTCGTCCACCACGAGTACTTTCGGGGTCATCGCTCTCAAACTACGTCTCCGTTCATGGCCGGCAACTTGACGAAGAAGGTGGCGCCGCGTGGTTCCGCCGCGCGTCCGTTCCGGACGCCGATAGTACCCCGGTGCGCTTCGACTATCGTACGGCTGATCGCGAGCCCAAGCCCAGTGCCGGCCGGTTTGGTCGACACGAATGGCTCGAACAACCGGTCCGTGATCTCGGCGGGCACCCCCGGACCACTGTCGCTGACGCGGATTTCGATGTCTCCATCGTCGGCGAGCAGGCTGCGTAGTTCGACCTTGCGCTTTGCGGTCGGCAGCGACGCCACCGCCTCGAAGGCATTGCGCACCAGGCTCAACACCACCTGCTGGATCTGCGCGCCGTCGACGTTCGCGGGCGGCAACGCCGCGTCGGTGTGCAGCTGCACGATGACGTCGTGCGCGCGGGCGTCGGCTTCGATCAGCGACTTGAGCTCGCGCAGCAGTTCGCCGACGTCCGAGGGCCGCCGGCCGTTGGCGTCGACCCGCACGAGCCGCCGGACCTTGCGGATCATCTCCGCGGCGCGGGCGCCTTCGGTGGTGATCTCGCGCACGGCGGCCAATAGTTCGGTGTGATCGGGCGTCGGGGCGGTGAGCTGGCGCTCACAGGCCTGCGCGTAGGCCATGATGGCGGTGAGCGGCTGATTGATCTCGTGCGCGATGGCGGTGCCCATCTCGCCCATCGTCGCGAGGTGCGCGACGCGCGTGAGACGCTCCTGCGTGGCGCGGGCTTCCTGCTCGCGAGTGATGTCCCGCAGGATGCCGACGTATCGCGGTGGAGTGCTCTCGGCGATGCGGCCCACGGTGAGCCAGGCGGGGAACCGTGAGCCGTCCCGGCGCTCGCAACTGACCTCGCGGCCGATCCCGATGATGCGCGCGCGCCCGGTAGTTTGATAACGGCTCATGAAGTGGTCGTGCGAGCCGCGGTCGGGCTCGGGCATCAGCCGGTTCACGTTCTGTCCCAGGAGCTCGTCCGCGCCGTAGCCGAACAGGCGTCCGGTGGCGTCGTTGCTGGCGGTGATGCGGCCGTCGTGGTCGATCACGATGATGGCGTCGACCGCGGCCTCCATGAGCGCCTGGGTCTCGCGGGAGATCATGGCGGCAGTATGGAGTTCCCCGGGGTGGGGCGGAGTACGCAATACCACGGACGTCATAGGTATACGGCCGGGTTATCGGGGCCGGCTCCGATTGCGACGATCGACGCCATGAAACACACCAACAACGACTACGACGAAATGCAGCGGACCGCGCGCGAACACCTGCTGGCGCGCGGCGCGGAATTGCGCGACCGGGTGACCCGGGTGCGCGCCGACCTGCGACGCGAGCTCGCGGCCCTGCCGGCCGACGCGCCGGATGCGGCGGTCGCGCGCGGCAACGATGCGGCGCTCGAGGCCATCGGCGAAGCGGCGCAGGTCGAGCTCGATGCCATCGAGAAGGCGCTGCGCCGGATCGATGCCGACATGTTCGCGGTCTGCGAGAGCTGCGGCAGGGACATCGAACTCGCGCGCCTCGACGCCGTTCCGTACACGACGTATTGCGGCGCCTGCGCCCGGGATGCCTGAGGCACGGACGCCGACCATGGATAAACTGACTTCGATCGTGGCGATCGCCGACGAGGCGCAGGGCGCGCCGGCCCTGCTCGACAAGGCGGTCTGCCTGGCGCGCTGCTTCAATGCGCGCGTCGAGATCATGAGTGACGATCTGTCGGTGATCGAGCTGCTGGGTTCGCGCCGCGACGAGCGCGGTTACGCGGAGGTGGCGCTTCGCGGCATGCGTCCGAAAGCCGGATCGCGCGTGCTGTCACTGCTGCCCGAGGTCGCAGGCAGCGGCGCGGACCTCGTTCTGCGCACACGCCGTTCCTCGGAAAACTGGAAACTCGCCGAGTTGCTGCCCATGCCGCTGCTGTTGGTCGGTGATGGAGCGTGGACGCCACCGCTGCGTATCGCCGCCGCCGTGGACGTGTCCGAGCACGAAACCAGCAACCTCGCGCGCGGCATCCTCCAGGCCGCGGGATTCATCGCGCTCGGCAGCCATGGCGATCTCGACGTCTGCTACAGCGAACGTGAAACGGAGCATGACGCCACGCGCATGGAGCGCGCGGTGCGCCTCGCGCAGATGGTGCGGGAGTTTCACGTCGGCACCGAACGCCTGCGCCTGCTCGACGGCCCACCGGAAGAAGCCCTGGCCCGCGAGCTCGCCGCTGGCCGCTACGACATCCTCGCCATCGGCGCGGTCACGCGGCGCACCGGATTCGCCGCAAAATTCGGCAATCTCACCAACCGGCTCGCCGAAGCCTGCGGCAGCGACGTGTTGCTCGTACCACCCGCGCGCGAGGCGTTCGCGGGACGAGTCAGCGCGCGCGCAGGCGCTTCGCGAGGCGCAACAGCTCGTCCGGATTGATCGGCTTGCTCGTGATGTGAACGTGCGCGTCCCGGGTTTCGCGCACCGCGGGCGAGGTGTCCCCCGTCACGAGGATTGCTTCCACATTATCCTTCTGCGCGTCACGCGCGGCAGCGATCACCTCGAGGCCGGTGTGGCCATGGTCGAGGTGGTAATCCGTGATGATCAGGTCGAAACGCGCGCCCTCGATGAGCGACTGCGCTTCCTCGAAGGTCGCGGCAACCGCGATCTCGTAGCCGTCGAGCTCCAGCAGCACGCGCATCGCGTTGCGCACGCCGGGCTCGTCTTCCACGAGCAGCACGAGCGCGCCGCCGCCACCGGTCGCCGTCTCACGCTCCGCGGCCTGGGTAGAAGGGGGCACGGCGTCGCCGCGCGCGCGCGGTAGTTTGAACGAGAACACGGAGCCCTCGCCGGGCTTCGAGTCGACCTTGATTCCCGCGCCGAGGAGCCGCGCGATGCGTTGCACGATGCTGAGTCCCAGGCCGTAGCCGTTGCGCGAGCTGTTGGGCGCGACACCCACCTGGTAGAACTCGTCGAAGATGCAGCCGAGCTGGTCGACCGGAATGCCGATGCCGCTGTCGCGCACCTCGATACGCAGATCCTCGCCATCGTGCGCGCAGCGCAGCTCCACGCGGCCGTGCTCGGTGTACTTGATCGCGTTGGAAATCAGGTTGCGCAGCATCTGGCCGACCAGCGCCGGATCCGCGTACACCGCTTCGGGCTGCGTGTCGATCGAGAACGCGAGGCCCTTGGCGGCCGCGACGCTGCCGTATTCGCGCCGCATGTCGTCGAACAGGGCCGCGACATCGAAATTGACGGGATTGGCGCGCACGGCGCCGGATTCCAGCTTGCTCACGTCGAGCAGCGCGTTGAGCAGTCGCGACATCGCGTCGATCGCGGATTCCTGCTGCGTCACGACGTCGACCGCGTCGGGGTCCTCGACCATGCGGCGCAGGGCGCCGGTCAGCAGTCCCAGCGTCTGCAGCGGCTGGCGCAGGTCGTGGCTCGCCGTCGCGAGGAAGCGGCTCTTGGCGAGATTGGCCTGGTCGGCCTCGCGCCGCGCATCCTGGAGGGCGCGCTCGGCGATCTTCCGTTCCGTCGCGTCGCGGATCGCGGCCGCCACGACGGTGGCGTTCTCGAGCGTGATCGGACTCAGACTGATCTCGACCGGAAACTCGGTGCCGTCCGCGCGCCTGCCGAACAGCTCCAGTCCCGCGCCCATGGGGCGCACCCGCGGCTTGGAGACGAACGAATCGCGATGCCCGACGTGCCGCGCGCGAAACCGCTCGGGCAGCAGGTTCTCGATGGGCTCGCCCAGCAGGTCCTCGCGCCGATGCCCGAACAGCGCCTCGACCTGTTTGTTCGCGAACAGGATCAGTCCCGAGGAATCGATGATGATCATCGCGTCCGGTGCGGAATCGAGGACGGCGCGGACGAGATCGGCTGAGATCATGAGGCGCCCAGAATTGCATTCGAGCGCGATACGCGCAACTGCGTATGGCCGTGTGGAAGGCACGGACGACGCAGGGAGTATCGGCGCGGTGCAATTCATTCGTGGGTAAGCGCATCGTCATCATCCAGGGCCATCCGGATCCCGACCAGGGTCACTTTTGTCACGCGATCGGGTGGACCTATGAGGAGGGCGCCGTGCAGGAGGGTCACGAGGTGCGCACGATCGACGTCGCGCGCCTCGACTTCCCCCTGTTGCGCACCCAGCGGGATTTCGAGAAGGGCAAGGCGCCCGCGGCGATTCGTGAAGCCCAGGATGACATCGCCTGGGCGAATCACATCGTGATCATCTATCCACTGTGGCTCGGCACGTTGCCCGCGCTGCTCAAGGGATTCTTCGAACAGACGTTTCGACACGGCTTCGCGCTCGAGCCCACGGGCCGCGGTGGCGGAATGAAGCGCCTGCTGAAGGGCCGTACCGCGCGCATCTTCGTGACCATGGGCATGCCCGCGAGCGTGTATCGACTGTACTTCCATGCTCACGGACTCAAGAGTTTCGTGAGCGGAATTCTCGGCATGGTCGGCATCGGTCCGGTGCGGTCCACGCTGTTCGGGCTGATCGCCAACCGCGGCGAGAAGCACCGCGCCCGCAGCCTCGATGAAGTTCGCAAACTCGGCGCGCATGCGAAATGAATGGCGCCGGGCATGGCTCGTAGTACTACCTTCCCTGGGTGGTCTGCTCGGCGTGCTCGTCGACGAGCAACGCCATCTCGGTTTCACGAACTGGCGCGCCGCCTGCCGTGCCGCGGGGCCATCGCTGCGCTCGCTGATCGTCTTCTCGCGCGAGCTGTTGCCGAGCGCGATTGTCGGGATGCTCGGGGGTGCGTTGATCGTCGTGGTGATCGGCGCCGCCGCGCGGCGCATCGATGCGGCGCGCGGCTGTTTTGCCGCCCATCTGGGCTGCTTCGCGGCGATGCCGCTCATGTTGTTCGTGTGCGCGTTCGCGCCGTCTCCCGCCGTGATGCTCGTCGCGGATGTCGCGCTCGCCGCGCTGTTCGCGGCGTTGTTCCTGCGGCTCACGACGGGCCGGCAACGCACGTCCCCAGCGCATCCGTAATCCTGCGTACGCGGCCACGCAACGCGTGCGTAGTGCCGCGTATTCCGCGTCGCGCGCTCGCTACCGAAAATTTGCACGTCAACAACGCGGAGCGATCCACTCAATGAGTTCCACCGTCGCCGAAGCCTTGCCTTCGGCACTCAGTTCGTCGGCTGCGGCCGCGCCAACCGCAACCTACAACGACAAGGTCGTCCGCCAGTTCGCGATCATGACGGTGGTGTGGGGCATCGTCGGCATGGCCGTGGGCGTGTTCATCGCCGCGCAGCTCCTGTGGCCCGAGCTCAACTTCGGCGTCTCGTTCCTGTCGTACGGTCGCCTGCGCCCGCTGCACACGAACGCGGTGATCTTCGCGTTCGGCGGCAGCGCGCTGTTCGCGACCTCGTATCACGTCGTGCAGCGCACCTGCCACGTGCGGCTGTTCTCGGACAAACTCGCCGCGTTCACGTTCTGGGGCTGGCAGGCCGTCATCGTGCTCGCGGCGATCACGCTGCCGATGGGCATGACGAGCGGCAAGGAATACGCCGAGCTCGAGTGGCCCATCGACCTCCTGATCGCGGCCGTGTGGGTCGCTTACGCGATCGTGTTCCTCGGCACGCTCGTCAAGCGCCGCGTCTCGCACATCTACGTCGCGAACTGGTTCTTCGCGTCGTTCATCATCACGGTGGCGGTGCTGCACATCGTCAACAGCGCCGAGATTCCCGTGAGCCTGGGCAAGTCCTATCCCATCTACGCCGGCACCGTCGACGCGATGGTGCAGTGGTGGTACGGCCACAATGCGGTCGGCTTCTTCCTGACCGCCGGCTTCCTCGGGATGATGTATTACTACGTGCCCAAGCAGGCTCAGCGTCCCGTCTACTCGTACCGCTTGAGCATCGTGCACTTCTGGGCGCTGATCTCCATCTACATGTGGGCCGGCCCTCACCACCTGCACTACACGACGCTGCCCGACTGGGCGCAGTCCCTCGGCATGGTGTTCTCGCTGATCCTGCTCGCGCCGTCCTGGGGCGGCATGATCAACGGCCTCATGACCGTGTCGGGCGCGTGGCACAAGCTGCGCACCGATCCCATCCTCAAGTTCATGGTGGTGGCGCTGTCGTTCTACGGCATGTCGACCTTCGAAGGTCCGATGATGTCCATCAAGACGGTCAACGCGCTGTCTCACTACACGG
>JAEZCR010000101.1 GCA_023433465.1 Pseudomonadota bacterium | reverse complement strand
CCCCTTAAACGCGCGGGGGCGTGGGCGGGGGCCCCCCCCGCCCCGCCAACCGCCGCTCAGCGCTGGGCGACCGCCGCCGCCGCGGGGGGACGCGGCTCCGGCACGCGGTTCTTCACCGCGGGAATCGTCTGCAGGTACGCGAAGATCGCGGTGAGGTCCTCGTCCGTGAAGTTCTTGTAGACCCCGATCGGCATCGGCGGCAGCACCTCGCGGCCGCGGCCGAGGTGACGGCCGGTGCGGATCGTGTCGATGAACGTGCGCGCGGTCCATTTGCCGAGTCCGGTCTCGCGATCCGGCGTCAGGTTCGCCGTGAAGCTCACGCCCCAGGGACCCGCATACGCCGTGTTCGTCGCGCCGATGGCGACGATCCACGGGCCGGGCGGCAGCGCCGGCGCCTCGGGCATCTCGAACGACTCGGGATGACCCGACAGGGCGCGACTCATGTCCGGCGCCGGGCCCTTCTCCGTCATGTGCCAGGGCGTGTGGCAGTCGTGGCAGCCGGAGGTGTTCACGATGTACTTGCCGCGGGCGACGGGATCGTTCGCCGCGGGCGCCTGCGGCGAATCGGCCGCGCGCACGAACGAGGCGGCGACGACCAGGGCTAATAAAACAAGCATCTTCAGCGACTTCACGACGAACTCCTCTCTATCTACTTGGTGTGTCCGGACCCGGATGCGGGCCGCGGAAGGGTTTCTATCCAGCGCGCGATGAGGCTCAGCGCCTCGGCGTCGACGGCCTGCGTGCCGAGCGGCGGCATCTGCTGAACCGGATCGCGCGATCCCATGCGCAGCGCAAGCACGCTGGCATCGAGGTGACCGGGCTCGATGCGGTCGGCATCGCGCGGCGCGCCGCGCGCTCGGAACTGGCTGGGTACGTCGACGATGGAACGCTTCACCGCGTCACGCGCCTCGGGCGGCGCGGCCACGCGCTGCGCGAGCGTCATCTCGAGCACCGCGAGCGGACCTTCATCGTTGTGGCAGTTGCCGCAATTGCCGTGCAGGTACCCGAGCGCGGCGCGTTCGGCGGGCGACTGCGCTTCGATGCGCGGCGGCTTCGCGATCAGCGCCGCCGACAGATTCTTCAGGACACCGCGCGATACGAGATCGTTGAGATCAACGGTGTTCGCGGTCTTCTCCGCATGCGGCGCGAGCGGATCTCGGTCGGGCGAGAGCTGCAGCGCGGAGAAACCGAGCACGGGTACGGGCGCGCCTTCGTGACAGGCGCGGCAGTCATCCTGCGCCGGGATCGTGTATCGCCCGTTCGGGGCGCGGGCCGCCGCGAGCTCGCGGATGCCGTCGGCCGGCGCGAGCACCGCATCCTTGCCGTCCGCGGTCCACACGTAGCTTCCGAAACGCCATACGCCATCCTGGCCGCGCTCGATGTAGCGCGTCTCGATGGCGTCGCCGTGGCTGAATTCCTTCCAGAGCTTGGTGCCGCGCGGGAAATCCCAGGCATCGGCCTGCGCGGCATCGATGCTGGTGCCGGGCGGCAGCCAGATCCAGCGGCGTTTCGTCGCGCCGTCCGACCACAGCGGGTATTGCGGTGAAAACGCCATGACGTCCGGTCGGACGCGGGTCTCGGATCCCTCGACGAACAGGCCGGTGTCGCTCAAGTGCTGAGGCAGCGCGCCCGCCCGTTCCCCGCCCGCGCGGCCCGCACCGACCCCTGTCAGCAAGAGAACCAGAGCACTGAGAACGGCGCGCGTCATGCGTTCACGCCGCCTTCGCCTGCAGGAGCCGCGAACGGTTCGCGGTGAGCCAGCACGAAAAACCCGTGATGTGCGGATGCAGCTTGCGTGTCCGCTCGAGGCTGCGGCGCGCCAGGAATTCCGGCGCGAATTCGCGCTGGAACTGCCACATGTTGCCAAGCGGCTTCGCGCCCGCGATCGGCAGCGCGCGATATTTCATCGCCGAGAGGGCATCGACCGTCACGAGCTCGCCGAGCGCGGCGCTGATCTGCGCGGCCATCTCCGCGCCGGTCAGGTGCTCGGCGGCGATGCCGATCGAATCGAACAGCAGCGATTCGCCCTGCAGGAAGATCTCGCGCGCGGTGCGGCCGATGTCTTCCGCCGCGATCCACGGAATGCGCGCGGCGCCGGTCGGCACGGTCATCGTGAGCGCGCCGTCGGCACCACGCCGCGGCAGCATGCCGAACTGGCCGAGGTTCTCCCACGCGCACGAGGTGTACAGGTAGGTCACCGGCACGCGCTGCTGCGCGAAGAAGCGGTGCGCCTCGCCCTTCGCGTCGAAGTGCGGCACGTTGTAGTACTCCTCGAGCACCGGCATCCGCGTACCGTCGGCCGGCATGAAGGTGCGCGTGTCCTCGAAGGTCGACCAGATGGCGTGACGGACGCCGGCCTGGGCGGTCGCGGCCGCGAGGTTCAGTGCCTGGGCGGTTTCCTTCGCCGCGGTGAAGTGCTCGCCCCAGAAGTGCGTGACGAGGAATGCGCCGTACGCCCCTTCGAGCGCGCGCAGCACGCTGGCGCGGTCATCTATGTCCGCGAGCACGACCTCTGCACCAGACTGGGCCAGTTGCAGCGCGACCGGGCTGTCAGGGCGTCGGGTCACGGCTCGGACCGCGAAGTGGCGATCCGGATCGGCCAGCAGCGCACGCACCAAGCCTCCACCCTGGGCGCCGGTCGCGCCAAAAACGGTGATGATCGGCTTGGACATGGTCTCGACTCCGGATTTCGCGCCAGCGGGCGGGGGTCGCAATTTAGGGAGGGTGCCCCTGCTTGTTTGCTAACTCGCGCTTAGGGATTTCTTAAAATCACGCTAACGTGTGAGCTCGAGGCCGGGAGACAGAAGAACTACATGGCGTTGACGCCGGACATGATCGATCTGCTGGGGGCGGGCGTGAGCCACCAGGTCGGAGCCTGTACGAATGCGGGGCGGCCCTCGGTGTGCCGGGGTCTCGCCGCGCATCTGGAGCCCGATGGCCGCCTGGTCGTGATCCTCTCCGCGACCGCCGGGCACGAAGTGCTCACGGCGGTGAAGGAAAACGGCCGCATCGCGCTCAATCTCACGCTGCCGGAGACCTACCAGTCGATGAGCCTTCTCGGGCGCGACGCCATCGTTTCGCATGGCGGCGCGAAGTTCCGGGCGCTGGTCGAGGATCGCTACCACAAGTTTCGCGCGCAGCTCCAGCGCCACGGGATCCGGGAGTCGTATACCGACGCCTGGTACCACGCGCCCGACGAGGATCTCATGGCCATCCGCTTCACGCCGGTGGCCGCGCGCAACCAGACGCCGGGTCCGGGCGCCGGCAGCCCGCTCGCGTTGCAGATCCGATGAACGCGCAGTTCGACGAAGGCCTGTCGCTTTACGGCGTGCGCCGCATGATGGAAGGCGTCGTTCCGCCGACCATCTGCACGTTCTCGGTCGATCGCATGCCGAACGTGAGCTATCTTTCCGTGGTCGAGTACGTCGACCCGCTGCACATCGCGCTGTCTTACCAGTTCTTCAACCGCACGCGCGAGAACGTGCTGGCGACGCGGCGCGCGGCGCTCACGCTCGACGATCCCTATACCGGCGCTGGCGTGGTGCTGCAGATCGAGTACCTGCGCACCGAGACCGAAGGCCCCGTGTTCGAGCGGCTGCGCGCGAAGCTCATGAGCGTCGCGAGTCACATCGGCATGGACGACGTGTTCCACCTGCGCGGCGCGGACATCTACCGCGTGCACGAACTGCACCGCGTCCCCGGGCGCAAGGAGTTGCCGGCGGCGGCGCCGCGCGTCGACGTCACCACGAACTCGCGGATCCTCTCCGAGCGCATGGCCAACTGCGGCGAGTTGTCGGAGCTGCTCGAGTGTTTTCTCGACGGCCTCGGCGAGCTGCTGCGCATCGACAACTCGATGTTGTGGCTGTTCGATTCGCAGCAGTCCGTGCTCACGCTGCTCGCGAGCCGCGGCTACGAGACCGGCGGCGCGGGCGCGGAAATCTCGACCGGCGAAGGCATCGTCGGCACGGCGGTGCGCGAAGGCGTGCCTATCCGCGTCGGACACATGATGAACATGGCGCGTTACGCGCGCGCGGCCGCCGATCGCGCCGACGCACTCGGCTTCCAGCCGGCGCCGCGCAATGGCATTCCGCTGCCCGGACTCGAGG
>JAEZCR010000300.1 GCA_023433465.1 Pseudomonadota bacterium | reverse complement strand
CCTGTTCGCGAGCCCCTGGCGGGCGGCGGTGTGGGTGGGGGGCGGCGCGCGCCGCGACGCGAACAGCAGCACGTTGAGCTCTCCGCTCACCGGTACGAGTGTCGCATTCGAACCGTATATCCGGGCGGCCTGCTTCAACAACGCGCCGTAGCGTTCGGTCTTGCCCCACAGGTTCGTCACGATGACACCGCCCTCGGCGAGGCGGCGGGCCGCCGCGCGGTGGAAACGCTCGTCGACCAGCGACAGCGCGACGCCGTCCGCGTCGAATGCGTCGACCAGCAACACGTCGAAAGGCTCGTCGCCCGCTTCGAGATAACGCGCGCCGTCATCGTGCACGACGCGGAAGCGTTCGTCGTCGCGAGGAATCAGGAATTCGTCGCGCATCGCGATCACGTCCTCATCGATCTCGACGACCGTCATGCGGGTCTTCGGCAGGTGCCGGTAGCAGAATTTCGCGAGCGAGCCGCCGCCGAGTCCCACCATGACGACGTGGCGTGGATTCGGATTCAGCAGCAGGAACGCCATCATCTTGCGCGTGTACGGCGCGATGAGCGAGTCGGGCTCGAGCAACGACATCGCGCTCTGCGTGGCGTCCTGCGTGAAATGCAATCGGCGCTCGTTTGGCGTCTCGAAGATGTAAGGCCTCGACATGCCTTCGCGATCCGCGCGCACTTCGAGCGCCGCGTCGGGATGTTCACCCGACCGGACCGGCACGCGCACGACGCCCGGCTGGCAGAACCAGGGGCTCTCGACCGCGAGAAAATCCGGGCGTTGCCGCGCCTTCACTTTTCCGGGACCCTGGTCCGTTCGGCGACCTCGTCCATGTTCTGGCAGATGTTGTCGGCGCCGACAAGCTTGGTCACGCCAGCCGCCTGCAGCGGCGCACGCAGCTCTTCATGGATTCCGCACAACAGGACGCGTACGTGTCGGCGCTGGAATCGCTGCACGATCTCGGCCAGCGTGACGAGCCCGGTCGCGTCCATGAAGGGCACACGTCCGAGACGGATCACCACCGTGTCCACACCGAGGTGCGTGCGTTCGAGCGTGCTTTCGAGTTTCTCGGCCGCGCCGAAAAACAGCGGTCCTTCGATGCGATAGACCAGGACGTTGGGTGGCAGCACCACGTCTTCGGCGGGATCCGGCGTGCCCCCGTTGGACCCGCCATTCGCTCCACCGAATTCCTGCGTGCCGACGCGCACGGTCTCGGCCATGCGGCGCATGAAGAGCAGGGCGGCCAGTACCACGCCGACGTTGACCGCGACGACCAGGTCGACGAATACCGTGAGCGCCAGCGTGATCAGCAGCAGGAAGCGGTCGGCCAGCGGTGCCGTGCTCAACAGGCGGCTGACGTGGCGCAGGTCGGCCATGTTCCAGGCGACGAAGAACAGGATCGCGGCGAGCGCGGCCAGTGGAATGAGCGCCGCCCACGGCGCGAGCGCCACGATCACGAACACGAGGAAGAGGCAGTGCACGATGCCGGCGAGCGGACTGTTCGCGCCATTGCGGATGTTGGTCGCGGTGCGCGCGACCGCGCCGGTCGCCGCGAAGCCCCCGAACAACGGCGCGAGGATGTTCGCGGCGCCCTGGCCGATCAGCTCCTGGTTGGAGTTGTGCCGCGTGCCCGTCATGCCGTCCGCGACCACCGCGGTGAGCAGCGATTCGATCGCGCCCAGCAGCGCGATCGCGAACGCGGGACCGACGAGCTGCAACAGGTCGGCGACCGACAGCGTGGGCCACGCGAACCCGGGCAGGCTGCGCGGAATGCCGCCGAAGGCGCTGCCGATCGTGGCCACGCTCTCGAACTGCCAGATCGCCTGCACGCCGAGCGCGAGCAACATCGCCAGCAGCGGCGCAGGCATGTGTTTCAGGTACGGGATCCTCTCAAGCAGGCGATTGCCGGCGATCAGTGTTGCAAGAGTGAGGACCGCTATTCCTGTGGTCGGCAGGTCGATGGTCGGCAGCGCCTGCAGAAGTGAGGCGAACTTCTCGTGGAAATGCAGGCCCGATGCCTCCGGCCGCAATCCGAAGAAGTCCTTCCATTGCCCGACCCAGATGATGATCGCGATGCCGGTCGTGAAGCCGACGATCACCGGATTGGGAATGAACTTGATGACGTTGCCGAGGCGAGCGATGCCCATGAACAGCAGGATGAATCCCGCCATGAGCGTCGCCGCCTGCAGGCCGGCGACCCCGAACTGTGCGGTGATGCCCGCGAGTACGGCGATGAAGGCGCCGGTCGGACCGGAAATCTGCACCCGCGTGCCGCCCAGCAGCGAAGTCGCGAGTCCCGCGATGATCGCGGTGTAGAGCCCCTGCGCCGGCGTCGCGCCCGAGGCGATTGCGAAGGCCATGGCCAGCGGTAACGCGACGATGCCGACGATGAGCCCCGCGACGCAGTTGCGCCACAGGTGAGACCGCTGCAGCAGTCCTGCGCGGTGCGCTTCGATCAACGCGATCATGGATGCGGCGATTATGCCGTGAGAATCAGGCGTCCATGGGCGGATGCGAGCGATTCTCGTTTGGAGCCGCTGATCCCGACTACACGCTGGGCGCCGCGCCGACTTGCGAGTCCTCGCCCGTGGCGGCCGGCAGCCAGGCGACGTGAATCGTGTGCGGCTCGCCGTCGTCGACGAGCTCGATGGTGTTCCGCCCCGCGCTCAACACTTTTCCATCCACCGTGAGCTGCGCGAGCGCATCCGCACCGGGCATCTGGTCGACGGTGATCTCGTAGGGCGTCCCGCGATACCTGTAATTGATGGTGAATCGCGGCCACGTCGACGGCACGCAGGGCGCAAGCGTGAGGCGGCTCTCGCGCAGCCGGAAGCCGAGTATCCATTCGAGTCCGGCGCGATACAGCCAGCCCGCGGAGCCCGTGTACCAGGTCCACCCGCCGCGCCCGGCATGCGGCGCTTCGGAGTACACATCGGCGGCGACGGCATAGGGCTCGACCTTGTAGCGCTGCACGTCGGCGCGAGTCGTCGCGCGTCGGACCGGGTTCAGCATCGAGAAGACTTCCATCGCGAGGTCGGCCTTGCCCTGCATCGCGAGCGCGATGACGGTCCAGATCGCCGCGTGTGTGTACTGACCACCGTTCTCGCGGATGCCGCGGGGATACGCCTTCACATAGCCCGGCTCCTGCGTCGATTGGTCGAACGGCGGCGTGAACAGCAGCGCCAGCGGCGGATCGCGCCGGATGAGCTGCGCTTCGACCGCGGCCATCGCGCGCGCCGCTCTCGCCGGGTTCGCGGCGCCCGAGATCACGCCCCACGACTGCGCGATCGCATCGACGCGGCATTCGTCATTGCCGGCGGAGCCGAGCGGCGTGCCGTCGTCGAAGAAGCCGCGCCGGTACCACTCGCCATCCCAGGCGTGCTGCTCGAGCGCTACGCGCAATTTCGATGCCTGCGTCAGCCAGTTGGTCGCGAGCGCGAGTTCGCCGCGCGACTGCGCCAGCGGCGCGAACGCCGTCAGCGTCGCATGCAGGAACCATCCCAGCCACACGCTTTCGCCGCGGCCGTGTTCGCCGACGCGGTTCATGCCGTCGTTCCAGTCGCCCGTGCCGATGAGCGGCAGGCCGTGCGGGCCCATGTAGAGCGAGCCTTCGAGGCCGCGCCTGCAATGCTCGAACAGCGGCGCGGTGTCCTCGCTCACCGTTGGCTCGAAGAACGCGTCGTGGCGGTCGCGCGGCAGCGGCGCGCCGTGGATGAAGGGAATCTCGACGTCGAGGATCGCGCGGTCGCCCGTGAGGGCGATGTAATGCGCCGTGACGAACGCGAGCCAGACCCGATCGTCGCTGATGTGCGTGCGCACGCCGCTGCCGTTGTGCGGCAGCCACCAGTGCTGCACATCACCTTCCGGGAACTGGCGCGAGGCCGCGCGCAGGATCTGCGTGCGCAGTAGTTCGGGCCGCGCGAGCCCGAGCGCCATCGCGTCCTGGAGCTGGTCGCGAAAACCATAGGCGCCACTCGCCTGGTAGAACGCGGCGCGCGCCCAGGTGCGGCAGGCGAGCGTCTGGTACAGCAGCCAGCCGTTCATCATGATGTCGAACGCGCGATCGGGCGTTTTCACCTGCACGTAGCCGTTCAGTTCCTTCCAGAAGTCGCGCACCGCTGCGAGCGTCGCGTCGAGATCGGCCGTGCGGTACTTGGTGATCAGCGCGCGCGCCTCGGCTTTCTCGGCCGCCTGGCCCAGGAAGAACACGACCTCGGTGTTCGCGCCGGGCTCGAGTTCGATACGCGTGCGCAGCGCCGCGCAGGCATCGAGCGCGGCGCCGGGCCGCCCCCCCCCCCGCCCCCCCGGGGCGG
>JAEZCR010000273.1 GCA_023433465.1 Pseudomonadota bacterium | reverse complement strand
GTGTAAAAAGTGGGGATTGGCTGCGTGGCACCGTTCAATGACGGCCAGACACAATCCCCACTTTTTACACCGGCACCACTATCCCCACCCGGCAATACCAGAGGGGACACCATGAACCGCGGACTTGTTATTGCTTTGCTGTTTACGATTGCCGGTGCGGTCGGCGCCGCGGACACGCAGCCGCCGACGCTGCCGATCGGATCGGCGATGCCGCCGTTCTCGCTGCCGGGCATCGATGGCAAAACCTACACCGACAAGAGTTTCGCGAAGGCGGACATCCTCGTCATCGTGTTCACCTGTCCGCACTGCCCCACCGCGCAAGCGTACCAGGAACGCATCAAGAAGCTGGTCGTCGATTACAAGCCGAAAAACGTCACCGTCGTCGCGGTGAACCCGAACCACGCCGCCGCGGTACGTCTCGACGAGCTCGCGTACAGCGACCTGTCCGATTCCTTCGCCGAAATGCAGGAACGCGCGCGCGACCAGAAATTCAATTTCGTCTGGCTGGACGACGGCCCGAAGCAGGAGATGTCGCACGCCTACGGCCCGGTCGCGACGCCGCACGTGTTCATCTTCGACAAGGCGCGCAAGTTGCGCTTCGAAGGCCGCATCGACGAATCCGAGCGCGAGTCCCTGGCCACCAAGCACGACACGCGCAATGCGATCGACGCGTTGCTCGCCGGCAAGGAACCGCCAGTCACCTCCACGCGCGTTTTCGGCTGCTCCATCAAGTGGGCCGACAAGGTCGCCGAATACGCGAAGTACAAGGAGCGCTGGGCCGCCGAACCGGTGACACTCGAGAAGGCCGACGCCGCCGCGCTGAAGGCGATCCGCGAAAACAAGGACTCCGGCAAGCTGCGCCTCATCAACGTGTGGGCGACCTGGTGCGGCCCGTGCATCACGGAGTTCGACGAACTGGTCGAGCACAACCTGCGATTCCGCATCCGGCCGTTCGAGATGATCACGATCGCCGCGGAGTATCCCGACCAGGAGGCGTCCGTGAAGGAATTCCTCACGAAGAAACACGCCTCGATGAAGAACTACATCCTCGCGAGCAATGACAAGGACGAGTTGTACGACGCGTTCGAGCCCAAGAGCTCCTGGCGCGGCGAGCTGCCCTACACGATCATCGTGAACGAGAAGGGCGAGGTCATCTACCGCGAGTACGGCGAGCTGAGTTTTCTCAAGATGCGCCGCGCGATCGTGCCCGAGCTCAACCGCATCAAACCCTGGGGCGGCCTGAGCCCCGTGAAACCGTAATGGGGACATTCTCCGTTTCCTAGCAAAAGGGGACAGACCTGAACCAGCGCCTCGGCATGGTCTCCCTCGTCGTCCGCGACTACGACGAGGCGCTCGCCTTCTACGTCGGCAAACTCGGCTTCAAGCTCGTCGAGGACAGCTACGTGCCCGAGCAGAACAAGCGCTGGGTGGTGATCGAGCCGCCCGGCGCGGCCGGCGGCGCCAAACTACTGCTGGCGCGCGGCGTGGGCGATGCGCAGACCTCGCGCATCGGCGACCAGACCGGCGGCCGCGTGTTCCTGTTCCTCTACACCGACGATGTCTGGCGCGATTACAACGCGTACAAGGCGCAGGGCATCGAGTTCGTGCGCGATCCGTCCGCGGCGCCGTTCGGCACGGCCGCCGTCTTCAAAGATCTCTATGGAACGCTCTGGGACCTGATCCAGCTCAAGGGCTAACTACCGACAGGCCTCTGCACGAGCGGCTCGCGCGCCACCGCCCCACTCATGTCTTCCCGCGCAACTCCTTCCGCAGCACCAGCTTGAGCCCCGACCACGTCTCGTCCACCGCGCACACCTTGATGTCCACGAGCCCGAGCGGCAACGCCAGCTCGCGGATCGTGTCTTCCGTGATGTCGGTCGGCACCTTCGAGGCCTTCTTCGGCCACGACACCCAGATCGAAGCATCCGGCGGCAACGTCTCGCGGCACGTCGCGAGCAGCTTGCCGAGCTCGGCCCGCGACTTCGTGAAAATCTGCACGAAGACGCAGGTCCCGGTGAGCTTCGTCGTGAACACCACTCCTTCGGGCAGCGGCTCGAGCAGCTTGCGGTAACCCGTCGGCGCGCCGAGCAGGCACACGCGCCCGGCCTTCAGCCCCAGCTTCTTCGCGAGCGGTGTGCCCGAGTACCCCGTGTTCATTTCGTCCGCGATTCCACCATGCTGTTGAGGGCGCCGTCGAGCGCCACGGCGAACTTCTCCGGCTGATCGAACATGACGAAGTGGCGCGCGGGCGAGATCGACACGACGTCCAGTTTCTCCACGCCACTCAGCAGCATGCGGTAGTAGTTGGACTTGCCCGCCTCGTCGATGCCCATCGCGGCCAGGTCAGGCGCGTAGAACGGCGACACCTCGACCACCGGCACCCTGATGCGCCCAAGGTTCGGACGAAGGTCGAGCGCCATCACCTGCGCCGCGAACTCGGCCGTGGCCTCGACGTCACTGCGGCTCGAAAGCTCCGCGAGTTTTCGCGCCGTGCTCTCGTCGATGCTGCCGATCTGACGCATGTACGCCTGCTGGGCGGCGACGAATTGCTCGCGCGTCCCCGACAGCTGTGCCCGCACGTTCGCGGCCAGCGGGGCGCGATCGCCAATCATGCGTTCCGTGCCCGGAAAGACGGGCAGGCCGTCGACCGCGACCACGCCCGCGATCCTGTCCGAATGCTCCGTCGCAAACGCGAGCGACAACGTGCCGCCCAGGCTGTGCCCGACGAGCACCGGCTTCGCGATCTTGCGCGACTCGATCAGCCCCAGCAGATCCCGCTGCACCGATTCGAACGTCGCATTCGCATCGCGCGCCCGCCCGTCGAACCCCGGCAGCGTCAGTAGATAGACCGAGTGCGTGCCGCGCAGCCGTTCAGCCGTGTCCTTCCACACCCAGGACCCGCTGGCGAGCCCCGGGATCAGGATGACCGCCGGCCCCTTGTCGGAAACCTGTTCGACCGCCAGCGCGCCGGCCGCGAACTTCGACTCCGCGCCGAACGCGGGCGCGAGCAGGGAGAGCGCGAGCACGATGCCCGCGAAAGTCTTGCGAATCATGGTTGTTACTCCGTTAGAAAGATCTTTTCGATCGGCTTGTCGAAGAGCTTTGCCAATGCGAAGGCCAGCGGCAGGCTCGGGTCATACTTTTCGGTTTCGATGGCATTGATGGTCTGACGTGATACTTCGAGCTGGTCGGCGAGTTCGCCCTGGCTCCAGCCGCGCTCCATCCGGAGTTGGCGGACCCGATTCTTCACTTCCAGCTTCCGCCGCGCACGATGGACAACGTCGCCCAGATCGCGCCCATGACCGGCCATACCCAGAACATGGTCAGCCTCGGGAAGCCCGCGCCTTCGAGGAATCCATACGTGAGCGTCCAACCCGCGGTCACGGCGAACGAGATCCCGATGTTCTCGAGCGTGCGCAACCGGATGAATTCATCCATGCGGCGGAACCCGCGCACGATCACCCAGATCGCGAGTGCGATCGGGATCGCCGGGGTGAGCAGCAGCGCCGTGCGCGCGGGACCGGGATCCATGGGATCGGCGAGCTTGATCGAGCCGAACAGCACCGCCGTGTAGAACAGCAGGGCCCCAGCGAGCTCCCAGTGGTATCGCCGCATGGCCTCGACATGGCGCATTTCCTGTCTCCGCAGCCTGTAAAGGATGCTTGACAGGTTAGTCGGGCCGAAACGGCCTGTCAAGCATGCTTTACAGGCAGGGGTGGGGACAGCGGTGCCGGTGTAA
>JAEZCR010000156.1 GCA_023433465.1 Pseudomonadota bacterium | reverse complement strand
ATAGCGAGCGGGAACCACCCGATCCCATTTCGAACTCGGAAGTGAAAACGCTCCGCGCCGATGATAGTGTGGCAGCTGCCATGCGAGAGTAGGTCACTGCCAGGGTCCTAACATGAAGCCCCCGTCGCGAAAGCGACGGGGGTTTTTCATTTCTGCCGCTCGTTCATCGCGAGCGGCTCCTGCAACCGCGGTTATTGCGTCCGGACCCTGTTCGCGGCGGTGCGCTGCACGGCGCCGCGGCGCGCGAGCACCTGCAACTGGCCGATCGAGGACAGGATCGCGTAGATGGGGTGCAGGTAGCCGCGGGAATTCAGATCCGCGAGCGTCGTTTCATCGAGCGCGCGCAGCTTGGCTTCGTCGATCGTGTGCAGGCCGGTGATCTTGCGCGGCTGCGCCTGGCCCGGCGGCTTGAACTCGAGCTGGAACGGCCTGATCAGGCCGAGTTTGGCGACGTGGTCGGTGAATTCGCGGCTGCGGCGTTCGTCTTCGACGAGCTCGAGCAGCAGCGTGAGCTTGTGGCGAAGATACGGCGTTTCGGCGCCCTCCGCGTCGAACAGCGCTTCGCCGCGTTCGGTCTGCACCGCGGGATTCTCGACGTCGAGGCAGCTCACGAGCTCTTTCTGTCCGGCGCCCGCGAGGGGATTGTCCGCGACCGTCACGTTGAATGGCTGCCGGCCTATGTTGAGCGGCAGGAGCAGGCTGTCCCACTGTCCGTCGCGCCAGAACACATTTTCAGTGGGTTCGCAGCCGAACAACGCGACACAGACGAACTGTTCGCTGTTCTCGTTTCGGGTGAACGCGATCGGATACTCGACCACCAGGCGCGGTATTTCCCTGAGGCCCACCGCGCACATGCTGATGTTCTTGCAGACCTCGAAGACGGTCCGTTCGTCGACGCGGATGTTCTTGTGGACCGTACGGTCCAGGTTTTCCAGTTTCGGCATGGTCCGCATGATTGCAGATCGCGCGACACAGGTGGAGCGCGGTGTTGTCCGTATGGATGACCCAGGCGCACGATGCGAATATGTCTTCACCGGTGAGCGACGCTCGCGGATGCGCGGGCGGCAACCCGGTACTCGAAGCGACTCCTCGCCTTCACCAGTTCATCGGGGAAAGATTTGGACATGCAGCGACACCCGGACCTCAAGGTGCAGAGGTTGACCATCGGGCGCGAACTCGCGCCACTCGTGGTCATCGACAACGTCGTCGCCGACGCCGAGCAGCTCGTGGACATGGCCGCGTCGAAGGCCTTCGGTGATCCGGGCACGTACTTCCCGGGAGTGCGTTCGAAAGCGCCGCTCAGCTATCAGAATTTCCTCCTCCAGCAGTTCGGTCCGTTGTTCGACGAAGTGTTCGGTCGCGGCGGACGCAAGCTGGCCTTCACTGCCTGTCATTTCTCACTGGTGACGCTGCCGCCGCAGAAGCTCACGCACCTGCAGTGCATCCCGCATTTCGATTCGCTCAACCATGACGAGCTCGCCTTCGTCCACTACCTCTTCAAGAATCCGCACGGGGGCACCGCGTTCTACCGCCACCGCAAGACGGGATTCGAGTACGTGGACCATGCACGGAAGGACGCCTATTTCGCGCAGGTGCTGCGCGAAAAGGACGGACCGGACCGGCCCGCACAGGGCTACATCAACGGCGACACCGCGCTCTATGAACAGATGGGCAAACAGGAAGGCGTCTTCAATCGCATGCTGATCTACCGCCGGACATCCCTCCATTCCGCCGCCCTGTCCCCGGACTTCGTGCCGGATCCCGATCCCCGCACGGGTCGCCTGTCGTTCAACGGCTTCCTGCAATAGGGGGGGCGCTTCATCTGCGCCGCCGACGGCGTCAGACGGGAGGAAGACGGCAGTTGCCTGCCGGCTGGGACCGGAGTCACCGCACCGGACAAGGGCAGATCGTCCCCCGAAATCGCCAATCAGGCCGCCGCCTGATGCGTCGTCCCGGATGTGAGGTCTTTGTTGCACCTTGTTGTTGCTTTTTGCATGCACTTGCAGTTCCCATGCCAGCCAGGACGTGTCCCAGACTCGCCTCACATGTCCCCTAAGTACATGATTTTGTCCTGAAAAGACACGTTGCTTTGTCCGCTAACAACGATGCTAGTTTGCGGTATTCAGGCGTGGACTTTTGAATACATAGTGGAATATCCTCCGTCGCAGCATTGAGGGGGACAGGCGCATTGCGCTTAACAGATTCCAGCCACTTCGGCTTCGTTCGTTCGTGCCTTTCACCGAGGCGACTCGAACATTCCCTTCTTGTTGTTCACGACTCGCGCGTTGCGGCTTGCTCTCCACGGCGAGCGTTCGAAATCCCCTAGCGGATTCCGAGATTCCAGATTGATGTTTTGAGCGATTCCCGGTTTTACAACCAATAGATGTACGAGTGCGGAGGAGACATCTGATTATGAAATTCAATCCCAAGGCATTGCCTATCACCTCGAAGGCACTGTTCACCATCGTAGGTGGTGCGGTGCTGATCAACCCTGTGTACGCACAGGAACCTGCAGGCGAAGAACTCGAAGAAGTCGTCGTCACTGGTCTTCGCGGAAGCTTGAACGCTTCGATGGAGACCAAGCGCGATGCCATCGGCGTGGTCGAATCGATCAACGCGGAAGACATCGGCAAGTTCCCTGACACCAACCTCGCCGAGTCGCTGCAGCGTATCGCGGGTATCTCGATCGATCGCCGTAACGGCGAAGGCGCGCAGGTCACCGCGCGCGGCTTCGGTCCGCAGTTCAACCTCGTGACGTTGAACGGCCGCCAGATGCCGGGCGCCGACGCGTTCGGCAGCGGTGGTGCGAACACCGGCGGCTTCGGCGCGCAGGGTCGTTCGTTCAACTTCGCGAACCTTTCGTCTGACGCCATCAGCGCGGTCGAGGTCTACAAGACCGCTCGCGCGGACATCGCGTCCGGCGGTATCGGCGCGACGCTCAACGTCAAGACCGCTCGTCCGTTCGATCATGACGGCCTCGTGCTCGGCATGGGCGTCAAGGGCGTGTACGACGAGTCTTCGCCGTTCGACAGCGAGATCACGCCCGAACTGTCGGGCATCTTCAGCTGGACCAACGACGCGCAGAACTTCGGCGTCGGACTCAACGCCTCGTGGCAGAAGCGTCACGGTGGCGCCGTCGAGTCGACGGTCAACGACTGGGTGATTCGCGCCTGGAATCCGGCCAGCCCGCCCAATGCCTTCAACCCGGGCACCGAGATCCGCAACGCCCCGATCGCGGGCCAGCTGTTCGGCATCGCCGATGACGTGCGTTACGCGTTCGCCGACTTCGAGCGCGAGCGCATCAACGCGCAAGCCGTCATCCAGTTCGCCCCGACCGACGGTCTCACGTTCACGTTGGACTACACGTTCGCGCAGAACGAGATCGACCAGAGCCGCGGCGAGCAGACGATGTGGGCGCAGCAGAGCACCACGTTCGACGAGGTGGAGTTCGACACCGGCCAGGCCGTGGCGACGCCCATCTACGTCTTCGAGATGACTGCCGACAACTATTCGAACAAGGACTTCGGATACGAGCAGCAGCGCAACATGCAGAAGAACGAGCTGAACTCGATCGGCTTCAACGCGAACTGGGAAATCAACGACCGGTTCGGCATCTCGCTCGACTACCACACGTCGGATGCCGAGTCGCTGCCGAATGACCCTGTGACGGGCGGCAGCCAGACGGCGTTCAGCTTCGCGGGCGTTCCGCTGTGCTCGGGCACGGGCGCGACCCTTGGCAACATCACGGGCGCGGCGGCTCCTTGCGCCGGCTTCGTGGCGCAGGAGTACGACTTCTCCGGCAAGCTGCCGGTCGCCACTCGCTGGCTCTTCCCGAACCAGGCGGCCGCGGCCGCGCGCACGGGCGGCGACAACGCGTACGCGTTCGACGCCAACCACCTGGGTTCGCAGATCCTGCGTATCTTCGTGCAGGGCCAGGAGTCGGAGCTCGACCAGGCTCGCCTCGACAGCCACGTGGATTTCGAGCTGGGACGCTTCCAGTTCGGTATCGAGACGCGTGAGTACGAGACCCGCCAGTGGTCCTCGACCAACCAGATGAACCTCGGCAACTGGGGTGCCGGTGACGCGGGCCTCGCTCGCGGCCAGAGCATGGCCCAGCTGCTGACGCCGTTCAGCCTTGTTGGTCTGCTCGACGATTTCAACCCGGGTACGGCGCCTGCCAATGCCTGGCGTGGCAACGCGACCGAGCTGGCCCAGTGGGCGCTCGCGAACGGTTACACGAACTGGAACGCGGGCAGCGGCGCGCCGAACGGCACGCTGATGTACAACCCGATCTGGGGTAACAACAACATCATCAACGAGAAGGTCGACGCGGCGTACGTGCAGTTCGTCCACAAGGGCGAAATGTTCAGCCGTGCGTTCAACCTGTCGCTCGGTGTTCGTTACGAGGACACGGATGTGACCTCGTCGTCCGACATCGCGATTCCGCAGGCGGTGATCTGGGAAGCCAACAACGACTTCAGCATCCCGCGCACCGCGACGATCGAGACGGTCACGGAAACGGCCGGGTACGACAACGTGCTGCCGAACCTGGACTTCGACATCAACCTGACCGACTCCTTCAAGGCCCGCGCTTCGTGGGGCGTGACCATGGCTCGTGCGCCGATCGGCAACCTGACCGCCGGCCCGACGCCTGGCGGCCCGACCGGCTCGGTGCTGATCAACGAGGCGGCTCGTGGCGGCGGTAACTCGCAGAACCCGGCGCTGATCCCGATGGAATCGGAGAACCTCGACCTCTCGCTCGAGTGGTACTTCTCCGACCGCGGTTACGTGTCGGTGGGTTACTGGGACAAGAAGGTCGACAACTTCGTCGGCAACGCAGTCGTGCAGCAGCCGCTGTACGGCCTGACGGACCCGACCTCGGGTCCGGATGCGCAGGCGGCCCTGGCGTTCCTGCAAGCCAACGGCTTCACGGTCAACGACACGAACCTGTTCGCGGCGACGGCCCTGCAGCGTTTCTCGACGCTGAACCTGGCCAACTACAACGCGGCGATCGCGGACGTGGCGGGCACCGAGGCGCTGTACGACATCGCAGGCACGGCGGCTGATCCGGCGTACCTGTTCAACGTCAACCAGTCGGTCAACCAGGAAACTGCCAACATCGATGGCTGGGAAATCGGTGGTCAGTACTTCTTCGGTGATTCGGGCTTCGGCATCCTGGCGAACTACACGAAGGTCAACGGCGACGTCTCGTTCAACGACGCGGCACCGCCGAGCCAGAACCAGTTCGCGCTTCTCGGCCTCAGCGACACGGCGAACGCCGTGCTGATGTTCGAGAAGTTCGGCCTCTCGGCCCGACTGGCCTGGAACTGGCGTGATGAGTTCCTGGCGGCGGCGAACCTGGGCAACAACCGTAACCCGCGTTACGTGGAGTCGTACCAGCAGTTCGATCTGAGCGTCGGTTACGACATCAACGACAACCTCTCGGTGTCGTTCGAAGCGATCAACCTGACCGGCGAAGACATTCGCTGGCACGGTCGGTCGGAGCGCCAGATGTTCCGACTCGAAGATCAGTTCGCTCGCTACGCGATCGGTGCCCGCTACAAGTTCTGATAGCAGGCAATCCGTCGTAAGACTGAGGG
>JAEZCR010000184.1 GCA_023433465.1 Pseudomonadota bacterium | reverse complement strand
GGTCAGACCCCATTTGCTAGGAAATGGGGTCTGACCCCATTTACTCGCGTTCCAGTTCGATCTCGACGCCGGTCACCGACGAGCTCACGAGCTTCAGCTCGAACGGCTTCGTCTTTCCCTTGGCCTTCACGAGCACATCCTCGCCATCGTCGATCTCGACTTCGTAACCCTTGCCGAGTGCGACCTTGAGTGAATCGCGCACGGCATGCGCGATCTCGTTCTCGCTGTTCCCCTTGGGAACACTCGCCTCGGCCTCGATCGGTGCGCCGTTCTTCGGCGCGACCTGCAGCACGATGGTTCCGTCCGACTTCGCCGAGTGATCGAGCTCGATGCGCCACTTGTTCGACGTGTCACTGTCGGCCTGCGCGAGCGGAATCATGGCGCCCACGAGCACGGCCGCGCAGGCGATTCCACCCAGCTTGAACATGTTGGTCTCCCGCGGTTGTTAGTGCCGGGAGTATCGAAGCGTCCTAAGGGCCCAGGAAGTGGACTTTGGTCTCAGCGCGAGTCGGACAAAGGCTCGCTGCCGCCGTCGAATTTCGCACGCAGCGGAACGCCGTCGCGGATCAGCAGGCATTCGAACCGGACGCCTTCAGCCTCGCGTTTTGGATAGACCTGCACGGCGATCACGCGCCCTTCGTACAGCGACGTCACGGTCGGCACCGTCGTGTGCCCTACCACGATCCGGCGGGCGCCGAAATGTTTCAGCGTGAGATCCACGTCGATGCCGGAGGCGCCCATGAGATCGCTGGGTGGCGTGAAATAGCCGCGGTACCAGAGCGGCCCGAGCGAACCGAGCAGGAAGTCGGCGCGTTCCAGGTCCTTCTCGCCCTCGATGCGGTTGTCCAGGGCTGCGCGAGTGAGCCTATTCATCTCCGCCAGCGAGAAGCCCTGGTCGATGAGCGCACGCGAGATGCCGCCGTGCACGAGCAGCAGGTCGTTGACGCGAAGCGCGACACGCTGCGCGCGCAACCACTGTCCGAGCACGCTGTCCGCGCCGAACAATTTCGGGTAGTCAGTGCCGAGCGTGCGCGCGGTCTCGCGGTATTTCGGATTCAGGTAGCGCACATCGCCGCGCATCACCATCGACTCGTGGTTGCCGAGCAGCAGGTGCGCGCCGCCACCGGCGTCGCGCGCCTGCGCCTCGAGTTCGTAGAGCAGCCAGAGGATCTCCGTCTGGTTGGGCCCACGGTCGAACACGTCGCCGAGCACGACGAGATGTCCGCGCCCGAATTTCCAGCGCAGCTTTTCGTCGAGCACGCCGTGCTTCTGCAGCATCTCGGCGAGGATCTCGAATTCACCGTGAGTATCCGCGACGACGAAAACCGGATTCTCCGCGCCGACCGTCACGGCGTCGGGCGCCGGCTCCGCGGACGGGCGCAACTTCACGCCGAATGCGGGGAACCGGCCCACCGCCGGCACGACGACAGCGCCGCCCTCGACGGACCGCACCTGCTTGAGCGCCTGACCACCCTCCACGCGCACGGACCAGCTTTCCAGACGCCCCTGGGCGCCAAACACGTAAGGGCCATCCGGTTCGGCCGCCTGCAAACCAATCGCGAGGAGCAGTACGAGCAACCCGCGAAAGACGCGTGTATGTGTCATGCGCCTAGCGTATCCCCGAAGGCCGACCGGCCGCGGGATCGGGTTCGCGATTTTGCGGCCGCGCGAAAAGACCCTTGATTCGCTGGCTTGCGGCGATCATGCACCCGGACGGGGCGATTCGCCGAACGACTCATCCGCTGATCCTCATCCCACGTAGTTTGGTTCACGCCTTGGCAATCTTGTTAGACTGGCGCGGCACAATCGGGGAAAACCATGGGCCTCATCGCGATCACCGGTGCGTCCGGGAAGCTGGGCAGCGCCACGATCAACCAGTTGCTGGAACGCAAGGCGCCGGCTGGGGACATCGTCGCGATGGTGCGCGATCCCGCGAAGCTCAAGGTGCGAGGCCTCACCGCGAGGCGCGGCGACTATACGGATCCGCGCTCGCTCGAGCAGGCGTTCAAGGGTGTCGAGAAGCTGCTGTTCATCTCGACACCGGTGCTCGGCGAGGAGCGCATCCTTCACCATCGCAACGTCGTGAACGCGGCGCGTGCAGCCGGCGTCCGGCACATCGTCTACACCAGCGTCATCAAGCCTTCGGCGGATGCGATCTTCGCCGCCTCGCCCGGCCATTTCCAGACAGAAGTGATGGTGCGCGAGAGTGGAATTCCCTGCACGTTCTTCCGCAACAACCTCTACATGGATCTCATACCGCTGATGTTCGGCGACGCGATTTCGACGGGGAAGATCGTCCACAACGCCAATGCCGGACGCATAGGCTTCGTCGTGCGGCAGGACATCGCAGCCGCACTCGCCACGGTGCTCACTTCCGGGAATCACCGCGAGAAGATCTACGACATCAGCGCGCCTTCGCCGTACTCGCTTGGTGACGTCGCGGCCGCGCTCGGCAAGGCCAGCCGCAGGACCGTGACCTACACGCCGGTGCGCTCGGACGAATTCCGGAAGGTGCTCGAAGCGAAGGGTGTACCCGCGCCCATCATCGACATGTCCGTCGCGCTCGGCGATGCGGTTCGCGCCGGAGAATTCGATGTGGCGTCGACGGACCTGGGAAGGCTGATGGGCCGGCCGGCGGAAACGCTCGATTCGTTCCTGCGTCGAGCGCTTGCTCCAGCGCCGACGTAACGCGACATCACTGGACTCAACCGCATGCCTCCATCTGCGTGCGGTCGCGAGCCTCGTTGCCGATGACATACACGGGCGCGAATCCGCCGCCCGCGGTTCGGAAGTTCGTCGTCTGGCCCTGGTAGAGCCGCGCCGCCATGAGCTGGATGACCCCGGCGTACACGTAACAGCGCACGTCCACCTTGAAGACCTCCTTGCCGGCAGGCGCCGAGCGCCATCGCTCGCCCGGCGGCGTGAGCTCCTGCGCGATGTACCCACCCTTGACGACTTCGGCGAACACTCGTCGGGTCAGTTTGTCGCCGCGATACGCGCCGCGGCTGCCGAAGCCGCTGCGCGGTTTGAAGAACCAGTCCTTGCGGTCCCGCCACCAGCTCTCTTCGCAACCCGTGACTTCCCGGGTCGGGGGGATGCCCCGCACAAGGACTTCGCCGATGTGCGCCGACGCGCCGATTCTCGCGAGCGCATCCGGGTCACTCAGGAGCGTGAGATTGCGCTTGTTCGCATACAGCGCATGGGCGCGCGGATGCGGGGTGACCACGACTTGGTCGAGTTCGTACGCCCGGCGCAATTGCTGATTGGCGGCGTCATCGAAATAGAAATCCGTCAGGCGGTTGTAGACGAGATCGATGCGATCGCCGCGCAACCGGATCCCGTCCGGCGTGGGTTCGAGCTCCGCGGGATCGGCGATGTGCGTTCTAATACCCCGCGACTCGAACATCTTTCGCGCGAGCTCGAACTCGGGATACAGGAATTGTCCGCCAGGATCGGTGTCGACGATCGCGATCGTTCGCAGCGGCTGTGGACCGCGCGCGAGCGTCCACTCGCGCTGGAACATCGAGAACAGTTCGTCCTCGAGCTGCAGCGAAGTGGGTCGAGCGGCGTGCAGCTCCTCGGCCGCCTCGCAGCAGGCGCGTTGCGCATCGTGCAGGGCGATGTTGAGGAATGCGCCGCCCGCGTTCGTGTTGATCTCGATCAATCTGGGCCCGTCGGCCGTGATGTGGAAATCGAATCCCATGAACACGCCCACGGCGCGCGGATCGACCCGCGCGATCGGCGGCGCGTGCGCGAGCACTTCCTCCCGGTAATTCGGCAAGCGCGCGCAGGCCTCGACCGCGCCGATCACGCGCCGCATTTCCGCGACGTGCGCCGGGTCGAGGAACACCGGCAGCTCGGAGAAGACCTGCGGCTGCGTGTCGACGCGGCGCCGGAGTTCGGCCCGGTCGGTGACGGAACAATCGCAGTCGCGATTGAGTCTCTCCGCCAGACTTCCGGTTTCCGGCTTCATGCAGTCACCTTGCGACCGCCACAGCATGCGACTTCGTCGTCCGGCCGGCTGCGGCCGATTTCACCCAGTCGCTCCTGCAACTTCACCCGGTCGAGCGACTCGATCGGCAGACTCGTGAAGATCTTGATTCGGCTCTCCAGCTCGCGAAAGGCCTGGCGGAACGCGAGCCACTTGTCGGTATCGGATCCTTCGACGGCGGCAGGATCCGCGACGCCCCAGTGCGCCGTCATCGGCTGGCCCGGCCACACGGGACAGGACTCCGCCGCGGCGTTGTCACACACCGTGAACACGAAATCGAGTTTCGGCGCCCCGGGGTTCGCGAACTCGTCCCAGCTCTTCGAGCGCATTCCATCGGCCGGCATCTTCATGTGCCGGAGCAGCTCGAGCGCGATCGGATGCACCTTTCCCTTCGGCAAACTACCGGCGCTGTGACCGACGAAGCGGCCGCGACCCCAGTGGTTGACGAGCGACTCCGCGAGGATGCTGCGCGCGGAGTTTCCCGTGCAGAGGAACAGGACGTGATACACACGATCGGTCATGACCTGGCTCCGGTCGTCAGAGGCGGCGAACCATGAACGCCGAGCTCGCGGGGCAAATACCCGCGAATTCGCGCGTCGCGCGGATGGAATCGGGCGCGGATTCCCGAGATGCGCGCTCGTATCCGTGCCGCGCGAAGAACTCTTCCGCCGTCGTGGTGAGCAGAAACAGTGACCGCACGCCGCGCGCCCGCGCCTGCTCCTCCGCGTGCCTGAGCAGCTCGGCGCCTTCACCCGCACCGCGACGGTCGGGGGCGACCACCAGCGATCGCAGCAGCGCGACGTCACCGTAGATCTCCAGGCCGACCAGCCCCGCGGGAGTCGTCTCCGGCCCGGAATAGAAGAAGTTCTCGCAATGCGCCGCGGTCAGGTCTTCGGTGGGAAGTTGCGCCGCCGCGAGAAGTTTCACGACGGCTTCGAGCGGCGGATGGGGAGAAATGGGCAAACGGGTACTCATGACGCTCCTCATGCCGCGGACTTGCGTCGCGCTGCTTTTGCCGCGGGACGTGGAACGCAGGCCGAATCGCAGCCCGAGTTGCCCGCGGCGCAGCACTTGTCAGTGAGGTATTCGACGAGCCCGTTCATCGCCGGGTAGTCCGCGCTGTAGATCAGCTGGCGGCTCGCGCGCGCCTGGCTTATGAGCCCGGCGCGCTGCAAGGATTGCAGGTGGAACGTGAGCGACGAAGGGACGAGCCCAACCCGCTCGCCGATCGCACCGGCAGGCAAACCCGCAGGACCCTGCTGGACGAGCAGCCGGAAAATCGCGAGGCGGTGCTCGTGGGCCAGCGCGCCGAGCGCTGCAATGACTTCGGCTGTCTTCATGACGATACGATATTTCGGGAATCATCGAAATGTCAACCGCGACGGACCGTCTTCGCAACCTCCTCATCCGCCAGGCATTTCCGTGGGCCCGGTCGGCAGCTCGAACTCTCCTTTCGTCCTGAAGCGCACGGTGTTGAAGGCGGAGCCGTTGAGCTTGCCCGACATCTCGTAGCTGATTTTCTCGAGGCCCGCGCCGCCGCCCCGGATCATGCCCATCGCCTGGCGCGCCATGCGGAATCCGGAGATGGTGACGGGCACTTCAATGACGGATTCGCCGAAACGCGGCACGCTGCCGCGCGCGTCGCTGACGCCGGACGCGAGCGTCTTGCCTTGAACGTCCATGGTCAACGCGACACCGTCGTACTCCACCGGCACGTCGTTCGGGTTCTGAACGCGCAGCTTCACGAGCAGCCGCAGCTCCATGCCCTGCCCCTGCAGCGGCTGAATGCCCGCGACCGTCACCTGCAGCGGATCGCGACGCTGCATCGATGCGCAGCCGGCAACCGCGAGCGTGAAGATCATGGCCGAAAGGAATAACCGTCGACTCTTCATGGTTCCGACTCCTCGATGAGCGTTGCATCGTCGATTGCGGCGCCGCGTGTCTCAATCGGACGTTGCGCCACTGTCTTGCGGGCTTTTCCTCAGGCTTTACCCATCGACGCAGTCGATGGTTCCCGCCCGAATCGTCCGCTACAGTCCAATCACCGCAACGGGTGAAGGACTGCGCCTACATGAATTTCCACGACCGGCTCGCACGGAAGGCACACGAAATGGGTCACAAGGCGGAAGCGTTCCAGGCGCTCGCGCAAGACAAGGCGGGCGCGTTCTGGCTGTACCTCGCGATCACCGGCGTCGTCTGGTGGTTCGCATACGGCTACCTGTGGCTGATCCCGGCCGCGTTCGCCGGATGGCGCGCGTGGGAGAGTGTTTCGGCGACGCGCGTCCAGGTGCGGCTCATGAATCTCGAGCAGGCCGCGCGGTCCCGCGGCTAACTAACACGACTGGTGCCGGCAGGAATCGGCTCCTTCAACGCGCGACCAGCGCCGCGCGCCATTCCCTGAGTTTCCCCTTGATCCTGCCGGCGTTCTGGCTGCCCATCCGGATCAGCAGCTTCTGTCCCGCGGAGAGCGACTCGAGCTCGGGGTCCGCGAATTCATACAGCACGTTGGGCCGCTTGAGCGCGATCGGGTCGCGCACCTCGGGCGTCTCGAGCAGGTGGTCGATCACCTCGATGAGCCGGTCGTTGAAATGCCGCGGCGGATGGCCGAGGTTTTCATACGATTCCTGGAGCAGCGGGTAGTAGCGCGCGTAGGCGGTCATCAGCTTCGGCGTATCGATCGACTCGATCATCCCCACCAGCGGTTCGTAGCGGCGGTAGTTGGCCGGATCGAGCACGGGAGCGTCCTCGGTGCCCGAGGTCGCGAACTGCCCGGGCACCGGTTTCATCGGACGAATGCGTTCGGCGACCTTCTGTTCCGGCAGGTTGTCGATGGTCACGACCATCTGCCGCACGAGATTTTCCGTGATGAAGAAGCGCCCGGCGGCCTCGCTACCCAGCACTTCGGCCAGCGATCCGCGCAACGCGGGGTCGCTGGCTTCGAGGGGCGGCAACGCCTCGTCGGAATCGGTCACCGGTGGTGGGTGTCGGGGCGCGGCTTCTTCCTCGGGTGGCGGCAACTCCTCCGGCACCGCGACGACGGGTTGTTCCGGCGCGGGCGTGGGCCGGTCGGGCCACCAGCGATCACGATAGACGACAGCGGCGATGGCGGCGGCGACGCCCACCACGGCGATGATGATCCAGCGGATGTTTTCGTTCATGGAGAGTCCAGACAAGATTGCGGGCGAGTCGTTCGGCGGACACCGGACGAATGCCTACTGGCCCGGCCCCCGCACGACCAACGCATCACAGGGAAGCGTCGACAGGATGCTCTTGGCGCCGCTGCCGAACAGCGCTTCGAGGACCGCGCCCCGGCCATGCGTGCCGAGCACCACGAGATCGACGCCATGGAGCTGCGCGAACTCGCGAACGAGCTGCCGCGGCGAGCCGGGCTCGACCATCGGAACGATACGCTTGCGGTCCTCCGCGGGCAGGAAGATGGAAGCGAGGAAGTCTTCGAGGTCGGCAGCGTGGATGTCCAGGAAACTCTCCGCGTGGCGATTCGCGTCCGACGCCAGCGCCGTGTAGGGCGCCTCGGAAACGTGCAGCAGGTGCACGGTCTCGGTCGAAAAGAACCGCAGCGCGAGCTGCAGCGCATATCCCGAAGGCCCGGAGAAGTCCGTCGTCACGACGATTTTTTCGTAGTCGGAGCGGACGCGATTCCGGACGATGAGAACCGGCACCGGCAGGCGCCGCAACAGTTGTTCGACGGTCCTGCCGAGAATCACGGGCTGCCGGGCAAACAAGGCCTCGCGCGCGACACCCGTGACGACGAGGTCGACCTGTTCGGTCATCGCGATCCGTTCCACGACCTCCGCGGGATCGCCCTCCTCGACCCGGATGCTGGCCCTCTCCACCGCGTCGCCGAGATCGGCGCGCAGACCCTGCAGGATGCGCCGTTTCATGATGGCGACCGCATCGGGAGGACGGCGCCAGGACGGACCGGCGGACCGGCCGGACGTAATGGTCGTTTCCTGGAAATCCTCGAAGGCGTGGACGATCAGCAGCTCCGCGTCGTGACGCCGGGTGATGGCGATCGCGCGCTCGAGCGCGCGGTCGCCGCGTGCGCTCAGATCGGTGGCCAGCAAAACCTTTCTTGGCGCGCCGGGGTTGTTGGCTGGGTCGGTCATGGCGGATCCTGTAAGCTGCATTCTTGCCCAGTCTCCCCCGGCCAAGCCAGCCGTCTGTCAGTGTGAGGCGCGATTCATGACGACGATGCCTGCGCTCTTCATCGGTCACGGCAGTCCGATGAACACGCTGGAGAGCAATACGTACACCCAGGCCTGGCGGAAGCTGGGACAGGCGCTGCCGCGCCCGCGCGCCATCCTCGCGGTGTCGGCGCACTGGTTCATCGGCGCGAGCGCGGTCACCGCGATGCAGCGCCCGCGTACGATCCACGACTTTTACGGGTTTCCCGCCGAGTTGTTCGCGTTCGAATACCCGGCGCCCGGCATGCCGGAGCTCGCGGCCGAAGTGGCCGAGCTCGCCAAGCCCGAGTGGCTAGGCCTCGATCACGATGAATGGGGTCTCGACCACGGCACCTGGAGCGTGCTCGCGCATCTGTATCCCGGAGCGGACGTCCCGGTGATCCAGCTATCCATCAACGCGCTGAAGCCGCTCGAATATCACGTCGGGCTGGGCCGGAAGCTCGCCGCGCTGCGCGAGCGCGGCGTGTTGATCCTCGCGAGCGGCAACGTCGTGCACAACCTGCGCCGCGTCGACTGGCGCAACCCGCGCGGAGAAGACTGGGCGTACCGCTTCGACGACGCGGCCGCCGCGCTGATGTCGGAGCGGCCTCACGACATCGGCGAACTCGCGGCTCACCCTGACTACCGGGCGGCGGTGCCGACGCCCGACCATTTCCTGCCACTTGTATATGTGGCGGGCATCGCGGCCGCGTCGGGAAAGGGCGCCACGCCGCTGGTGCGCGGCTGCGCGCTGGGATCGATTTCGATGACTTGTTACGGCGTGGGCATCGACGGCATGGAATGCGCCGAGGGCGGCAGCGCCGCGGGTGTGCCGCGCGACGTGCCGCCGGATCAGACCAATCTCTGAGTTCCGCCGCGTCGCAGCGGCTTCTCGCGCCGGCGTTCGAGGCTGCGCCGCACGGCGCGCTCGATGCCGAGGACGGCCGCGTCCACCGCGTCGCTCAACTTCGCGCTCCGGGTTTCGACCACCACGCTCGGCAATCCGGTCAGCACCACCTTCACGCGACACGCCTGGTCGACGCCGCCGCGCGGACCATTCATGTCTTCCACGCGGACGCTGATGCGCTCGATGGACCTCGCGTGTTTGCGCAGCTTTTCGCCGAGCCGGTTGCGCACGTAGTCGCGCTCGATCGGATTGAGGCCCTGGGTCGCGCGCACGTGGATCGGCAGCGCGGCGCCCGCGCCATTCTGCCGCTGCGCGTGCGAGAGCAGCCGCCGCGCGGGCAGAGTGCCGACCAGCAGGTTCGGCTTCGGTCTCGCCGTCTTGCGCGCCGTACCTGATCTCGCGGATGCGGATTTTGCAGCCATTTTCTCCCTCACCTTTCGCTCATGCCCGATGCGGGCTCCGCCGTGCGACCGCTGCGCACCTTGTCCTCGATGCGCGAACCCGTCGCCGGGTCTATCGACTTCCAGTATTCGAACGCGCGTTCCAGCACCGGGCTGCGCACGCCGCCCGCCAAACTACCCGCCACGGTCTCCACGAGACCGTCGCGCGCGGCGTCGTCGAACACCTCGCGCACCAGGATGCCAGGCTGGGTGAAATCATCGTCCTCGGCCCGCAGCGTATACGCACTGCGCACCATTTCGCCATCGGCCTCCCAGCCGTCCGCCATGCGTCCGGTTTCGTCCGCCCAGGGGCGCCCGCCGCTGTTCGTGGCGTAAACCGGCGCGTTGCCGCTGTGGTGATAGGCCATGTGGCCATCGAACATGTACGTGTTGACCGGCACCTTCGGCTGGTTGACGGGAAGCTGGTGGAAGTTGGCGCCGATGCGATTGCGCTGCGCGTCGGCGTAGGCGAAGGCGCGACCGAGCAGCATCTTGTCCGGCGAAAGGCCGATTCCCGGGACGATGTTGCCCGGTGAAAACGCCGCCTGCTCGATCTGCGCGAAGAAGTTCTCCGGGTTGCGGTCGAGGGTCATCACGCCCACGACGACCAGTGGATAGTCGCGGTGCGGCCATGTCTTCGTGAGATCGAACGGATTGATGCGATAGGTCTTCGCGTCTTCGTACGGCATCACCTGCACCGACATCACCCACTGCGGGTACTCGCCGCGCGCGATCGCTTCGAACAGGTCGCGCCGGTGGTAGTCGGCGTCGAGGCCGGCCATCCGCTGCGCCTCGGCGTTGCTGAAGAACTTCATGCCCTGCCGCGTGTGGAAGTGGTACTTCACCCAGAAACGGTCGCCCTTCGCGTTGACCCACATGTAGGTGTGCGAGCCGTAGCCGTTCATGTGGCGCCAGGTGCGCGGCAGTCCGCGCGTGCCGAGTAGATAGGTTACCTGGTGCGCCGATTCCGGATTGTTGGTCCAGAAGTCCCACTGCATGTGATTGTCGCGCAGGCCCGAGTCCGGCAGGCGCTTCTGGCTGCGGATGAAGTGCGGGAACTTCATCGGGTCGCGCACGAAGAAGATCGGCGTGTTGTTGCCGACCAGATCGTAGTTGCCCTCGGTGGTATAGAACTTGAGTGAGAAGCCCCGTACGTCGCGCCAGGTGTCGGGACTGCCCATCTCGCCGGCGACGGTGGAGAAACGCGCCAGCATTCCGGTCTTCGCGCCCTTCTGGAACATCGCGGCCTTCGTGTAGCGCGAGACGTCGTGCGTCGCCTCGAACGTTCCGAAGGCGCCCGCTCCCTTCGCGTGCGGCTGACGCTCCGGCACCTTCTCGCGATTGAAGTGCGCCATCTGCTCGAGGAAGTGGACGTCGTGCAGGAGGATGGGACCGTCCGGACCGATGGTCAGTGAATTGCGGTCGCTCGCGGCCGGAGCGCCCGTGCCCGTCGTCGAATGCCCGTGTCGCGTGTTCATCGTTCGAACTCCTTTGCCGGAAGACTTGCTACCACAGCGCACCCGCGCTTCACATTGGCCCTTGGCCTCCTTTACGACACCCACTGGCGGCCGCGGATGTTCTGCATCTGCCACGGATTGTCGACGTCGAGCTTTTCGGGAAAGAGCTGGCCGCGACCCTGCAGGGGTGTCCAGTCGGTGAATTCGCCGGTGAGTTTGCCGAGATAGGGCGTGGCGATCTCGAGGCATTCCTCGTGATCCATCTGGTCGGGCTCCACGAGACCCCTGCGGGGATTGCGGATCGCCCACACCGCCGCCGCGAGCGCGCCCGCGACGACCTGCACGGTAGTTGCATTGGCGAAATCGAGGTGACGGCGCGCTTCGTCAATGGAGAGCTGCGACCCGAACCAGTAGGCGTTCTTGGCGTGCCCCGCCAGCAACACGCCTAGTTCGTCCATTCCATCCGCGATGTCGCGGCCCAGGCGCCGGCCCGACGGCTGCATTTTCCAGCCGCGGCCTTCGAGCTCGAGCGCGGACAACATCCCGTCGTCGCAGGGGTGATAGACGAACATCACGGTGGGCCGATAGGTGAAGCGGTCTCCATCGCGCAGGCTCAGGAAATCCGCGATCGAAAACACCTCGTCGTGCGTGACGAGCATGCCCTGGTACCCGCCCACGGACGGCGTCCAGCTACGCGCGAACGTGCCGCCGCCCGGCCGCAGCAGATACAAGGTACCGGAATTCGCGCGATGCTGGCGCGCGCGCCGCGGCAGGAGCAGCTCGTGTGTTCCGATCGAAACCTCGCTCGGCTGCATGAGCTCGTCGACGAACCCGTCGATGGACCAGGTGTTGACGAACTCGCCGTGGCGCTTGGCGTGATCGCTGACCTGCGTGTCGCGCTCCGCGATCTGGATCACCTCGACGCCGAGGTCGCGCGCGAGCGCCGCCCACTCCTCGCGCGAGGCCGGCTGCGCCTTGCCGTCGCGCAGGATGCGATCGAGATCCCGCAGCGCGCGCTTGACGAAGTGCGACACGAGCCCCGGGTTGGCGCCGTGATCGACGACCGCGGTGGGAGAATCCGGACCGAGCTCCTTCGCGAGTTTCAGCGCTTTCTCGCGGATCACGTAGTTCGTGCGCTCGCGCATCTTGAGCATCGGGTTGGCGTAGACGCCGGGCCAGGGCTCGATCGAGGTGTCGACGTACAACGCGCCCACCTCGGCGCAGAAACTCACGAGGTCGAGACTCGAGACGTTCACCGAGAGGTTGAGGACCAGGTCGCCGGACTGGACGTGTTTGCCGAGAATCTTGCGGTAGTTGGCCGGCGTCAGGTGGGTGTGTTCGAAACGCGCGCCGTTCTTGCGCGCGAGGCCGCGCCCCTGCTCGTCCGCCGACAGCACCGTCAGCTTGCCCTTGCCGTCGACCGGGATGTGCCGCCCGATGAGTGGCAGGATGCCCTGGCCGATGCTGCCGCAGCCGATGATGACGACGCGGCCGCCGAACTCGACCATCTTGTCGTGGGCCGCGCTCATCGGACCCCTTTCAGTGGATGCATGTCGCGCCACTCCAGGCTGAAAGAGCTCTTTTTAGTCCAGATGAGCTCCGGGGACAATTCGAAATATTGGAATCGATCGTTAGCAGGAAACGAACACTGTTTGCGCAACACCGTCACCCGGACGGCGGCTGCCTAACTACCGGCGACTCCGCGGCCGTCACGCGCCACACCGTGTTCGACAGGTCGTCGACGACGATCAGCGCGCCGCGCGGATCCACGGTCACTCCGACAGGCCGGCCGAACGTCAGTCCCTCCGCCTGGAAGCCGGTCACGAAGTCGACCGGCGCGCCGTCCGGGCGGCCGTCGCGGAACGGAACGAAGACGACCTTGTAGCCCACGGGCACGCCGCGGTTCCAGCTTCCATGCTCGCCGACGAACACACCGTCGGCGAAATTCGCGCCCATCGCCGGCGCCGAGAATGCGAGGCCGAGCGCGGCGACGTGCGAGCCCAGGCTATAGTCGGGACGGATTGCCTCGGCGACTTTCCGCGGATTTTCGGGACGCACGCGGACGTCGACGTTGCTGCCCCAGTAACTGTAGGGCCAGCCGTAGAAACCGCCTTCTTTCACCGCCGTGAGATAGTCGGGCACCAGGTTCGGACCGATCTCGTCGCGTTCATTGACCACGGCCCACAACTGCCCCGTGCCGGGCTGAATGGCGAGCGCCGTGGGATTTCGCAGCCCGGTCGCGTACGGCTTGTGCGCACCCGACTCCACGTCGATCCGCCAGATCATCGCGCGGTCGGCTTCGGCGGTCATGCCGCGTTCGGTGATGTTGCTGTTGGAGCCGATGCCGACGAACAGGTAGCGCCCGTCCGCGCTCGCCGTCATCGCCTTCGTCCAGTGGTGATTGATGTCCTTCGGTAGTTCGGTGAGCGTGACCGGCTCGCCCGCGGCTTCGGTCCGTCCTTCCTGGTAATCGAACCTGACGACGGCGTCCTGGTTCGCGACGAACAACTGGTTGCCGACGAGCGCGAGACCGTAAGGCGCATCGAGATCCTTCGCGAAGATCGTCCGCGTTTCGTACACACCGTCGCCATCCCCATCGCGCAGCAATGTCAGGCGGTCGCCTCCCTTCACGGGGCTCGTTCCCTTCGCCTTGATGTACGAGGCGATCACATCCTTCGGGGTGAGCTTGGGCGCGTTGCCACCGCGCCCTTCGGCGACCAGGATGTCGCCGTTGGGCAGCAACAAGGTCTGGCGCGGGATCGCGAGGTCCGTCGCGATCGCGGTGATCGAGTAGCCCTGCGGCACGGTGGGTCGCCGGTCGCCCCACTTCGCGGGCTTCGCGATCTTCATCGTCGGAAACAGCTCGCGCTCGGGATCGGGCAACTCCTCGACCGCTCCAACCTGCGGCGCGGCCGGCTCGCGCGCGCACGCGCACAGCAGCAACGGCAGCGCCAGCAACAACCAAAGGCGCGTCATGTTCCGACTCTCCAGGAGCCGAGGAAGCCCGACCACGTCGCGGCGATGGTCAGCAGCATGAGGATCGAGGACAGGATGAGAGCGGTGGGCATGCTCGCCCATGCGTCGCCCGCATGGACCAGCGCGTTGACGAAGCCGAGGATCCACACGACGAGCAGCAGTACGAAGTAGAAGGCGAGCTGGAAGGACCCGCGCGAAGACCCGGGAGATGATCGCGGCGCACGGCGACCGGCGCCTATCAGCTCGACCAGCGCCCAAACCAGCGCCGCTGCGGCGAATACCAGCCCGCCGACGAGCAGCCAGGAAGCGAAGTTCTTCCACTGCACCTCGTACGTGCGGAAATACACGATGTCGGTGAGCAGCACGCCGAGGAAAAGCGGCACGGTGCTGGCGAGCAGCACCGCGTGCAAGGGGTGGATGGCTCTTTGCATTCGGCGATTGTGGATCGCGTGCGACGGACGCGCTGCCAGCTGCCGCTGTTCCCGCTGTGGGAATCGGGAGTCATCGGGCTTCCGCCCTTCTTGCGCAGACGCCGCCGCTGGTCGATTGCAACGCTCCCCGGTGCGGCGTACACAAACTACCTCCCGGATGGAGCCCACCGCCAAGGAGGCACGTATGCGCACCCCGAGCTCATTGCCGTTGCTGTCATTGCTCGTCGCGACTTCGCTCGCGCTCGCGCAAACGGGCGAACTGCGCACCGGACCCGACGCGCTGACCGGCTGGAAGTCGGACGCACCGGGGGTGCGGCGCCTCATGAAAGTCACAGATCTGCCGGCTTCGGTGACGCCCTCCGACCCGGAGGCTTCGGCGGGCAAGCCGATCAACATCGTCGCCCGGCCCAAGGACGCACTGCCGAAGTTGCCGCAGGGCTTCCAGGTAGAGGTGTTCGCGAGCGGCCTCAAACAACCCCGCACGCTGCGGGTCGCGCCCAATGGCGACGTGTTCCTGTCCGAAAGCGGCACGGGTCGCGTGCTGGTGTTCCGCGCGAAGTCGGGCGCAACGCCGGCGCAACCCGAAGTGTTCGCGGAAAACATCGAGAAGCCCTATGGCATCGCGTTCGTCCCGAGCGCGAAACCGCGATACGTATACGTGGCGGCCGCCAACCAGGTAGTCAGATACCCATACAGCGACGGCGCGTTAAAGGCCGGTGGTCCGCCTGAAATCATCGTGCGCGACATTCCAACCAAGCGGCACTGGACGCGGGACCTTGCGTTGTCGAAGGACGGCAAGCGCATGTTCGTCTCGATCGGATCCGCCTCGAATCTCGGCGTGAATGGCATGCCGCAGAAGTCGCTGGAACAGATTCGCGCCTTCGAGAAGACACACGGTCGTGGCGCGGCTTGGGGCGAGGAAGAAAATCGTGCGGTCGTACGCGAGTTCGACGTCGATGGCAAAGGATTGCGCACCTACGCGACCGGCCTGCGCAATTGCTCGGGCCTCGCGATGCGTCCGGGTACGGACGAACTGTGGTGCGTGGTGAACGAGCGCGACCACCTCGGGCCGGATCTCGTCCCCGACTTCATGGCGCGCGTGAACAACGGGGATTTCTTCGGCTGGCCCTGGTTCTACCTTGGCGGCCGCGAGGATCCGGCGCTGAAGGGAAAGCGTCCCGATCTGAAGGACAACGTGCGCGCGCCGGAGGTCCTCTTCCAGGCGCACTCGTCCGCACTCGCGATCGCGTTCTACGACCAGGATGCGTTTCCGCCCGAATACCGCGGCGATGCGTTCGTGACTCTGCACGGGTCGCATACGCGGCCGGACCGCACCGGGTACAAGGTAGTGCGCGTACGGATGAAAGGCGGTCAACCCGGCGGAGAGTACGAGGACTTCATGACCGGATTCATCGTCGACAACGACACCGCGTGGGGCCGGCCGGCGGGTATCGCGGTGACGCACGACGGCGCGCTGCTGGTCAGCGACGACGCGAACGGCACGATCTATCGCGTCACGCACAAGTGAACATGCACCGGCTTTCCGCGAACGCAGGCGCCGTCTCGACGCCTGCAGCCTGCCTGCTGACTGCATTCCTGATCGCTTCGCCCGCCCACGCCGGCGACGAGCTCGACGTGTACGGGCGCGTGAACGTCACCGTCCAGCATGCCGACGAGCCGGGCGGCGAGCAGGCAGAAGTCAAGAGCAATGCATCCCGCATCGGAGTGAAAGGCGAGAAGGAGCTGACCGCGGGACTCAAGGCCATCTACCAGCTCGAGTGGGGAGTCAATATAGATAGTGGTGAAGACGAAGACGACGTCACGCCGCGTAACCAGTTCGTCGGCCTCGAAGGTGGGTTCGGCACGATCAAGCTCGGCCGGCACGACACCGCGCTCAAGGAAGCCCAGGGCGATTTCGATCTCTTCGACGATCTCGAAGGCGACATCTTCAGGGTGTTCAATGGCGAGCAAAGGCTGAAGGACTACATCGGTTACACGACGCCGGCCATCGCGAAGTCGCTGCACGTCACCGCGAATTTCTTTCCCGGGGAGGATGGCGGCGGCGAAAACGATGCGGCGACCGATGCAGTTTCCGTATCACTCGTTTATGAAAAGGAGCGGATCTACGCAGCCCTGGCGCACGACCGCGACATCGACGGCGAGGACGTGGACACGACTCGAATCGTCGGCGGCTATACCTTCGGCGACGCGCGGGTCATGCTGCTCTACCAAATGACGGACGCCGCGGGACTCGAGGAGGACGGGTACGGTGCATCGCTCGCGTGGACCTTCGGCAAATACGTCGCGAGGTTCCAGTACCTGACCGCCGACATCTGGCGGACCCGCCCCGATGCCGACGCCGTCGACAACCTCGACTCACTGGTCTCGCTGGGACTCGATCGCCAGTTCAGCGAGGACACGCGGGTGTTCGGCTTCTATACGACGGGCGACATCGGCGGAACGGACGAAAGCGTGAGTTACGCCGCGATCGGCATCGAACACAAGTTCTGACGTCAGGACCGGCCGGATCGACTTCGTGGCAGCCGGACCCTGAACTCGCTGCCGCGTCCGTCGCCCTCGCTCACAACTTCCACGCGGCCGCCGTGACTTTCCACGAGACTGCGCACGAGCGGCAGGCCCAGTCCCAGGCCGACTGTCCCCGGCGAGTGGTCAGCCCGCACGTAGCGGTCGAACACGTGCGGCAGGACATCGTGCGGAATCCCGACTCCGGTGTCGCGGATCGCCACGACGGCTTCGCCGCCCGTCGTTCGGACGGTCACGGTGATCGCCCCTCCCGCGGGCGTGTACTTCGCGGCGTTCGTGAGCAGGTTCATGAACACCTGCTCCAGCCGGGCGGCATCGCCGTGTATCCAGACGGGCTCGGATGGCGAGTCGACATGCAGCAGGTGGCGTCGCTCGCGGATCATGAACCCGACGGCCTCAGCCGCGTGAATCACTGGAAGGCGCAGGTCGATTCGCTCGGATTCGAGGCGGAACTGGCCGCTGCGGATCAGCGATGCGTCGAGCAGGTCGTCGACCAGCCGCGTCATCTGTTCGAGCTGGCGAGCGATCAGCTTGCGGGTCTTCTTGCGATGTGACAGTTCGAGGTCCCGGATCTCGAGAACCCGCATCGCGTTGCGGGCGGTGCCGAGACAATTGCGCAGCTCATGCGAAAACTGCGCCATGGCATGATTGGCGCGCGACTCTTCGGTCCACACGATGTTCGTCCTCCTCCTTAAGTGGAGCCTTTGTAACGGCCCGCACCCGCTGGATCAATTCGAAATATCCGATCCGATCCTCAGGTTTTCTCACACTAACAACCTCGATCAGGCGGCCTGCGGCACCACCGCGAGATTGCGGTTCGCGAAATCCCAGTTGACGAGGTGACCGAGGAACGCGGCGATGTAATCGAGCCTGCGATGCTGGTAATCCAGGTAGTAGGCGTGCTCCCACACGTCGATCGTCAGCAGCGGGATCTGCGCGGTCGTGAGTGGCGTGTCCGCGTTTGACGTCGTGACGATCCGGAGCTTCCCGTTCTCGAGCACGAGCCACGCCCAGCCGCTGCCAAACTGATCACCGGCGGCCGCGACAATCTGCTGGCTGAAGTTGCGCTGGGTTCCAAACGCGTCTTCGATCGCCTCGGCGATCGCGCCGGTGGCCTCGCCGCCTCCCCCGGGGCGCATGCTGTTCCACAGGAATGCGTGATTCCATGCCTGCGCGGCAGCGTTGAAGAGCGGCTGATTCTGCGCGTAGCTCGAACGCACGACGTCCTCGAGTACGGCGAGCTCCGCGGGCGTGCGCAGCATCGCGCGGGTTTTCGCGACATACGCCGCATGATGACTCCCATGGTGCGCCGACAACGTGCGGCGGGAAATGTGCGGCTCGAGCGCATCGAGCGCGTACGGCAGCGGTGGCAATACGATGTTCATCGGACCTCCTTGGGCGGCCGCTCGACACTAACTTCGCACCGCGCTTTTGCAAGCGATGAATATTGGAGCTATATATCGACCCTTCCGATGGATACCGAACTCGCACGCACTTTCCTCGTCGTCGTCGCAAAAGGCAGCTTCGTCGAAGCCGCGCAGCACCTGCACGTCACGCAGTCGACCGTGAGCACGCGCATCCAGCGTCTCGAGGAAACGCTCGGCGCCGAACTTTTCGTGCGCAACAAGTCGGGCACCACCCTCACGCGCGCCGGACAACATTTCCAGAAACACGCGGCGCTCCTCACGCGCACGGTCGAACAGGCCAGGCAGGAGATCGGCGTCATCAGCGGATTCCGCGCGACGCTCACGATCGGCGGACGATTCGGATTGTGGGAGGACCTGCTCCTGCGCTGGCTGCCGGTGTTCGCGGCGCTTGCGCCCGACGTCGCCGTGCGCGCGCTGATCGGATTCGAGGACAACCTCATGGAGATGTTGATCGACGGGCGCGCCGATATCGGCGTGATGTACACGCCGCAGGCGCGTCCCGGTCTCGTCGTCGAGACCCTGCTCGAGGAGGAACTCGTGATGGTTTCCTCGCGAGCCGATCCGTCGCCCGACCCCGGCAGCGATTACATCTACGTCGACTGGGGTGCGGAGTTCTACGCGCAGCACTCGCTGGCCTATCCGAACTTCTCGGGCGCAGGGCTCACGGTCAACAACGGCTGGCTCGGACTGCAAAGACTGCTGATGCACGGCGGCACCGGCTACTTCCCGAAACGCATGCTGCGCGAGCATGAATTGGGCGGAAAGGTTCATCGCGTGCCCGGCGCCGCCGGATTCCGCCTGCCCGCATACCTCTGTTACGCCGCGAAGATCGAATCCGAGCCGATATCCCTCGCGCTCGAGACCATCCGGCGTATCGCAGCCGAAGCGGCCTGACCACTAACTAGCCGCGAGCCGGCGCACGCTGACATCGGGAAACCCGATGGCAGTGGTCGATATTTATCGTTTGTCCGGGGTGCTTCGCGTGCCTACCCTTCCGATGTGTCCCGAGTTTCGAGGAGGCATCATGAAGTCCACCAGCGGAAAGACTCGCAAGGTTGTCGCGAAGATCGACGCCGCGCAGCCGACCGAACGAGAACCGATCGGTCCGCTCTGGGTGATCACGATCTGCCTGGGAGCATTTCTCGTCGTGGCCGCGCTCGTGATCATGGTCGGGTGAGGCCATGCTCGAGACGGAGTCTCGTCATGATCCGCATCAAACGTGCCTATGAACCCCGCGCGCGCGGCGACGGACGGCGCGTACTCGTCGAGCGTCTCTGGCCGCGGGGCATGAGAAAAGAGGCGCTCGAGCTGCACGCGTGGATGAAGGACGTCGCGCCCAGCACCGAGTCGCGCAAGTGGTTTGGTCATCGGCCGGAGCGTTGGCAGGAGTTCCGGAGGCGCTATCGCACCGAGCTCGCCGCGAGCGAGGCCTGGAAACCGCTGCTCGATGCAAGCAAACGGGGAAACCTGACGCTCATCTACAGTGCTCACGACCCCGTCCGGAACGGGGCCGTGGTCTTGCGCGAGTTCCTGATGAAGAAAGTCGCGAGCAAGACCCACAGGAGGAAGGCATAAAGGGCGATTGCCAATCCCGGCGCGGCGGCTACCCTTGTTTGGCGCGGTGCTTCAGGAGAAGTCGATGGCACACGATACTCAGCTCAGCGGACCCGATCTGGCGGCGGGCATCGAATTATCCGAACTTCGCGACGGCGTGCCGCTTCTCGGCCACGCACACGAGGCACCGATCGCGCTGGTGCGCAAGGGTGCCGACATCTTCGCGATCGGCGCCAGGTGCACTCACTACGGCGGTCCACTCGCCGAGGGCCTCGTCGTCGGCGACACGGTCCGCTGCCCCTGGCATCACGCGTGTTTCGACCTGCGTACGGGTGAGGCGATCGCGGCGCCCGCGCTGGATCCCGTTGCCTGTTACGAGGTCACGCGCCGCGGCTCTCGCGTGATCGTCGGCGCGAAGGCATCGCGCGCGAATCCGCGGCCGCCGCCGACATCGCCGGAGAAGATCGTGATCGTCGGCGCGGGGGCCGCGGGCGCGGCGGCCGCGGAGCGGCTGCGACATCTGGGTTACCAGGGTTCCATCACCCTCATCGGAAACGAGGCGCCGGGCCCCGTCGATCGCCCGAATCTCAGCAAGGATTTTCTCGCCGGCACCGCGCCGATGGAGTGGGTCACGCTGCGCCCGGACGACTTCTACGAGAAGCTCGCGATCAACCTGATCAAGAATGAAACCGTCGTCGGGCTGGACGCCGGAAGCAGGACGTTGAAACTGGAAAGCGGACCGTCCATTTCGTGCGATGCGTTGCTGCTCGCGACGGGTGCGGAGCCGCAGCGTCCACCCATCGACGGAGCGCACTTCCCGCACGTGTTCACGCTGCGCACGCTGGCGGACGCGCAGAAGATCATCGAGGCCGCGACCGCGGGTAAACGGGCCGTCGTCGTGGGATCGGGTTTCATCGGTCTCGAAGTCGCCGCGTCGCTGCGGCATCGAAACGTCGAAGTGCAGGTAGTGAGTCGCGACGAGGTCCCGCTCGGTCACGTGCTGGGCGAGCAGTTAGGTCGGTTCGTGCGGGAGATACACGAGGATCACGGCGTGAAGTTCCATCTGGGCGCGACCCTGAAGGCGATCCTCCCGCACAGTGTCGAGCTCGCCGACGGCCGCACGCTGGGCGCCGATCTCGTCGTGCTCGGCGTCGGCGTGCGCCCGCGCACCGCGCTCGCCGAGAAGGCGCGGCTGGAAGTCGACAACGGCATCGTCGTCGACGCCTCGTTGCGCACCAGCGCGCCCGGCATCTGGGCCGCGGGCGACGTGGCGCGTTATCCCGAGGCGCGCCTCGGCACCCGGGTGCGCATCGAACATTGGGTGGTCGCCGAGCGACAAGGCCAGGCCGTCGCGGCCGACATGCTCGGCCTGGGCAAACCTTTCGACGACGTGCCGTTCTTCTGGAGCCAGCACTACGACGTCACGCTCAACTATGTCGGCCACGCCGGCAAGGGCGCATCGATCGAAGTGACCGGCGACCTGCGGGAGCGCGACGCGACGACTATCTACCGCCAGGACGGCCGGGTGACGGCCGTCGCCACCGTCGGTCGCGACCGGCAAAGCCTCGCGGTGGAAGCCGCGCTTCTGCGCAACGACACCGCGGCGGTCGACGAATTGCTGCGCACCGACGCGGTCGCGCTCGGCTAGCCGTCCCCGGTGATACCGCTCGCGACTCGCGCGCCCTTCCATCTCGAGGCGACGGTGCGGGTATTGCAGCGCCGGGCGACGAACGCGGTCGATGTGTGGGATGACGGCCGTTACCTGCGCCTGTTCGAGCTGTCCGGAGGGCTGGCGCTCGTCGCGGTGCGAGACCACGGGATGGTCGCGAGACCTCACCTGGGACTGACGATCGAGGCCGGCGGCGATTCCACCGCCGCGTATAACGAAGCCTGCGCCCTGCTGCGCAGGACATTGGGCCTCGATGTCGATCCGGCTCCGCTGCGCCGTCGTGCGGAGTCGATAGTGGCGAGCCGCGCGGCCTGTCGTGCGCTCCGCGGAATGCGTCCTCCGCGTTTCGCCACGCTGTTCGAAGCCTTCGCGAGTGTCATCCCGTTCCAGCAACTGAGCCTCGATGCCGGCACGGCGATCGTGGCGCGGCTCGTCATGCGGTTTGGGGGGAAGCTCACGCACGAAGACCGCAGATTCCACGCGTTCCCGACAGCGCGAAGGATCGCGCGCGCGCGACTCGATTCGCTGCGCGCCTGCGGCCTGAGCCGATCGAAGGCGCTGACGCTGCGCGTCATCGCGCGCGCGATGGAGGCCGGCGAACTCGACGAAGCCGGGCTCGCGCGCGCGAGCACGGATGCGGCCCTGGCGAGACTCCTGGAATTGCCCGGCATCGGTCCCTGGAGCGCGGGACTCGTCCTGCTGCGCGGCCTCGGCCGCCTCGATGTATTTCCTCCCGGTGACGTCGGCGCGGCGCGCAACCTGCGTACCCTCATGCACCTCGATCCACACGCGCCGCTTGCGCCCGTCATCGAGCGGTTCGGGAACCAGCGCGGATATCTCTATTTCTGCGCGCTCGGCGCGGCACTGCTGCGAAGCGGGCTCATTCACCCGGCGCCGTGAGGATTCCGCCGCCGGCTAGTCATGGACCGCCACTTCCTTCAGGTATCCGGCAGAGAGCGCGGTCAGGTGCCGCTTCAGCCTCTCGAAGGACTCGCGGTTGCCTCCGGCCTCGATCGTCATGCGAGTCGGCCCCACGATGGAAGCGACCAGTATCGCGCTCACCTCGCGGGGTTGCGCGAATGTCGCGTCGCTGGCCGTCACGAGCATGTCGTGCGCCGCCCGGGCGCAGCGCAGTGACTCCTCCTTGACGATGGCGTCGGCATTGACCGCCGCCGACGGTAGATAGAGAGCGCGCGACACGTCGGGTTTGCGTGTCTTGGCGTCCACGAACGCGGACATCATCGTCGTACACATCTCCTCGATCGTCTTCCCATGCGCCTGCTCGCAGGCCGCGATCGTGGCGTCGACGACCTGGCTCACGTGCCGCCGGACGACCGCCGCCATCAGCGCGCGCTTGTTCGGGAAGTACTGATACAGCGAACCGATCGAGACACCGGCCCGTTCCGCGATCTGGATCGTCGTGACCTTCTCCAATCCACTGGCGAGCAAAACCTGAATGGTCGCCTCGAAAATCGTGTCGATCGTGGCGCGTGCACGGCGTTGGCGCGGGCTTTTCCTGGGGTTCAGCGATTCGGCCTGAGTCATCTTCATATGCGAGTAGTGTCCCCGCGGCGGTTTACGCAAAGATACGCGGCATGAGACTCGCAAATCGATTCCATGTCACGTTGACGGGCGCCGCGATGTTGCTGGCCGGCAAGTCATGGGCGGCCTGCGAGCCGCCGGCCGGTTTCGTGAACCCGCCACGTCCCGACATCGCACCACTCGAACAGATGCTGAGCCACACCGAGGAAAACGTGATCGCCCGCCCGCTCGGCGCCGAGTCGCAGTCCGCGGCGCGCCCGCTGGAAGAAGCCGTCCGGCCGACGAAGGATCTGCCCGGTGTCAGCGGCACGTTCCGGCTGTCAGATGGGCCTTATGGCACGCCGGGTGCGCGCAGGCTCGTTTGCCTCACCGACGGAAGCATCGTCGTCGAGGAACTGCTGCTCACCGATTCGAACGACGGCGTCAGTCGCTTCAGGTACCTCGTCTGGAACTACACGAGCCCGAAATTTCGCGACGTGAAATACGCCGTCGGCGAATTCATCCGGACGGCGCCCGCGCCCGAACAGACACACGTTCGCTGGACGTATCGCTTCACGCTCAAGGATGACGTCGGCCCGGAGGCCCAAGAACGATTCCGGAAGGAATTCCTCGACGGCATCTTCGCCGAGTGGATGCGCAGTCAGATGCGGCGAGGCAAGGCGCACGCCGAGGCGACACGTTGAAGAGCCCGATCTAGCCGATCATTCACGCGCGGCGCGGGTGATCGACCTTTTCCTGGAGATACGCGCGGATCGCGGCGACGGCAAGCAGCGCCGCGAGCGCGAACCATGTCAGCGCGTATTGCAGGTGATTGTTTCGGAACCTGACGACCGTCAGCCCGCCCGTCGGCGCGGTGGAAGCGAGCGACTCCGCCCCGTCGGCGTCGACGAAGTAAGGTGCGACCCTGTCGAGATCCCGCGCGCGCGCGATCGCGTCGACATCGCGCGAATACCAGCGATCGTCGCCGGGGCGATTGTCCCGCAGGAATCCTCCGTCCGGCTCGCTCACACGCACGAGTCCGCGCACCGTCGTCGGCCCGTCGATGCGGACCCAGTCGCGCACGTCACGCCGCGAGCTTTCGACGAAACCGCGGTTCACGAGCACGGTGAGTCCATCTTCGACGACGAACGGCGTGAGAACCCAGTATCCACCGCCGAGTTTCGTCGTCGCCTGCACGAGCGTTTCCCGATCGTTGAGGAACCGGCCGCGCAGCGTCACACGGCGATATTCGTGCTCGAGAGGGTCGAATCGCGCGACGCCGGGCGCCTCGATCGGCGGCGCCTGCAGGCGAGCATCGACACGCGCAATGAGGTCGCGTTTCCAGCCGAGGCGCTGGACCTGCCATGCGCCGAGCGCCACGAACACGATGAATCCCACGACCGCGGCACCGAAGAACAGGAAGCGCCTGCCTCCCGTGCGCGGCGGGCTCATGACGACACTAGATAGGCGCCCCGACGACTTCGTGCGCCGGCGTCATGTTCTGGTCGAGGTTGTACATCACCCACACGGACCCGGCGACGGTGATGCCGACCAGGATCAACGTGAACACGATCGAGGTCATCGACCAGCCATCCTCGGTGCCCGCCTTCATGTGCAGGAAGAACACGACATGCACGACCATCTGCACCACGGCGAACGTGATGATGATGGCCGCGATCGCGCCCCTGCCGAGCGGCGGCCCGCCCATGACGAGCCAGAAGGGAATCACCGTCAGCACCACCGACAGGCCGAAGCCGATCAGGTAGTCGCGCAGCGACCCGTGCGGCTCGGGGACGTGCGCGTACGGATGAGGATTCGCGCGTCCGGCGGCTTGTTCCTCTGCGCTCATCGCATCACTCCGAGCAGATAGACGAACGTGAACACGCCGATCCAGATCAGGTCGAGGAAGTGCCAGAACAGGCTCAGGCAGGCGAGCCGCCGGCCGTTCGGCCTGGTCAGCCCGTGTTTGCCGATCTGCACCATCAGCGTGACCAGCCACACGATGCCGAAAGTGACGTGCAGGCCATGTGTGCTCACGAGCGTGAAGAAGGACGACAGGAACGCGCTGCGCTGCGGGCCCGCGCCCTGGTGGATCAGGTGCGCGAACTCGTACACCTCGATGCCGACGAAGCCCAGTCCCAGCAACCCCGTGATCGCGAGCCAGGCCAGCGTCCCGCCGACGTGTTTGCGATACGCGCTCAGCATCGCGAAGCCGTACGTGATCGACGAGAGCAGCAGCAGGCCCGTGTTGACCGCGACCAGCGACAGATCGAACAGGTCGGCAGCCGATGGCCCCGCGGCGTAGTTGCCCCCGAGCACGGCGAAGGTCGCGAACAGCACCGCGAAGATGAGACAGTCGCTCATCAGGTAGATCCAGAAGCCGAGCATCGTGCTGCTGCCGGCCTCGTGATCGTGCTCGTCGAGCTGCAGGAATACGTCGCGCGCCGCGGCTTGTTCGGTAGTGAGTGCGTGTCCCATGTGTCAGGCCTGGCCCGCCAGGAGCCGCGCTCGCTCCTCTTCCGCCCGCTTCACTTCATCGGCTGGCAAGTGGAACTCGCGCTGGTAATCGAACGTGTGCCAGATCGCGTACGCGACGATGGCGACGAAGCTCGCGATCGCGAGCCACCACATGTACCAGACCATCGCGAAGCCGAAGACGGCGCTCAGGCCCGCGAGGATGATGCCGGAGCCGGTATTCTTCGGCATCAGGATCGCGCGGTAGTTTGCCGAGGGCCGCTGGAAGCCGCGCGCCTTCATGTCCCACCACGCGTCGCTGTCGTGGACGATCGGTGTGAACGCGAAGTTGTACGCCGGCGGCGGCGACGACGTCGACCACTCGAGCGTGCGGCCATTCCACGGATCGCCGGTGGTGTCGCGCAATTTCTCGCGATCGCGATACGTGACGTAGAACTGCATGAGCAACGCGCCGATGCCGGCCGCGATCAGCACCGCGCCGAGGCCGGCGATCTGGAACCAGATCTGCAGCGACGGATCGTCGAAGAAGCGCAGGCGCCGCGTGACGCCCATGAGGCCGAGGATGTAGACCGGCGCGAACGCCACCCAGAAGCCGATCACCCAGCACCAGAAGGACACCTTGCCCCAGAAGGGATCGAGCCGATAGCCGGTGGCCTTGGGGAACCAGTAGTAGATCGCGGCGAACAGGCCGAACACCACGCCGCCGATGATCACGTTGTGGAAGTGCGCGACGAGGAACAGGCTGTTGTGCAGCACGAAGTCCGCGGGCGGCACCGCGAGCAGCACACCCGTCATGCCGCCGATCACGAACGTGAGCATGAACGCGATGGTCCACATCATCGGTAGTTCGAAGCGGATGCGGCCGCGGTACATCGTGAACAGCCAGTTGAAGATCTTCGCGCCCGTCGGGATCGAGATGATCATCGTCGTGATGCCGAAGAACGAGTTGACGCTCGCGCCGGAGCCCATCGTGAAGAAGTGGTGCAGCCAGACGATGTATGAGAGCACCGTGATGACCACCGTCGCGTACACCATCGAGCTGTAACCGAACAGCTTCTTGCCCGTGAACGTCGCGGTGACCTCGGAGAACACGCCGAACAGCGGCAGGATCAGGATGTACACCTCGGGATGTCCCCAGATCCAGATGAGGTTCACGTACATCATCGGGTTGCCGCCGAAGTCGGCCGTGAAGAAGTGCGTGCCGAGATATCGATCCAGCGTCAGCAGCGCGAGCGCCGCGGTGAGCACCGGGAACGCAGCCACGATCAGTACGTTGGTGCACAGCGCGGTCCAGCAGAAGATGGGCATCTTCATGAGCGTCATGCCCGGCGCGCGCATCTTGATGATGGTCACGAGCAGGTTGATTCCGGACAAGACTGTCCCTACCCCCGCTATCTGCAGCGCCCAGATGTAGTAATCCACGCCGACGTCCGGACTGAACTCGATGCCGGAGAGCGGTGGATAGGCGAGCCAGCCGGTCTTCGCGAATTCGCCGACGAACAGCGAGATCATGACGAGCACCGCGCCGGCCGTCGTCATCCAGAAACTGAAGTTGTTGAGGAACGGGAACGACACGTCACGCGCGCCGATCTGCAGCGGCATGACGTAGTTCATGATGCCGGTGACCAGCGGCATGGCCACGAAGAAGATCATGATCACGCCGTGCGCGGTGAAAATCTGGTCGTAGTGCTGGGCGTTGAGATAACCCTCGGAGCCGCCGAACGCCATCGCCTGCTGCGCGCGCATCATCAATGCGTCCGCGAAGCCGCGCAGCAGCATCACGAGCCCCAGGATCATGTACATGATGCCGATGCGCTTGTGGTCGATGGTCGTGAACCACTCGCGCCACAGGTATCCCCAGAGCTTGTACTTCGTGATCGCGCCGAGCAGCAGCGCGCCGAGCAGCGCCGTGCCGATGAACGAGATGACCACGAGGGGCTCATGCACCGGGAAGGCATCCCATCCCAGGCGCCCGAAGAACGGGTGGATGTTTCCGGCCGCTCCCTGGGTCATGGAGTCATTGCCGTATCGGTGTCGGCGCCGGCGAGCAGCGGCGTTTCGAAGTCCATTCCGGGCAGCGGAAGACCAGCGCCGAGCAGCGGCGCACGGTCGGCCGGCATATAGAGATCCTCGAGCGGATCGGCCGGCGGCAGTTTGCACTGGCCGACGAGGTGCGAGTAGTCAGCCCCGAACACCGCGCGCCGCGCGCCAGGTGAGCGCGCCACGTTCACGTTGGCGCTCGCGAGCCCGAGGCCGCCACGGCGGTCGATCGCCATCATGTCGTGCGCGCACATGCGTCCCGCTTCGACGCATCCGCCCAGGATGTAGTCGAACAACCTCTCGTGTACCGAGGAGAACCGTTGCGGCGGTTCGTTTTCGGAGGGCTTCGCGAGCGCGATGTACCGATCGCGCGTCAGCGACTCGTGATTGGCGCGCACGTCCTCCACCCACTTGTCGAACTCCGCCGTCTCGACGCTGCGCACGACGAAGCGCATGCCGGAGAAGCCCGCGCCGCTGTAGTTGGCCGAGAAGCCGCGTGACTCGCCAATCTCGTTCATGACTCCGTGCAGCCGCGTCTGCATGCGCGGCATCGCGTAGACCATGCCGGCAAGCTCGGGGATGTACAGCGAGTTCATGACGGACGTCGAGGTGATGTTCATCATCACGGGCTGATCCACCGGCACCACGAATTCGTTGACGGTGGCGATGCCGTGCTGCGGATAGATGAACAGCCATTTCCAGTCGAGCGCCACCACGTTGATCACGAGCTCGCGCGTCTCTCCCGTGAGCATTCGTTTTTCGTCGATGCGGTCGAGCTTGCGGAACGGATCCAGCAGGTGGGTACCGAGCCAGGTCAGCGTGCCGAGACAGATGACGATGAGCAGCGGCGCGGACCAGATCACGAGCTCGAGCCGCATGGAGTGATGCCAGTCGGGTTCGTAGGGCGCCTTGCTGTTGCCCTGCCGGTAATGCCACGCGAACCACGCCGTCAGCGCCATGACCGGCACGATGATGAGCAACATCAGCCACGTGGATGTGACCAGCAGGTCGCGCTCGCGCGCGGCCACGTCGCCGCCGGGATCCAGCACCACCCAGTCGCAGCCCGCGAGCGCCAGGCACGCAAGCAGAATCGGAGCCGTTCTCAGCAGTCCCTTCATGTGCGCAAAATACTTGATAGACGCGCCGGGCGACATGGGGCAAATTGTCCCATACCCCTCGGCCCTCTTCGGCGCTAAAAAGGGGCCACGATGTCCAACCCTCGAACAGGTACCCCAACCACCTCGCTGGAGCGCGATGCGCGCCGCATCAACGAGGCGCATGCCGCGGAGGTTCGTCCCGGGGACATCGCCATCGGCGTCATCATCGGCCGCACCTCCGAATTCTTCGATTTCTTCGTCTATGCCATCGCGTCCGTGGTCGTATTCCCACAGCGCGTGTTTCCGTTCGTCGACGAACTGACCGGAACGCTGTATTCGTTCGCGGTGTTCGCGGTCGCGTTCCTCGCGCGCCCCATCGGAACGGTCATCTTCACCGCCATCGACCGCACCTTCGGCCGCGGCATGAAACTACTGGTCGCCCTGTTCCTGTTGGGCACCTCCACCGTGGCGCTCGGCTTCCTGCCGGGGTACGACCAGGTCGGCATCTGGTCGGTGTGGATCCTGATTTTGTTGCGCTGCGGCCAGGGCCTCGCGATGGGGGGTTCCTGGGACGGATTGCCGACGCTGCTCGCGTTGTACGCGCCGCAGAACCGCCGCGGCTACTACGCAATGATTCCGCAGCTCGGCGCATTGCTGGGCCTCGCGATCGCGAGCGCCCTGTTCGCGTACATCATCAGCCAGCTCTCCGGCGCGGATTTCCTCGACTGGGGCTGGCGCTTCCCGTTCTTCGTCGCCTTCGCGATCAACGTGGTCGCGCTGTTCGCTCGCCTGCGCATCGTCGTGACGCCCGAATACACCGAGGCCTTCGAGTCGCGCGAGCTGCAGCCCTCGAACATCGGCGAGACGATCCGCCACGGTGGGCGCACCATCGTCATCGGTGCATTCGCGCCGCTCGCGAGTTTCGCGCTGTTCCACATGGTGACGGTGTTTCCGCTGTCGTGGGTGTTCCTGTACACGCAGGACAACCCGGCGCGCTTCCTCGTGATGCAGGCGATCGGCGCCGCGCTCGGCGTGTGCTCCATCTATGCCTCGGGCTACCTCGCCGACCGCGTCGGCCGCAGGACCTTGTTGGGCGGCACCGCCGCGGCGATCGCGGCCTTCAGCGGTTTTGCACCACAACTGCTCGGCGGCGGCGAGATGGGCGAGGCGGTATTCATGGCTTCGGGCTACGTGCTGCTCGGCCTGTCCTTCGGCCAGGCGTCCGGCGCCGTGGCGGCCGCGTTCCCCATCCAGTATCGCTACACAGGTTCGGCCATGACGTCGGACATGGCATGGTTGTTTGGCGCCGGGTTCGCGCCCTGGGTCGCGCTCATGTTTTCCAGCCAGTTCGGCCTGGCGTTCGCGGGCGTCTACCTACTGTCGGGCGCGCTCGCCACGCTCATCGCGCTGTACGTCAATCGCAAGACGATGCACGATCGCTGAACGTTCCGCGGCCGCCGGCGGTCGGAACCTTCCTACGCGGTCTCCCACAACGGTGACCGCCCCCTACCTCTTTCGATAGCTCGTCTCCTCGCCTCCTTCGGCTCGTCGCCGGGGCCGCGGCTTTTCGAAAATGTGACGCATGAGATTCCTGCATGCGTCGATTGCTTTCCTCGTGTTGTTCGCGCTCGGCGTTGCGTCCGCGCCTGCGGCGGATTTCTATGGCCCATTGCGCGCGCGCGATCTGTCGCCTTTCGGATTCCTGCGGCTCGACATGCGGCCCGCGCACGCGGTATCGATCGAGCCCGGTGGTTGGGCGATCGAAACGGAGTTCGCCTCGCAGAACACCTGGGCCATGAGTCCGCGCGTCGAGGAATACCTGACGGGACTCGAGGCGAGCGGCCGGCGCGCGCTCGGCGAGGAGGAAGTGGCCGCAATCCACGACCTGCCCGGCGAAAACTACCTGGTCGATCTCGAGATGACGATGGTCGACGTGACGCTGCATCACCAGATCACGCCGCGGCTGTCTGCCTACCTGATCACGAGCGCGGTGTCGTACGAAGGTGGATACCTCGATGGCACCGTCGAGAAATTCCACGACGTGTTCGGCCTCAGCACCTTCGGCCGGCCGGCGGTGCGGCGCAACGAAGTCAACGTGATCTACGACCTCAAGTCCACGTCGTACACCCAGCTCGGCGGCTCGCCCACGAGCGGCGGATTTCTCGATCCCACCATCGGGCTGCGTTACTCGGGCATTCCACTCGGCCGCGCGTGGCAGGTTTCCTTCGAGGCGGCGGTGAAAGTTCCGCTCGACGGCAGGCGGCTGATGTTGTCGACGGGACGCACCGACTACGGATTGCAAGCATCTGCGCAGTGGCTGGGCAAACGCCAGGCCTTCTATGCGAACGCCAGCGCGGTGTACTTCGCTGGCGGTGATTTCCTCGTGCACCACGAGCGGCAGATCGTGCCGACACTGATCATCGGATATGAGTACGCGCTGACCGAAAACACCAACGTGAGCCTGCAGGGATACGCGAGCACCAGCCAGTACTCACGTCGCGAGACCGATCTCGAGGAGTTGTTGGGCAACAAGTATCAGGTCACCGCGGGCGTCCGGCACCGCCGCGGCGACATCGTCTATTCCTTCGGGGTCACCGAGAACGTGCAGAACATCAACAACACGCCCGATGTCGCGTTCCAGCTCGGCCTGGTGTGGCTGCCCTGACAGGCCTCAGTAGTCCTGAAGTGGGCGACTTTCGAGGCGAAAGTGAGCCAACGTGCCTTCCCTCGCGCGCGCCAGACCGGATCCCGACTCGGAGTCAGAACGAATACTGATTGCGCCAATCCCCCACCCCGTTGGAGTCCGCTGACGGGAGGAGTCACGGGCGGTCCGGCGAAATCCTCTATCGTCCTTCGTCGCCCACATGTGAAGAATGCGTTCACATGCTTCTGGCCGACAATGAGATATGCCTGGGTGGCACCGAAAAGCGCGAAGTGCGGCAGGGCGCGAGACTGGTTGGTTACATCCAGATCGTCGATGCCCGTTGACTACTTCGCCTGCATCCACGAGGGACGCAGATCCCTGCGCGTGAGGTGCATCCGGTAGCGCACGTCATCGAGCGTGAACTGCAGGAGCTGCCGCGGCGGGTTGCTGGTCTTGAGCAGGTCGCGAGCGAGGAAAACGTCGCTCGCTTCGAACTGCACCTGGAGCCAGTCGCTCTCGGCACGCTGCGGATCTTCTTCGAGACCCTCGAGGATTTTCTGGATCTTCTCGAAGTGCGCGGGATTCGATGCCTTCAACTGCGCCAGCGATGCCTGATCGCGAAGGTCGACAGTGGTGCGAGTCGGACGGTCGGCCGCGTGAGCCGAAATCCCGATCAAGGCGAGCGCGAGAAAGAGAGCTTTCCGCACGGTTGACTCCTTCTGAGGTGCGGCGGCGCCAGTTTAGCCCCTCCGCGAGTGATCTAGATATTCGCCTGAACGCGCTGCAGCAGCCAGTCGGCGATCTTCTCCGAGTCGAATTCCTGCTCCTTGCGGCTCCACTGCTCGACGAGATAAATGCCCTTGAAGCCTGCGCGCTCGCACAACTGCACGCAGCGGTCGAAGTCGTAGGAAAGGTGTCCCCCTTTCGGGTCGAAGTCCACGGCCTTCGCGGAAACGACGTAGGCATACGGGATGATCTTCGCGAGCGATTCCCACATCGTCTCGACCGGGTAGTTGCCGAAGTCGGGCAGCGTGTAGAAGTTCCCGGGCCCCGCGGCCTCGCGGATTCGCAGGTGGATCGCGGGATCCATCTCGAGACCGAAGTGGTTCTCGGTGAGCAGAGGCAGGCCTTTCGAGCGGCAGTACGAGTTCAACTCCTTCATCGAGGCGATGCTCTTGTCCACCGGGCTGCCCGCCTTGCCTGGATTGATCCTGATCGAACGGCTGCCGAGAAACGCCGTCGCGTCTATCCACTTGCGAGCGTTGTCGAGGCTGCGCTGGCGCTCCTCCTCGTTCGCGCTGGCGAGATCGTAGTTCCCGTCGAGCTGTACGTTGATGAGCCGAGTGCCGGCGGCCTTGATCCGATCCCGCAGTTCCGCGAGGTACGGCGCCTCGAGCGACTCGAAGTGATGGCTCCAGAATTCGAGATTGCGGACGCCGAAGCGGTCGACGTAGTACGCCGGCACTTCGAGCAGGGTCAGCGGGCTCTTGATCTCGCTCGCGTCTTTCGGCTTGGTCTGCGCGAACCGGTTGCGGAAGATAACCGTGCCCATGCCGACGCGGTCGGTGCCGTATTGCGCGGCGCGCGCGGAGCTCGAGGCGGTCGCGATGGAAATGATCAAGCCGCCGCCGTGAATCAGGAAAGTCCGTCTTTGCATGCCTGGCATTGTAGTGCAGGTCGCGGGTCTCCTGCGGGCCTACACCACTTCGTCCTCCGCTCATTCAAACTGTGTCACCCATGACCTCCACCGACCCGGAATCACCGCAGGCGACGCAGCCGCCGTCCGCGTTGTCGCCATTGCGATATCCGGTGTTCCGGAATGTCTGGGCCGCGAACTCGCTCGGGAGTCTCGGCGGCCTCATCCAGTCGGTGGGCGCGGCGTGGTTGATGATTTCGATCACCCAATCCGCGGACATGGTCGCGCTGGTTCAGACCTCGCTCACGTTGCCGATCGTGCTGCTGTCCCTGGTCGCGGGAGCGATGGCCGACAATCACGACCGGCGCAAGGTGATGCTGGGCGCGCAGATTTTCCTGTTTCTCGCGTCGGTCGCGCTGATGACGTGCGCATGGACGGGGTTGATCACCCCGTGGCTGCTACTGGCGTTCACGTTCGCGATCGGCTGCGGAACGGCGTTCAACGCGCCGGCTTGGCAGGCCTCCGTCGGCGACATGGTGCCGCGCGCGGAGTTGCCCGGTGCCGTGGCGCTCAACAGCATGGGTTTCAACATCGCGCGCAGCATCGGACCTGCGATCGGCGGCCTCATCGTGGCGGCCGCGGGCGCCGCCGCCGCGTTCGCGGTGAACGCGCTCAGTTATCTCCCGCTGATAACGGTGCTCGCGCGCTGGCGGCCCGTTCGTCCGCACAGTGCACTGCCGCGCGAGACGCTCGGCCTCGCGGTCTCGGCCGGAATCCGCTACGTCGCGATGTCGCCCGCGATCAGCACCGTGCTGCTGCGAAGCGCGGTATTCGGTATCGCGGCGAGTTCCGTCATGGCGTTGTTGCCGGTGGTGGCGAAATTCCAGCTCGGCGGAGGTCCGCTGACCTACGGCCTGTTGTTAGGCGCGTTCGGGCTCGGCGCCGTCGGCGGCGCGCTCGGCAATGCGCGGCTGCGGCAGGTGATGTCGACCGAAGGCATCGTACGGTCGGCCACCGTCGCGTTCGCGGGCGCCACGGCCATCGTCGGACTGACCAACCTGACGACCGCGACCATGGTCGGCATGTTCGTTGCCGGCGCAGGCTGGCTGCTGGCGCTCGCGACATTCAACGTGTCGGTGCAGATGTCGGCGCCGCGATGGGTAGTCGCCCGCGCGTTGTCGCTCTACCAGATGGCCGCGTTCGGAGGACTCGCCGCGGGTAGCTGGCTGTGGGGCGAGGTCGCGGCGGCTCTGAGTGTCAGTGCGGCATTGTCGATCGCCGCGGCCGTCATGCTGGCAACGGCGGCGCTCGGCCGCTGGCTGCCGCTGGCGCAGACGACGGAGCTCAATCTCGATCTGCTGGAAAGCTGGAAGGAGCCGAGCACCGCGGTACCGGTCGATGCGCGGACCGGCCCGGTCGTGATCACGATCGAATACCACATCCGCGAGAGCGACATCGTCGAGTTCCTGGCCGCGATGACCGAGCGCCGACGCATCCGGCGCCGCGATGGCGCGCGCAACTGGCGGTTGCTGCGCGACCTGGCCGATCCCGGGATCTGGATAGAGCGCTACGAGACACCCACGTGGCTGGACTACATCCGCCACAACAGCCGCATCACTCACCACGACGCGCTGATTCCACAGCGCCTCCGCGCGCTGCATCGCGGGCCCGGCGGGCCGCGCGTGCGGCGCATGATCGAACGTCAGAGCACGCGCGCTCCCCTGCCAGCGACGTCGGAGCCACCCATCGATCCGCCGCTGTCGTAGGAAAGACGGTGCCTGGCACGGAAAAGCCGGGAGAAGCGGCGACGCACCGGTGAGGCATCTTCTCCCGG
>JAEZCR010000043.1 GCA_023433465.1 Pseudomonadota bacterium | reverse complement strand
TCTGGTTCCCCTGGGTTGTTTGTTGGTCGCGGCGGGGGCGGCGACCTCGCCAAACGTCGCCTGGCGTTTCGTGCGCGTGTGGGTCAGCACGCCCGCCTTCAAGTCGATTTCCTTCGTCGGCACTTTCCATTGCGCCGCCGCGGCCGCGCGCAACCGTTCGCGCGCACTCGCGCCGGCCTGCGTCAGCGTCTTCATGAGGTCGCCCGACGCGCCGGCGCCGGCGAACGTGGACCATATGCCGGTCGCGCCGAGGTAGAGATTCCCCTCGCGCGAATTGCGGTTGAACGAGATCGGCTCGACGCGCACGTCGTTCCAGTCGCAGCCGAGTTCTTCGGTCACGTACATTGCCGCCTGCGTCGTGTTTCCCGTTCCCGATTCCGGGCCGGGCACGCGCACCGTCACTAGGTTGTCGGCGCCGATCACGATCCACGGCGTCAGTTCCGACGGGCGGGTAGTTTGCGCCGCGCTCTCTGCTCGCGGCACGAGGCCGATGGCCATGCCGCCGCCGACGACACTGGTCGCGACGATGAACTCGCGGCGGTTCATTCGCTCGCGGCCTTGCGAATCGCGGTGCGCACGCGCTGGTACGTGCCGCAGCGGCAGATGTTGGTCATCGCGGCGTCTATCTGCTCGTCGCTGGGATTCGGGTGGTCCCGAAGCAGCGCCGCGGCGGCCATGAGCATGCCCGCCTGGCAGTAGCCGCACTGCGCCACGTTGACGTCCAGCCACGCGCGCTGCAGTGGGTGGTCCGAAGTCCGGGACAGTCCTTCGATCGTCGTGATCTTCATTCCCATCGCGGCCTGCAGCGGCATGAGGCAGGAGCGTGTGGCCGTGCCATCGAGGTGCACGGTGCACGCGCCGCACTGACCGATGCCGCAGCCGAACTTCGTGCCCGTCATCCCCAGGTGATCGCGCAGCACCCATAGAAGAGGAGTATCGGGATCGGCCTCGACGGCGCGCGTCTCACCATTGATACTGAGCTCGGTCTTCATGCGCGAATCAGTATCGAGCGCGACGCCGAAGGCGTCTTGTAAAAATTCGGCAGTGGAGCGGCAGTGATCACACCGACGATGTCAGACGACGGAATGCGCTACTGGCGGCTGCGGCCCGATGCGCGTCTCGCTCCGTGGATCAAGTGTTACTGGTGGGTCGAGTCGGTGAAGATGCACGCGACCGCGGCTCCGGTCGAACCACCGGACCTGCTGATTCCGGATGGACATTCCGAGATCGTGTTCCACGTGGCCGGCGAATTCTCGCGCTGGCAACTCGGCGAGCCCGAGAAGCGCGCGAACATGAGCCTCAGCTACGTCATCGGCGGCCGGTCGAAATCGGTGCTCACGCAAAGTCCGGGCGGATTGCGCCTCGCGGGCGTGAAGCTGGATCCCCGGGCGCTGCGCGTGCTGCTGCGCAGGCCGCTGGCCGACTTTCGGGACAACACGGTCGCCTGCGCCGATCTCGGCTGCCGTGCGCTGCTCGACCTCGAGGATGAGATCGCGAGCCTCGGATCGATTGAACGATTGCAAAAGGTCTTCGACCGGTTCTTCCTGCGCCGCCTGGACGATCACATCCGCGACGACGCCGCGACCGAACTACTGCTCCGGAGGATCCGCGCCACGCGCGGCGCGCAACCCATCCTGGAGTGGGTGCGCGAGCAACGCCTCGATGCGCGCACGCTCGAACGGCGCTTCGTCGCGCGCGTGGGAATGACGCCGAAGCGTTTCGCGCGTGTGGAGCGCTTCAAGCATGCGTACCGGCTGATGGGTGCATACCGGCCGGGCGCGCGGCGCGCGCATCTCGACGCCTACTACGACGAGTCTCACTTCGATCGCGAGTTCAGGGGCTTCATGGGCACGTCGCCCGCCTCGTGGCTCAGCCGCAAGGCCGGCTTCACCACGATCATCGGCGATCACCTGCTGGAATTTCCCGACTGAACCCTTCGATCGCCTCGAGCACCTCGCGCTGGTTCGACTGGATCAGGTAATGAGTGGCTTTCGGAAGCTCCAGGACCCGCCCCTGCACCACGCCGCGCCTGAATTGTTCGATGTTCTTGCGCCGCTGGTCATCGCGTATCCGACCGAGCTCCGCCAGCGTCTCTCTCAGTTCCGCGTCGTGCGCGTCGTACCACGGTGGTAAAGGCCAGTCGGGATCCTCGAACGCGTACACGGCCAGCGCGGGAATCTTCACGGCGCCGTAGTCGGGCGTTTCGAGCGCCGCCATGATGGCCTGCTGCCGGCGGTCGTCGATGGCCGGCGTGCCCGCGAGGTACGGCTTGCCGAAGTTGAAGGAGGCGATGAGCTCTCCTTCCGGCAAACGCGTGTGGCGGCGCTCGGCGAGTAGTTTGCTCAGGGCCGCGTAGTCGCGCAGCGCCCGCGGCGGAAGGGGCGGCTCGGGCGGCAGGCGGCCGTAGAGTTCACGCACGTGCGAATCCTGGACACCCGAGCGATCGTAGGCGGCATCCAGGTATACGAGCCCGCTGAAGCGTTCCGCATGATGACCGCCCAGCCAGGTGAGCTCGTCTCCCGCGACGGAGTGGCCGACCAGCAGCACCTGCTGCAGTTCCAGCGCGTCCATCACGCGCAGCACGTCCTGCGCGAGACGCGGGGTGTCGAAACCGAAATCCGGTCTGCTGGAGTAGCCGGTGCCCCGGCGGGTGATCGCGACTACGCGATGCTTGCGCGCCAGTTGCGGCGCGAGCTCATCGTAACTGTGCGCCGTCGCGCCCAGGCCGGGCAGCAGCACGATGGGAGAGCCCTGGCCACCGAAGTCGAGCACCTCGAGCTGCACGCCTTCGTCCACCGTGATGGAGATCGCTTCGTGCGGCGCCGTGTCGCGCCACATCGCCTGCTGGAACTGACGACTTCCGCTGATGGGCAGTGGGCAGGTGCTGGCGTCGCCACCGAGGATGCCCGGCAATACCAGCGACTCCTCGAGGTAATCCGCCACGGTCCACGCGGTGACGGTGATGTGGTCGCTGTTCCCGAGGCGTGGTGACTCGATCGTCAGCGAATGGCGCAAGCCGAACGGCCAGCGTGCCCAGCGTGGCGAGTAGTCTTGCAGCGCGTGAACGCGGCTCGAGGGAATGTCCTCGAGTTCGGCGCTGATCTGCGCGGGCTTGTCGAAGCCCGTGAAGCAGTCCACGTCGATGTGACCGCCGGCGGTGTCGAGCTTCGCCCCGCAGAACCCGAGATGCGGAACGCGATGACGGCGTCCATCTACCGGCAGGCGGAATCGATGCGGCTCGAGCAGCGCGAGGAAGTAGCGCAATCTCAATTCGACGTTGGGTTCGCTGCCGAGACGCCGAACCGCCCACTCCGGCAGCACCCAGGCGTGCGACAAGTTCACGCCGTCGTGAGCCACGTTGTAGGTCGTGGGCCGCAAGGAATACAGCGGCGACGCGGTCGCCGAATGGAATTCCGCCTCGACGAAGCCGAGCTTGACGCGCCAGTCCGGTGGCAGTCGCCGGGGCTGGATGGAAGTCAGGAAGACGACCGAATCCGGGCCGGAGTCCTGCTGGTCTTCGATGGTCCATGGCGGAACGCCGACCGCTTCGCGCGCGGCCGTGAACGCGGGATCCTGGCCGATATCCCGACGCCGCGTGGCGGGAAGACACGCGCTCGGGTTGTGCAGGTAGATGGACCGCGCTCGTTCCGTCGTCGCGGCTGTTGCATCGCCCGGCGCCAACGCGATCTGCGCGGCGAACACCTGTTTCCAGGGAACCAGCCACATGGGCAGGATCACCAGCAGCATCGTGAGCAGCACCGTTGCGCCGAGCAGGACTCGCGCGGTCCGCATACTGCGCCGCCAGTACACCAGCCAGCAGCCGAGCGCGAGCAGTCCCAGGGGAATCAGCGCGGCGGGAGTGTGTGCCAGCCACCCGAACCCGCTGTACAGCAATGCCTCGCCGATGGCGGGTTGCATCGGGCCCGGTGCGGTCGAGAGCGGCGTGGGAACGACGAACGCGCAGGTGAAGATCGCGATCAGCACGCCGATGCCCTGCACGATCGTGCGCGTGACGAGCGCGGTGAACAGCACGATCGCCAGGATGATCAGGTACACCGGGTCCTCGAGCAGAAGCAGGGCCATCTGCAGGGATTCCGTGAAGGACGCACCCAGGAATGGAGCGACGGCCAGCGCGGCAATGAAGCGCGAGAAGTACAACACTCCGAGCGCCAGGATCAGCTTCGCGGCGAGCAGCTCCGCGCGTGGGACGGGGCGGCAGAGCCAGTCGTCCACGAGGCTGTCGGCCGGGTCCGCCTGGAAGATCGCCAAGATCATGACGGTGCCGGCGAGCAGCAGCGACGGCCAGCGGAACATCGGCCAGGTTTCGGGGATCAGCTCCAGCCGCTCGATGAACACGTCGGCGGCGAACAGCAGCGCGGCGAGCAGCAGCAGTGGATAGAGGCTGCGCGCATCCTTCTTGAGAATGGCGCCGACGATTCCGAAGTTCATGCCCGTAGATTCCGCTTGCGCTGCTGCATGAGCGCGTTGGCGATGCCGCGCAACGACATCGGCTCGCATTCCATCTGCACGGCGCCGAAGTGCCGCGCGAGCTCGCGGAACATCGCCGGGTCATCCTGGTAGTGGGATGCGACGAAACGCAGCCGGTGACCTTCGATCTCGGGTAGCAGCCACTCTTGCGGCACCTGCCGTGGCAGCTCCTTGATGGCCGACAGCGTGACGCGCACCTCGCGAAAGCGCGAATGCAGGCTTTCGATGTCCTCCTGCAGCAGCAGTCGTCCGTTCTGCATGAACGCGACGTGGGTGGTGAAACTCTCGATCTCGGACAGTTCGTGCGAGGAGATCAGGATCGTGGTGTCGGCGGCCTGTTGCAGCAGGCCGTCGACGACCTCGTCGCGCACGAGCGTATCGAGGCCGCTCAACGGCTCGTCGAGCACGAGTAGTTTGGGGCGGAAGGCGAGGGCGCCCACCAGCAGGGCCTTCATGCGCATGCCGTGCGAGAGATGCCCGATCTTCCGCGAGGGAGGTAGCTCGAACTGCCGGCGCAGGTGCGCTTCGAGCTCGCGATCCCACGAAAGGTAGAGCGCGCGCAGGTATTCGAAGTAGTGAGCGAGCGAGAGGGCGGACGGAAGTTTCTGGCTTTCCGACACGTAGCCGATCCGTTCGAAGTCCTGCGGCGCCAGCCGATGCGAGGGCGTGCCGAGCACGGTGGCGTCGCCGCGGTCCGCGCGCAGGATGTTCATCAGCAGGCGGATTGTGGTCGACTTGCCCGCGCCATTGGGCCCGATGAGGGCGAAGACCGAGCCCTCCGGCACCTGCAGGCTCAGCTCTTCGAGCGCCTCGAAGCGTCCGAACCTCTTCGAGAGGCCGCGTGTCTCGATGATCATTCGGCCTCAACCAACGGACTTGACGTTGAGCCCGCGCAACTCCGTCCACGTGTCTTCGACGGCGTGTTGAACTTCGTCCAGGCTCGCCCCGACACGCATGGCCTCCACGACGAGCTTCTCCACCTCGTCCTCGAGCAACCGCTTGCGATCGCCCGAGCGCGCCTTCGGCGGCTGCGCCACGACGGTTCCCACGCCCGGCTGCGCGACCAGCCAGCGTTCCTGGATCAGGTGCTGCACCACCTTGTGAGCGGTGTTGGGGTGGATCTTGAGGTCGAGCGCGAGCGAGCGAACGGAAGGAAAGGCTTCCCCGGGCTTCAATTCGCCGGCCAGGATGGATTTGACGGCCGCGAAGCAGACCTGGTCGAAGATCGACTCGCCGGGAACCAGTTTGAGCTTGAACGGGACCATGCGCCCTCCAGTGTCACATCGATACTGTGACACATGGAAGGGCGTCCGGTAAAGCTCAGAATCTCGCCTTGAACTGCGCGCCCCAGATGCGCGGCTCGTTGAGGAAGCCGGTGAGATTGTTGAAGTCGATCGCGCCCACCGCGACTTCCTCGTCCGTGATGTTGCGGCCGAACAGCGCGGCCTCGTACTTGCCGCCGCCCCAGTTGTACCCGAGGCGCAGACCCACTTCGAGGAATTCCTTGCCGGTGAACTCGATCGACTCGTACAGGAAGAAGTCCACTTCGCTGCGATACGACCAGTCGGTGTACGCGAACAATTCGCCGTTCCCGACGGGAACGCCATAACGCAGCGTGAGGCTGGCTATCCACTCGGGCGCCTGCGGCAGGCGGTTCCCGTCGATGACGGCCAAACCACCCACTATGGGATCGGTGACCGTGCAGGCGAAGCAGGTGCCCACGGAGATACCAGAGTCCTGGATCTCGGTGTCGTTGTAGCTCGCGCCCAGCGTCATCAATAGTTGGGGCGTCAGGTAGGCCTGCACGTCGAGCTCGGCGCCCTTGCCCACGGTCTTGTCCGCGTTCAACAGTCGCACCGCGTTGCTGGCGCCGCCCACGGCCGTGAGTTGCTGGTCCTCCACCTCGTAGTAGAAGAGATTGAAGTAGACGCTCGCCATGCGGTCCATCATGTCCGCCTTCACGCCGACCTCGTACGACGTGTTGGTTTCCGGCTCGGCCACGGACTGATTGCCGAACGGCCCCGCCGGCTGCACGCTCGCGCCGCGGAAGCCGGTCGCCACGCGTGCGTACAAATTGACCGCGTCAGTCACCGAGAACGTACCGGAAAGATCCCAGCTCACGTTGTCGTCGCTCAGGCTCGCGGTGGTCGGTAGCGAGGGATCGGGGAACGTGAATCCCACCGGCGCGCCCGTCACGAAATCCTTCTCGTCGTTCGTGTAGCGGACGCCGGCGCGCAACTCGAACGCGTCGGAGAACCTGTAGTTGATCGATCCGAACAGCGCCCACGCCGTATTGGCCTGGTTCGCGCGCAGGTATTGGTTCTGCACGCCGCCGGCCAGGCTGTCGTACGAGAAGAATTCGGTATCGTAGTCCTCGTCGAAGTAGTACACGCCCGCCTGCCAGTTGAAGGCGCCGGTCGATTGCGATTCGAGGCGGATTTCCTGCGTGATCTGGTCGAGCGTGGGAATGCCGTCCGCGGTTTCGCTCGGGAACGGGATGAACCCCGGGCCGTTCGGCAGACTGCAGAAACCGCAGCCGTAACCGCCGTCGATGTCGCCGCGACTGTAGGCTTCGAGGGATTCGTACCCGGTGATCGAATACAGCGCCACGGCGCCGAAATTCCAGCGCAACTGGACGCTGCCGCCGAGGATGTCGAGCTCCTGGCGATTCTGGCCGTCGACGGAAATCCAGTCCTGGTCGAAGTCGTCGATCAGGTCGTTGCTTCCGGACTGGATGATGTTGGCGCGGAACAGGCGCGCCGTGCCGTCGAGGTTGCGCATGTGCGCGTTGAACAACGCGCTGAACGTGTCGCCGCGTTCGTACTTCAGCTGCACGCGCGCCGCGCGATCGTCGTAGCCCTCGTAAATGTCATCCTCGCCGGTGAGCGCATTGCCGACGAAATCGTCGCGGTGTTGATAGAGGCCCGAGACGCGCACCGCCCAGCCTTCGCCGAACGGGATGTTGATCGCGCCCTCGAGGTTCATCGTGTTGTACGTGGCATCGGAGATGTTGACGTATCCGCCGAAGTCGGACTGCGGCCGTATGGAGTCGAACTTGACCACGCCGCCGGGCGTGTTGCGGCCGAAGAGGGTGCCTTGAGGTCCGCGCAGCACCTCGACCTGGTCGAGATCGAAGATGGGGAATCCCTTGAGGATGGGATTCTCCTGCACGACGTCGTCGTAGATGAGCGAGACCGGCTGCGAGGCGTTCAGCCGGAAGTCGCTGTTGCCGTAACCGCGAATGTAGAAGCGCGGGAATGCGCGGCCGAACGAAGATTCGACGTTGAGGCTCGGCACGCGCGCTGCGAGGAGCCGCACGTCCTGGCCGCCGGTCGCGAGCACGTCGAGATCGGCGCGGCTCACCGTCGAGATCGAACTCGGCACGTCGCGGATGTTCTCGGCGCGACGCTCGGCGGTGACGACGACTTCTTCGAGTTGGCCTTGTGGTTCCTGCGCCGCAGCAGTACCCGCTAGTAGGACGGCGGCGCTCAGCACGATCGTGGATGCACCGCACAATGGAATGCTTTTCTTCTGCTTGTTCATATCGTTCCCTGATTGGCAGATCGACGGAGCATATCTCTCGTTCAGGAAGCTGACATCCAAAATCGCCGGGCTGAACTTCAATGCGCGGATGAAAGCCGCTGTGCTGTACGCGCACCACGATGTGCGCCTGGAAGAACGTCCCGACCCCAAATTGGAGCAGCCGACGGACGCCATCGTCCGACTGTCGGCGAGCTGCGTATGCGGGTCGGATCTCTGGCCGTACCGCGGCGCCCGGGCGGGTGATGACCCCAGGACGATGGGTCACGAATATTGCGGCGTCGTGGAGGAAGTCGGGCGCGACGTCAAAACGGTCAAGCCTGGCCAATTCGTCATCGGCGCGTTCGCGTTCTCGGACAACACGTGTCCGAATTGCCGGGCGGGTTATCAATCGGGCTGCGTGCAGGGCGGATTCTTCAACAAGGCGCAGGCGCCGTATCTGCGCGTTCCGCTGGCGGACGGGACCCTGGTGCCGACCAGCGCGAATCCTTCGCGCGAGATGATTCCCGCGATGCTCACGCTTTCCGACGTGATGGGCACCGGCTGGTTTGCCGCCGACGCAGCGAACGTGGGGCCCGGAAAGACGACCGTGGTGGTGGGTGATGGCGCGGTCGGATTGTTAGGTGTGCTGTCGGCCAGGATGATGGGCGCGGAGCGGATCATCGTCTTCAGCCGCCACGAGAAGCGACAAAAGCTCGCGCGGCAATATGGCGCGACGGATATCGTGACCGAGCGCGGCGAAGAAGGCGTGGCGCGCGTCCAGGACCTCACGCGCGGGATCGGCGCAGATTCGGTGATGGAGTGCGTGGGCACACAGTTGTCGATGACACAGGCGATCGGCTCGGCGCGGCGCGGCGGCCATGTTTCGTATGTCGGCGTGCCGCACGGCGTGAACTTCGACGGCGCGCAACTCTTCTCGACGCACGTGCGCCTGCACGGCGGACCCGCGCCCGTTCGGCGCTATCTACCGAAGCTGATCGAGCTGGTGGAAGGCGGGAAGATGGATCCGGGTGGCGTGTTCGACCTGACGCTGCCGCTCGAGCAGGTCGCGGAGGGGTATCGCGCGATGGACGAGCGACGCGCGATCAAGGCGCTGCTGCAGGTTTCTCACTGAGGCGCGAGGTCTCAGCCGTTGCCGCAACGTGGTTGCCAACTACGTTCCGGCTGGAACGTTGACATCTTGATGGGACATCGCCAGCGTTCGCTCCCATGAAGAACAAGACCCTTCTCCCGCTCCTGCTATTCGCACTCTCATTTCCTGCCCTGGCGCAATCCGAGCTCCGTTTCTCCGACCTCGCAGGCTGGTGGTCCGCCAACCCCTCTCACGGAGGCGAATCATCACCGGTCGCCCTGCAATTCCTGGAGAAAGACGGCAAACAGGAAGCACATGTTTCCCTCATCGCCATCGCCGCCTACGACATCAACCTCGGAGAAGTCGCGATCGACGGCAACTCGATCAGCACCAAGGGCCTGGCCTTCCCGTTGACGTGGGATGCAGAGGCGCAAACCCTGCGCGGCCATGTGCCCGCCGACGCCGCGCCCGTCTACGACATCCCGATCGAGTTCAAGCGCGGCGAAGTCTTCGAGCGTCCGGCCGCGCGCGAGTGGAGAACTTCAGCCGCACGGCCGAAGCTCATCTGGTCGTTCGACACCGGCGCCGCGGTCTGGGCCGGACTCGAGCGTGACGACGCAACCAGCCTGCTCTTCATCGGCAACGAGCGCGGCGATCTGAACGCTCTGGAGCGCACGGGCAAGGTGCGCTGGAAGTTCGAAACCGGCGAGCCCATCCGCGCGCAGCCCAAGGTGCTCGGCGAACACGTCTACGTCGCATCCGACTCGGGCTATCTATACAAGCTCGACAAGCGAACCGGCGCAGAGGCCTGGCGCGCGCGCATCGACCACGGCAGCGAACCGCGCATCCCGACCAACCAGGAGAAAACTCGCTGGGATCGTTATGCCTCCAGCGTCGTCGCCGATGCGAAGACGCTCTACGTTGCGAGCCGCGACAAGAACCTCTACGCGCTCGACCTCGCTACCGGCCGCGAGCGCTGGCGCGTCGCCGCGGGCGACATCATGACGGCGACGCCCGCACTCCACGGCGACGACGTGATCTTCGCCGCGTACGACGGCAAGGTTCAGGCGGTGTCGGCGCGCGATGGCAAGCCGCGCTGGACCTACGACGCGAAGCTCGCGGTGCCGGGTGATGTCGTCGTCGCCGGCGATCGCGTGTTGATCGGCAGCCGCAGCTACGACCTGATCGCGCTCGACGCGGCCAGCGGCCGGGAACTCTGGAAACGCTACTACTGGTTCTCATGGATCGAATCGCCGCCGGTTGTCCGCGACGGCGTGGTCTACACCGGCTCCTCGGACGCGACGAATGTCTACGCGTTCGATCTCGCCGACGGCGCGCCGCGCTGGAAATCCGCGGTGCCGGGATTTTCCTGGCAACGGCCCGCGGTGAATGACGACGTGGTGATCGCGGGCACCGCGGGCCAGGGCGCCTATCCAGGCTCGCGCGCGGGCTCGCTCATCGCGCTCGAACCACAGAGCGGCGCGCTGCGCTGGATTTACCTGGACCCGCCGTCCGAAGAGCGCGCGAAGAATGGCGCGTGGGGCTTCGGCGCATCGCCGGTAATCGCGAACGGCGTCGTCTATGCCGCCGATCTCGATGGCAGGGTGTTTGCCTTCGCAACGCGGTGACGCGCCACAGTCAGCGATTCAGATTACGGTCCCTCAACCAGGCGACGACGGTCGCCGGATTGCTGAATCGAAAGCGCGCGGCTGTCTCGGCGAGATCGCCGACGCGAATGCTGTGACCGCCCATTTCGTTGACGGCCTCGAAGCCGACTTCGTCGGTCGGATCGTCGCCGACGAACGTGGGAGTGCGGCCAGCGAATTCCTTCTGCTGCATGAGCAGTTCGATGGCGCTGCGCTCGGAGAATCCGCGCGGCATGATCTCGAGCACGCACTTTCCGGGTCGAAGTACGAACTCGTCACCGAGCTCCTCCACGAGCTCGGTCATCACGGCGCTCACTTCGGGCGCCATGCGAGGCGCGAGCCTGAAGTGCATGGCGAGGGCCGGACCCTTGTCCTCGAACAACAGTCCGCGGTTTTCCTGCGCCAGCGAACCTAACCATCGGCGCGCGCGGTCGAGCACGGCCGGGTCGAACTCGGGCCGGACCACGTCTCCCGAAGGCAGTCGCACTTCAAGTCCGTGTTTGCCGGAGGCCACGAACCGGCAGGGCGCGAACAACTCGTCGAGCTCCGCGATCGATCGTCCGCTCAGCAACGCGAGCGCTCCATGTTCGCGCTCGCATGCGAGCCGCAACGTATTACGCAGGGCGGCGGGCACGCGAACACGATCCGGCGTCGCCGCCAGTTCGAGCAGCGTGCCGTCGACGTCGAGGAACAATGCCAACGCACGCTCGCGCAGAAATCCCGCCCGGTAACTCATGGTTCATATGTTGCAATGATTGCGTACAATGAACTAATAATTTTTTGAATGCGAGACCGGCGATGCCCGACATGAATTCCACTTTACTGGGAGCGGAACTCAGGACCTGGATCCTCGGCGGCGCGATCGTGCTGCTGGTGGCCATCGCCCACGTGGCCATGAGCTGGTGGGCGAGACGACACGAGCGCAAGAGTCGCGAGGCGCCGCCCGAGGCCGGCGACTCGGTCGGGGCGCGCCACTGGATTGCCCGCGGACTGCGCAACGCGGTGCCGCCGATCGCCTTCTTGTTGTGGTTGTACGGTGTACATCTGGCGTCGACGACCCTGCTCGCCGAATTCCCGGATTCGCAGTGGACGGCGCGCGGCCTCACGACGCTCGACTGGCTGCGGGGTTTCGGCACCCTGTTGGGACTGGCCTGGTTGCTGCACCGGATCGCGCGCACCGTGGATGCGCTGTTGAAAGTGATCGCCTCGCGCACCGAGGCGAAGTGGGACAACGTGCTGTTGCCGTTCGCCGGTCGCGCGCTGCGCCTGGTGCTGCCGATGATCGCGCTCATCCTCGGAGCGCCGGCGCTGCGGGTTGCGCCCGAAATCAAGCAGCTCATCCAGAATTTCGTGAGCATGTTGCTGGTGGCCACGATTGCCGTAGTGCTCGTGCAGTTCGTCAAGGCGATGGAGCAGCTCGTCCTGCAGCACTACCGGATCGACGTCGCGGACAACCGGAAGGCGCGCAGCGTGTACACGCAGGTAACCGTGCTGCGGAAGATCGCGACCTCCGTCATCGTGCTGTTCGCCATCGCGGCGATGCTGATGGTGTTTCAGCCGGTGCGGCAGCTCGGCACGGCCATGCTCGCTTCCGCCGGTCTCGCCGGCATCGTCATCGGCTTCGCGGCGCAGAAGAGCCTGGGCACGCTGCTCGCGGGACTGCAGATCGCTCTGACCCAGCCGCTGCGCATCGACGACGTCGTCATCGTCGAGGGCGAGTGGGGTCGCATCGAGGAGATCACGCTGACCTACGTCGTGGTCAAGATCTGGGACCTGCGCCGCCTGGTCATTCCCATCAATTACTTCGTCGAGAAACCATTCCAGAACTGGACACGCACGTCGGCCGAAATCCTGGGCACCGTGTTCCTGCACGTGGATTACACGGTGCCCGTGGACGCCGTGCGCCAGGAGCTGACGCGCATCCTCCAGGCTTCGGATCTCTGGGACCGCAAGGTCAACGTGCTGCAGGTAACCGACGTGAAGAACACGACGCTCGAGCTGCGCGCGCTCGCGAGCGCTGCTGACGCCGGCAAGGCCTGGGACCTGCGCTGCGAGGTGCGCGAGAAACTGGTGACGTTCCTGCAGAAGAATTACCCCGACAGTCTGCCGCGCGTGCGCGCCGTGCTCGACAAGGCGGCCTGATTCGACCGGATCGCCGATGGCCTGATCGACTACACGATGCGTTTGCCCGCGGCGACAGCCATTCCGCGCGCGGGCGTCGACACGCACCAACCAGACCAGCGTGCGGCTGAGCCCTTACGGGAGGATTCGGCGTAGCATGCCGCCGGATGAAGCCTTACACGCGAGATTTCCGCATTCACGCGAACGTGCTGCACGTGACGCTCGCGGGCACTTATCCCAATGAACGCCTCGAGACTCGCGCGAACATCTTCGACCCGCTCGTCGAGGCCTGTAGGGATGGCAATTGCAGCGCAGCCGTCATCGACGCGCGCGAGCTCGAGGTCGAGCTGGACACGTTCGAGCTGTTTCGAGCCGCGATGGACGCGGCCTCGCTGAACCAGCACGGCTTCTACGTGGCCTTCGTCGCGCGCAAGGACATGCTCGACGCTTTCTTCCGCGACGTGCTGCACAACCGCGGCGCGCTGGCCGGCATCTTCACGGACATGGACAGCGCCATGAGCTGGATCCGCGAACGGGTCGCGCCCGCGGACCGGGCCGCCAGTAGTTAGCGCAGCTTCAGATCGAGCACGAAAGGAAACTGCGACTTGCACGGCTTTCCGCCGCAGATCGCGGGCTTGTACTTCGTCATGAGCAGCACCGAGCCCGCGTAACGCTGCATCTCCAGCGCGTTCACGCCGGTGATTCCGCCCATGTCCGCCACTTCGGTTGCCTTGCCGTCGGGCCCGACCGTCACGACCATGTTCAGCGTTCCACGCGCCTTCACGATCTGCTGGCCTTTCTTGATGCTGTTGAAGATCGGCCTCAGGCCGTCGATCGGGAACGGCGGCTCGTCGCCTTCCGGCATGGCTTCGTACATCGCGTGCAGTTCCGCCCGTTCCTCCGCCGTGAATTCGCCATATTTCTTGTTGAGCGGGATGTTCGAGGTCCACACGAGGTCCTTGCGGATGATCGTGCCGGTCTTGGACGTCGCCTCGTTCGTGAGTTGATGGGGGCCGTTGCCGCCCGGGTTGCCGGCACCGTTGTTGGCTATCGGGTTGCTCGTGGAAATCTGCGCCATGGCGCCAGTGCAGCAGAACGCGAGCAGCACCGCCGTCAAAATCGACTTCGACACATTCATTGTTCGTCTCCCTGAGACGGGTCCGGTTGCGAGTTTACCTGTTGAACCGGTGACCCACGGACTCGTAGCCTTTCGGGCCATGAAATACCTCCTCGTTCTCTTCTCCGCAACTGTCATCGCCCAGTCTTCGCCGCCGGTCACGCCGATGACCCCGGACGTGGTCGAAGAATACGAACAGACACTTCCTTCGGCGGACTATGTCCGGCGGGAGGTCATGGTGCCAATGCGCGACGGGGTGAAGCTCTTCACCGTGATCGTGATGAAGAAGGGCACCGCGAACGCGCCGATCCTGCTCTCGCGCACGCCGTACAACGCGACCCGCGCGACGAGCCGCGTGGCCAGTCAGCGCATCGTCGACATCCTCGAGGTCATGGACGCGGAGTTCGCCGAGGACGGTTACATCCGCGTCTACCAGGACATCCGCGGCATGTACAAATCGGAAGGGCAGTGGGTCCTGAACCGCCCGCTCGCCGGGCCGCTCAACGACACGGGCATCGACGAGTCGACCGACGCCTACGACACGATCGAGTGGCTCGTGAAGAACGTGCCGGAGTCGAACGGCAACGTCGGCGCGATCGGATCAAGCTACCTCGGTTTCACGGCGCTGATGACGCTCATCGACCCTCACCCTGCACTCAAGGCGGTGATCGCGCAGAGCCCGATGGTGGACGGGTGGATGGGCGACGACTGGTTCCATTACGGCGCGTTCCGCATCAATTCGATCGGGTTCCCGCTGCAACTGGGATTCAACAAGGGCCGTGGTGGCGGCGGATTCGCGCTCGGCGGCGGCGACGACTACGCGACTTATCTCGAAGCCGGTTCGGTCGGGGATTTCGTGAACAAGGTGGGCGCGGGGCACGTGCCCGGCATCCGCAAGTTCCTTGAGAATCCGGCGTACACCGAGTTCTGGTCGCTGCAGGCGGTCGACAAGTGGCTCGCGGCGCGGCCGCACACCGTGCCCACGATGCTCGTCGTCGGACAGTGGGATCAGGAAGATAGCTGGGGTGCGCCGGCCGTGTACCGCGCACTCGAGCCCAAGGACACGAACAACGACAAGGTCTCGTTCGTGATCGGTCCGTGGCGGCACTCGGGTTTCAACCATTACGGCTACGACCTGGGCATGCTCACGTTCACCGGCGACACCGCGCTCGAGTGGCGCGTGAAGTACGCGAAGCCATTCTTCGATCACCACCTGAAGGGCGCGCCGGACCCGAAGACGCCGCCCGTGTTGACGTATGCGACCGGCGCCAACCAATGGAACGTGTCGCCGCGCTGGCCGATGGGCGCGCCGAAGCCTATCTACCTCGCCGCGAACGGCGTCGCGACGTTCGAGAAGCCGAAGGCGGCCGGGCGCGAGGAATACATCAGCGATCCCGCGAAGCCGGTGCCGTTCATCCCGCGGCCCATCGACATGAGCGATGCGACCCAGTGGAAGCCGTGGCTCGTGCACGACCAGCGTTTCGTCACCGGCCGTCCCGACGTCGCGGTCTGGACCAGCGCGCCGCTCGACGAGGCGGTGCACATCATGGGCGCGCCCGCGGTCGAGCTGTTCGCGTCGACCACCGGCACGGACAGCGACTGGGTCGTGAAACTCATCGACGTCTATCCGAACGACGTGCCCGAGCCCGCCGCGCAGGGCGCGAAGCCGTCGATGGCGGGATTCGAACTACCCATCGGCATCGAGATCTTCCGCGGACGTTATCTCGAGAGCTTCGCGCAGCCGGCGCCGCTCAAGCCCAACAAGGTGGAGCGCTACACGTGGAAACTGCCGGACGTCGACCACGTGTTCCTGCCGGGTCACCGGATCATGGTGCAGGTGCAGTCGACGCTGTTCCCGCTCTACGACCGCAATCCGCAGACTTACGTCGAGAACATCTTCTTCGCGAAGCCGGGCGACTACAAGAAGGCTACGCAGGGCGTGTGGTTTGGCGGCGCGACGCCGAGCGCGGTGGTACTGCCCGTGGCGCAGTGACCGCGGATGGCCGCGTTCACTCCGCGCAAGTGTAGTTAGCCGCCGCGCGCGCGTCGCCCGAGCCCGTGTACTTCGCGTAGGCGGGGAAGGGGCACAGCGGACGGCTCTCGCCCGGCGCGGAGGCGCCCGTCGCGATCACGCTGTCCGGCGCGCGGCCGTGTTCCACCCAGTCGACGAGCGCGCTCAGCAGGTCGAAGCGGTCGAGCGTGCGCGCGCCGCCGCCGCAATGGCCCATGCCCGGCACCAGGAACAGCCGGCTCCAGTCGCGCAGCGGCGCTTCTGCGTTGTCTCGTCCGAGTTCTTCGTAATACCGCACGCTCTCCTGCGCGGAGAACCACGGGTCGCTCACGCCGTGCGCGAAGATCAGCTTGCCGCCCTGTCCGCGGAACGTGCTGAGATTGGTCCAGTGACTCGTATCGCCCACCATCGCGCGCGCATCCATCGCCGCGGCCGCGGCGGCGTCGACGTCGAACGTCGCGCCGACGGGCCGTCCTTCGGGAATGACGGGACCGACGAGTATTCCAGGAAGGCCCTGAGTGTTCGCGATGCCGGTGTCCCAGAAATATCCGGGATACACCTGCAGTCCAGCCGCGGTGCGCGGACCCTGCATCACGGTGCGGATCGCCGCGACCTTGGGGGCCGGCAGCGCAAGCGTGCCTGGATCGAAGTCGCACTTGTGAGGCGCGAAGATCAGGCCGTCCTTCGCCCCGTCGAGCGCATCGCATTTTTCGATCACGCCGTCGACGACGAGTTTGCGCTCGGCTTCGGTCAGGCGTCCCGCGGCGTTCAGCGCTACCGTCGCGTGGCGCAGCCCGAGATTCGAGAAGTTCGTGCGCGCGGCCGGCGCGACCGCGACGATGCCCTCGTAGTAGTTAGGGAACCGCTGCGACATCATCATCGCCTCGCGGCCGCCGGTGGAGCAGCCGACGAAGTAGGCGTGCTGCTGCGGCTTGCCGTAGTGCTGCCGGACGATCGCCTTGGCGACGACGGTGACCTCGGCCACGGCCTGGTAAAGGAAATTCAGCGCGGCCTGCTGGTCGCGGAAGAAGCTGCCGTCGAAACCGGTGGACTGGTGTCCGGAATCCGTGCTCGCGACCGCGAAGCCGCGCAAGAGGGCGGAATGTTCGCCCGCGTAGCCGCCGCCGAGCGGCGGCTGCACGCTGCCGTTCAATCCGCCGCCGCCCTGGAAGAGGAATCGTCCGTTCCAGTTCTTCGGCAGCGCCACGGCGAATCCGATGCCGTACGTCTTGCCATCACGGCCGGTGCGTTCGTCGATCACGCCGTCGACACGGCAGTGTTCGGGCAGCGCGGGCGTGACACCCGGCGCAGTCGCGGGAACGACCTTCGCTGCGCGAATGACCACGCCGTGTTCCGTCATCGAGAACTTCGCGAGGGACGCGCACGGTTGCGCGGCGCTCGCGATCGACGTGGATAGGATGATGAAGAATATGTACGCCGCGGCGTGTGGGGAGACTTTGCGCATGCGGGAATGCTAGGGTAACGGCCAAGAACACGCGAGACTTGCAAGGGGGAATCTGTGGCTTTGATCCGCCAAATCTGGGCGATGCGCTGGTGGATGATCGGTTTGATCACCATCGGCACCGTCTTCAACTATCTCACCCGCGCGATCCTCGGCGTGGTCGTCACCCAGGAAGCCTTCACGGCGGACGTCGGCGTCACCGAGAAGGAATATTCCTGGGTCACGGCGTTTTTCCAGGCCGGCCTGCTGCTGCAGCCCCTGGCCGGATACATCATGGACGTCATCGGCCTGAAGCTGGGCTTCGGCCTGTTCGCGGCGGCATGGGCGGTGCTGACGGCGCTGCACGGCGCGGCGATGAACTGGCAGATGCTGGCGGTCATGCGCGGCCTCATGGGATTCGCCGAGGGCACGGCGCAACCCGGCGGCATGAAAGCCGTCGCCGAGTGGTTTCCCGCGAAGGAACGCGGCTTCGCCGCGGGTTTCTACAACATCGGCGCGTCGTTCGGTCCGATGCTGGCCGCGCCGCTCGTCGCCTGGGCCATCCTCTTCCACAGCTGGCGCCTCGCGTTCATCATCGCGGGCGTCGCGGCGCTCGTGTGGGTCGCGATGTGGTTCAAGTTCTACTACTCGCCGAAGCAGCACCCGACGCTCTCGGCGAAGGAACGCGAATATATCGAGTCGAACCAGGAAGCCCACCTGGCAGCCGTCGCGGCCAAACCTTCGATCGGCAGCCTGCTCAAGCAGCGTAATACCTGGGGCATTGCGATACCGCGCATGCTCGCGGATCCGACCTGGGGCACGTTGAACTTCTGGATGCCGCTGTATCTCGCGACCGAGCGCGGCTGGGACATCAAGCAACTCGCCCTGTTCGCCTGGATGCCGTTCCTGACCGCGGACCTCGGCTCCATGACCGGACCGACCATCGCCTACTGGATGCAGCGGCGCGGCATAAGTCTCATCAACGCGCGGCGCATCGCGTTCACCGTCGGTGCGCTCCTGATGACCTCGATGATTTTCGTCGCGAAGGTGCAGAGCCCCTACATGGCGCTGGCGCTGCTGTGCCTCGGCGGCTTCGCGCACCAGACGCTGTCGATCACGGTCATCACGATGGCGTCGGACCTGTTCCGCAAGAACGAAGTCGCGACGGTCGCGGGCATCGCCGGCTTCTGCGGCAACATGGGCGTGCTCATATTCACGCTGGTGGTGGGCGGACTCGTGAAAGTCATCGGCTACGACCCGTTCTTCGTGGCGCTGGCCCTGTTCGACATCCTCGGCGCCATCTGGCTCTGGACTGTAGTTAGAGAACCCAAGACGACATGATCCGCAATCCGATCCTGACGGGATTCAATCCCGA
>JAEZCR010000222.1 GCA_023433465.1 Pseudomonadota bacterium | reverse complement strand
GTGATCGCGGCTTCTCCCGGGATTTCCGTGCCAGGCACCGTCTTACTGCAATGCGGCGCAGAGGGCGTCGACGTCTTCTTCGGGCGTATCCCACGAACAGACGAACCTCGCCTCGCCCGAGCCCGCGGGACCCCAGGGGTAGAAACCGAATTCCCTGGAAAGGGACGCGATCCGTTCGTCGCCTAACTTCATGAACACCTGGTTGGTCTGCTGCGGCTCGCTCAGCAGGTGGGGCGCGGCGGCAGCGATCCGTGCCGCGAGCCGGTTCGCGCGTTCGGCGTTCCTCTTCCACAGGCCGGCCTCGATGTACGCCAGTAGTTGCACTGCGGCATAACGCCCCTTGCACGCGAGCTGCCCCGCGCGCTTGCGCCGGAACTCGAAATCGGCCACGCGTGTCGGATCGAAGAACACAACGGCCTCGGCATTCATGCCGCCATTCTTGATGACGCCGAACGACAGCACATCGACGCCCGACTTCCAGGTCAGATCGGCGGCCGTCGCGTCCTGCGCCACGAGCGCATTCGCGAATCGCGCACCGTCCATGTGCACGGCCATACCGCGCTCGTGCGCGATGTCGGCGAGCGCGCGTATCTCGCCCGGCGTGTACATCGCGCCGCGCTCCGTCGCCTGCGTGATCGACAACATGCGCGGCTGCACGCCGTGCACGTGCGGCTCGAACCAGGCGAGCCGGGCCGACAGATCCGCGGGCAGGATCTTCGCGCCCGCGCCACCGACGAGCGAGAGCTTCGCGCCGGCGGTGAAGAACTCCGGCGCGCCGCATTCGTCGCGCTCGATGTGCGCCTCCGCGTGCGTCAATACGGTTCCCCACGGCGGACAAAAGGTCGCGAGAGCGAGAGAATTCGCGGCAGTCCCCGACGACACGGCGAACACGCGAACCTCGGTTCCGAAGAATTCGCCGAACACGGCATCGAGCCGCTCCGACCAGCGGTCGGCGCCGTATGCGAGCGCGACGCCCTCGTTCGCGGCGCCGATCGCCTCGAGGATCTCTTTGCTCACCGCGGCCGTATTGTCAGACTTGAAATAGCGCATGCGCCGATTCTAACGAAGCCGAATTCAGCGAAACCGGATTTCCAACGAAGGAGAAGATGAACCATGGACGTTTCACGCAAGGTCTCACCGTTCCCGCTCTCGCTGTGCGCGGCGGGCGTCATGCTCGCGCTCGCCGGCGTCTCCGCCGCGCAGGAATCCGCACCGCCCGCCGAAGAGGAAGTCGCGGAGCAGGAGATCGTCGTCACCGGCACTCGTGTCGCCGCGCGCAGCCGGCTCGACTCGGTCGCACCGGTCGACGTGCTGACCCAGGACGCGCTGGTCTCGCAAGGCTCCACCGAGCTCGCCGAAGCCCTATCCACCGCCGCGCCCTCGATCAACTTCCCGCGGCCGTCGATCACCGACGGCACGGACCACGTCCGGCCCGCGACCCTGCGCGGCCTCGCGCCCGATCAGACCCTGGTGCTCGTCAACAGCAAGCGCCGCCACCAGTCGGCGCTCGTGAACGTCAACGGCTCGATCGGCCGCGGCTCCGCGGCGGTCGACCTCAACGCCATTCCGCTGGCCGCGATCGAAACGGTCGAGGTGCTGCGCGACGGCGCCTCCGCGCAGTACGGCTCCGACGCCATCGCGGGCGTCATCAACCTGCGCCTGCGCGATGCGCGCGAGGGCGGCGACTTCAGCGTGACCTACGGCCAGTACGACACCACCGTCGAGACCGAACGCGGCGAGCGCGACGAAAGCGACGGCGCGACCATGACAGCGACGGGCTGGGTCGGATTGCCGCTCGGAGAAGAAGGATTCCTGACGCTGTCCGCCGAGTATCGCGACCGTGACCCGACGAGCCGCGGGGATTTCGACAATCGCGTCCCCGGCTCTCCCGTCACCTCGCGTTACGGCGATGGCCAGATGGAAGACATCACCGGCTACGTCAATGCCGGCATTCCGCTCGGCAACGACTGGAGCCTGTATGGCTGGGCCGGCTATCAACAGCGCGAAGGCAACTCGGCGGCGTTCCCGCGCATCTTCAACGACGCGCGCAACGTGCCGGCTATCTACCCGAACGGGTTCCTGCCGCTCATCACGTCGGACATCGACGATCTCGCCGTGGGCTGGGGCGCGCGCGGCAAGCTCGGCGAGTGGGATGCGGACGTGAGCATCGTCTACGGCCTAAACAAGATCGACTACGGCGTCGACGACAGTCTCAACACGTCCTTCGGGGCCGCCTCGCAGACCACGTTCGACGCGGGTGGCATGGAGTACGACCAGCTCGTGTTCAACGCGGGCATCGTGCGCGGCTTCGACTGGGGACTGGCCGAGCCCGTGAACCTCGCGCTCGGCGTCGAAGCGCGGCGCGAGACCTACAGCATCGAAGCGGGCGAACCCGCGTCGTACGAGCGCGGTCCGGTCGCCGGCGCCCCGGCGGGCGCGCAGGGCTTTCCCGGTTTCCAGCCGAGCAACGAGCTCGACGAGGACCGCAAGGCCTACAGCGCCTACGTGGATCTCGAAGCGCAAGTCACGGACAAGTTCCTTGCCTCCGTCGCGGCGCGCGGCGAGGACTACTCCGATTTCGGCAGCGCCGTGACCGGCAAGCTCGCCGCGCGTTACGACTTCACGCGTTCGTTCGCGCTGCGCGGCGCGGTGTCGACGGGATTCCGCGCGCCCGGACTGCAGCAGGCCTTCTTCACGTCCACGGCCACCAACTTCATCAACGGCGTGCCGTTCGAGGTCGGCACCTTCCCGGCGACCTCGCCCACCGCCGAGGTGCTCGGCGCGTTGCCGCTCGACGCCGAGAAGTCGCGCAACTACTCGCTGGGCACCGTGATCCGGTTCGGTTCGTTCGAGGCGACGATCGACGCGTATCGCATCGACATCCGCGACCGCATCGTGTTGTCCGAGAACCTCAACACACCCCAGGTCGCCGCGCTGATCGCACCGTTCGGCGCGAGCGTGGCGCGCTTCTTCATCAATGGCGTCGAGACGCGCACCGAGGGCATCGATCTCGTCGCGCGCTACGCGCTGCGCGACACGCCCGCCGGCCGCTTCGACTTCGTGTTCGCCGGCAACTGGAACGACACGGAGGTGGAGGACTTGCCATCCACCAACGTCATCGACAACATCTGCGTGGGCCAGCCCGCGGGTTGCGTGCCGCCGGTGCTGTTCGGACGTATCAATACGCTGACCTTCGAGGAGGGCACGCCGGACAGCAAGCTCAGCCTCGCCGTCGACTGGTCGATTCCGCTTGGCGCCTCGAGCTTCGGCGTGAATCTCAAGGGCACGCAGTACGGTGAGGTCGTGGAGCCCGGCGCGCCGACCAACGCCGAGATCGCCGCGGGTCTCGAGGACGCGCGCGACATCGTCATCGAGGGCGACCTCGTGGTCGATCTCGCACTCACGGCGAGATTCATCGACAACAAGCTCGGCATCCTGGTCGGCGCGGACAACCTGTTCGACCAGTATCCGGACCGCGTGCCTAACAACCGCATCCTGCCCAGTCCACCTGGTGGGGTCGTGAACCTCAACGCGACCAACGCGCTCGGGTTCTCGCGCTACTCGCCGTACGGCTTCAGCGGCCGGTTCGTGTACGCCCGACTAATGTTCAATTGGTGACGCAGCGGTTATTCGACGCAGTTCGCACTCAAATCGTGAACTCCATGCGGGGACCCCGGTGGCATCGCCTCGGGGTTCCCCGTATCTTGGACGCGTGGCCACGCAGTACCGCATACCCACGCTCACGAGCCGCCGGGAATACTTCCGGTTGCCCTATCCCATCACGAGTGGCGCGGTACTCTCGATCGACGGCGCGAACTACAAGGTCGAGGAGATCTCCGAGAAGGGCCTGCGCATCGTCGCCGGCGGCGGCAATTTCGAGGTCGACGTACGCATCGAAGGGACGCTGATCCTCACGATCGGCGCCAAGTGCCAGGTCGCCGGGACCGTCCTGCGCCTGGAAAGCAACGCCTGCGTCGTGAAGCTCGAACGCGGCCCGTCGAGCCAGGACGTCATGCGTGAGCAGCGCCACCTGGCCAAACGCTTCCCCAACTGGAAACCCCAGCCCGCCTGACTCGGCAGACCGGGGACACCCCATAGGTCCTTGTTGTGTGGGGACAGACTGAAGTCTGTCCCCACACGTTTTGGCGTTTCCCAGCCCTTCTGATACCCTGCGCGCCCCCTGAAATCGACTTGCGCACCTCCTTCCCAGCGTAAGTCACTGAGTTCTATGCTAAATCGCCCGATCCGCAACATCGCCATCATCGCGCACGTCGACCATGGCAAGACCACTCTCGTCGATTGCCTGCTGCGCCAGTCCGGCACCTTCGCGGCCCACGAGAAGGTGACCGAGCGCGTCATGGACTCGAACGACATCGAGCGCGAGCGCGGCATCACCATCCTCGCGAAGAACTGCGCGATCGATTACGGCGGCACGCGCATCAACATCGTCGACACGCCCGGGCACGCGGACTTCGGCGG